>JBFMFL010000362.1:0-6512 GCA_040752145.1 Gemmatimonadota bacterium
CTGGGCGCGGCGCTCCTCCCCGTCGCCCCGGCGGCGGTGGCCTGCTTCGCCGGGTACGGGCTGCTCGCGCAGCTGCCGCGCTGGGCGGGGGCCCAGCCCCACTCCCTGGCCGACCCGGCGCCCGCCGACAGGGGGAGCTACGTCCCCCTGCTGGCCTTCTACCGCACCTGGCCCGCCCTGGCCTTCGCGCTGCTCCTGGCGGCGCGGCACCCCGCCTTCCTGGCGCTGGCGGCGCTGCACCTGCTGGTGTTCGCCGGGCCCATCCTGCACCAGGCCGCCGACCTGTGGGGCCTGCTCCGGTGGACGGCCCGTGCGCCGGCGGGGGTCCTGCGGCGCCTGTCCCGCGCCCCGGGCGGCTCCCGCCCCGGCTGAGCGCTCACCCCCCCGCTCCCCGCTCCCACAGGTACTCCGCCGCGTACGGCGCGTAGAGCGGGTCGCCGCGGAGCAGCTCCGCCCTCCCCTCGCACAGCGACAGCACGTCCTCCGGGAGGTCGGCCGCGGTGATCCGCCGGCCGGGCCTCGCCCGCGCGAGCGCCCGCGCCAGCGGGCCGAGCCGGCCGTCGAAGACCCGCCGCGCGTACCAGCGGTACAGCCGGTCGCCCCGCCCCCCCAGGCGCTCCGCCGCGGCCGACACCGCCCGCGAGATCACCGGGTACCAGTACAGTTCCTCGGGCGAGAGCGAAGCGTTGACCCGCCCCATCCGCACCGGGTGGTGGGAGAGCCCCAGCCGCTCCTCCAGCACCGCCAGGAAGCGGGGCTGGTCGTCGCGCAGCAGCTCGAAGGGGAGGACGATCACGCGGTCGCGCCCGAAGGCCTCCGCGTACAGCCGCACCAGGTAGTCGAAGTCGTAGTAGTGGCCGGCGTCGTCCGCCAGGCGCTCGCCCAGCGCGCGGCACATCCCCTCCAGGTGCCGGGTGCCGCCGTTGCGGACGTACTGGGAGTAGCCGGACACCACGATGTCGCGGAAGCCGCGCGTCACCAGCAGCACGCGGCTCTCCGGGAAGAGCGTCTTCAGCAGCGCGCACACCTGGGCCTGCGCGTCCTTGATCCGCTCCGGGAGCCCGCCCCGCTCGCCGCCCCCCTCCAGCTGCAGCCCGCCCGTGCTCCCGTGCGGGGTGGAGAGCCCCTCGGAGCTGGTGACGTAGTACCGGTACCCGGGGTCGGGCATGCGGCACATGGCGTACACGTCGTGGAACCCGCCCACCCCGCCGTGCGCGTAGCGGATCTCGGGGTGCTGCTCGAACCACGCCTGCAGGAAGGTGGAGCCGGCCTTGGGGTAGCCGACGTGGATCAGGTGCTCGGCCATGGGGGGGAGGACTGGCGGTAGCGGGCGAGGGCTTCCAGGCAGAAGCCGGTGGTCAGTTCCTCGGAGCCCCAGCCGAAGTACTTCCTGGGGCCCCCGAAGTACAGCGAGGCGGCGCGCCAGTCCCCCTCCGGGCGCTGCGCGGCCAGGAGGAAGCGGACGGCCGGCTCCAGCTCGGGCGGCGCGCTCCCCCAGGAGAGCAGCGCGCACACGGCCAGCGCGGTCTCCAACTCGTTGTCGCCGATGCGGCCGTCCGGCCTGGCGGCCGCGGCGATGCGGGCCACGGCCCGGTCGCGGATGGCGCCCAGCGCCGCCACGCCCGCGGCGAAGCAGCGCGACACCACGTACTGGAAGGTGAAGCCGTTGAGGTGCCACTTGTCGCAGCACGCCTCCCGCCCCTCCCGGAACACGCCCGCCAGGTAGCCGGGCACCGCCGCGGTGTCCGGCCCCTCCCCCAGGTAGAACAGGACGTTGGCGTTGACCACGCAGTCCACGTCGTCCAGCCCCGACTCGTTCAGCTTCCAGAAGTAGTACGCCCTGGCCGGGTTCCTCCAGTGGCGCAGCGCCACCCGCCAGTAGGCGCGGCTGCGCGGCGCCGGCCAGCGGGGGGCCAGCCAGGTGTAGAACAGCCCCTCCGGGCTGCGGGCGGCCCGCGCCAGCCCGCGGTTGTCCGGGAACGCGGCGCCCTCGCGGCGCAGCACGTACGAGACGCAGGCCAGGTCGTCCAGGTCGGCGGGGATGGTGGAGCGGTGGGGGTGCCCCCGGGTCCAGTACCTCCACACCCCCGGCGGCTCCATCTCCGCCAGGAAGAAGCTCACCGCCCGGTCCAGCATCTCCCGCGCCCGCTCCCCCCCGGCGAAGCCCAGCGAGTACGCGATCAGCGCGGTGGGAAAGGGGGAGCTGTCGAAGACCCGGTCGCGCTCCAGGGCGTGGTCGGTGGACAGGTACGACCTGAACTCCCCAGAGGGGAGCTGGCTGCGGTGCAGCCACCCCAGCGCCCGCTCCACCGCGGCGTCCACGGCGGCGCCGGTCACGGGCTCACTCCCATTCCACATCGATCGTCGTCAGCTGGTGCATGGCCATGGCGCCGTTGCTCTGCCGCGAGGGCTCGGCGCCGACCCGGAAGGGGTGGGGAGGGTCGGTCCAGCCGGAGGTGGCGAGCGGGTAGTGAGTGGCGGCGTCGTTCACGATGGCCCGCAGCACGTACCGCCCCGCCACCAGCGGCAGGCGCGGGACGGTGCAGCGCAGCACCCCCTCCCCCGGTTCGAGGGCGCGCCGCCCCGGGTCGCTCGCGCCGGCCACGCACACCCACTGGTCCGCGGTCCAGATGCTGAAGCTCCACTCCACCTCGGCGCGCTCCCGGGCGAGGTACGCCACCTCCAGCCGCAGCGCCCCGCCGGTGCGGGCCTCGCCGCCGCCCTGCGCGGCGCGCGCGGCGATCCCCAGGATCCGCACGGGGCCGTCGGGGGCGGCCGCGGGGGCGTGCGCGTCCCCCGCGGCCGGACGGGCGGCGCGCTGCTGCGTCTCCAGGTAGCGCCCCAGAGTCTCCACGGCGGTGCCGGCGAAGGCCAGCCGCCCGGACTCCAGCAGGATGCCGCTGCGGCAGATGGCCTGGATCTGGTGCGGGCTGTGGGACACGAACACCAGCGCCCCCCCGCCGTCCAGGTACCTCTGCATGTGGGCGAGGCACCTGCGCTGGTAGGCGATGTCGCCCACGGCGAGCACTTCGTCCACCAGCAGCACGTCGGGCCGGAGGTGCGCCGCCACGGCGTACGAGAGCCGCGCCTGCATCCCCGAGCTGTAGTAGCGGAGCGGCACCTCCATGGCGTCGCCCAGCTCCGCGAAGTCGGCGATCTCGTCCATCAGGCGCGCCGTCTCGCGGCGGGAGAAGCCGTGCAGCGCCGCGTTGACGTACACGTTCTCGCGCCCGGAGAGCGCCGGGTCGAACCCGGTCCCCAGCTCGATCATCGCCCCCACCCGCCCGCGCAGGCGGACCGTCCCCCCGTCCGGCTTCACCAGCCCGTAGAGCACCTTGAGCAGGGTGCTCTTCCCCGCCCCGTTGGCCCCGATGACCGCCAGCGACTCGCCCGGCGCCACCTGGAACGACACGTCGCGCAGCGCCCAGAACTCGCCGGGGCGCAGCTCCGCGGGGCGGGCCCCGGCGGCGGGGCGCAGGACCTCGCTCGCGATGTCCCGCAGCCCGTACCACTGCGCCCGCCTCAGCTCGCGGCACAGCTTCTTGGAAAGCCCGTCGGCGCGGACCGCCGGCGCCGCTCCGCTCACGCGGCGCCCCGGCCGGGCGCCACGAACAGCGCCTCCAGCGCCCGGTAGTTGGGGGAGGGCGCGTAGGCCAGCGCGGAGAGCGGCCGGGTCTCGCGGAAGTCCGGCCACGCGGCGAGCAGCGCCTCCACGGCCACGCGCACCTGCATGCGCGCCAGCCGCGACCCGGGGCAGACGTGGGGCCCGGAGCCGAAGGTGAGGTGTGGGTTGGGGACGCGCTCCAGCCACAGGCGGTCGGGGTCGGCGAAGCGGGCGGGGTCGCGGTTCGCCGCTCCCACGCCGAGCCGCACCTCGGCGCCCGGGGGGATGGCGACGCCGCCGATCTCGGCCCCGGGGCCGGCCCGGCGCCACAGCAGCATCTCCGGCGGATCCAGGCGGGCGGCCTCCTCCACCAGCGCGGGGACCAGGCCGGGATCGGCCCCCAGGCGGGCGCGCAGCTCGCCGTCGCGGAGCAGGTGGAGCGCGCACGCGGCCACCAGGCGCGAGGTGGTGGTGGTCCCCGCGATCCAGAACAGCTTGAGCAGACCCGCCGCCTCCTCCGGCGTGTGCGCGGCTCCGTCCCCGGCGCCGAACAGCCGCCCGGCCATGGACCGGGGGGGCGCGGCGGCGGCTCCCTCCACCTGCTCCCGCGCCCACGCGTCCAGCTCGTGGAAGCGCTCCGCCTGCGCCTCGTCCCCGAACGGCGCGAGCCGCGCCCGCAGCGACTCGCACTCCCCGCGCGTGAGCCCCAGGAAGCCGCCCACCACCCGCTCCACGTAGGGCACCGCGAAGTCGGCCACCAGGTCCACCTCCGCCCTGCCGGCGTGCTCGGCGAGCAGCCCCGCGGCGCAGGCACGGGCGTGGCCTTCCAGCGCCTCGGCGCCGGCGGCCGTGAAGTAGGGAGCCACGGCGCGCCGCACCCGCGTCTGGTCGGGCGGGTCCACCTCGTTCAGGATGGGGTCGAAGCGGACCTGCGGACGCGCGCTGGAAAACTGCTGCGGGCTCTTGAAGGCGCGCGCCACCTCGTCGTATCCCACCACCAGCCACAGCTCCCGCTCGGGGAGGAAGTGGACCGGGCCGCGCGCGCGCAGCGCCGCATAGTACGGGTACGGGTCCTGGACGACGTCGGGGTGCATCACGTCCACCGGCTCCGGCCGCGGCGCGGCGGGGCGGGCGCCCAGGCGCCGCACGCGGCCCGCCAGCCGGACGGCGCGCTCGAAGATCGACATGCGAAGCTCGTGCTCCAGGAGGGGGGAACCGCTAGACGCCGCGGCGCGCGACGCAGTCCACGTCGATCAGCGCGCGCGCGGGGCTGGGGGCGACCGGGAAGATCCCCGTGGGCTGGAAGCCGGCGTCGCGGATCGCCCGGAGCGCCTCCGCGAAGTCCGGCGCCCCCCGGTACACCGGGTTCAGCGACAGCTCCATCTGCAGCCCCTCGACCCGCTCCAGGCAGCCGGCGGCGCCGGCCAGCACCGCCAGGTCGCTCCCCTGCGTGTCCGTCTTGAGGAAGACCCTGCCGCGCGCGATGCCGTCCGGCAGCTCGCCGAGCACCGCGTCCAGCCGCCGCACGGGGACCGTTTCCCGCGCGACGATGTCCGAGAGCCCCGGAAAGGTCCGCGCGCCGCGCTCGTTGATGGGGAGCACGGAGCTGAGCCGGGACTCGCGCGCCACGTGGATCACCGCCTCGCCCTCCTCGGCGCCCAGCGCGTACGGGAGCACGGTCCAGCGCCCGTCGCGCGCGGCCCGCTCCCGCAGCTCGCGCACGCTGGCGGCCACCGGCTCGAAGGAGACGATGTGCCCGCGGAACCCGATCCGGCGCAGCATCCCGGCGTACTGGCCGGCGTTCGCCCCCACGTCGAGCACGCACTCCACCGCGAGCGCGGGGAGGAGAGCGCCCAGGTGCCCCTCGAGCGTATCCGGGCGGGGGGCCGCGGATCCCCCGCCCCGTCCGGCGAGGCCCAGCGCCCGGCGGATGATCTCCATGGCCTACAGCCGCGAAACCAGGTGGGGCTTCGCCAGGCGGTAGCCCCCCCACCCCACCGCCAGCGCGGCGAGGCTGGCCGCCACCACCACCCCGGACCCCGCCGCGGGCGCCGCGGGCCCTCCCGTGAGCCACCCGCGCGCGGTGACCAGCAGGGGCGCCACGGGGTTCAGCGCGCCCAGCGGCGACGCGGACGGCGGGTAGATGACGGGCGTCAAAAAGAACCAGATGCCGGCGACCAGCGTGATCCCGCGCGACACGTCCTGGTAGAGCATTCCCACGGGCGCGAGCAGCAGCCCCAGGGAGAAGCCCAGCAGGAGGAGCGCGGCCACCCCCAGCGGGGCGAGGAGCGCCGTCGCGCCCGGGCGCGCCCCGAGCCAGAGGAGCACCGGCGCCACCACGGCCAGGCGCACCGCGAAGTTGAAGACCACCTCCGCCATCCCCGCCAGCAGCATGGCCTCGTGGGGCACGCGGCTCCGGGTGAGGATGGCGCGCGCGGCCGAGAGCCCCTTGAGCGGGGCCTCCAGCGCCTCCGCGAACACCTGCCAGAGCAGGGTGCCGGTGAGCACGAACACGGGATAGGGGAGGTCGGTGGGGCCCACGTCCAGGATGCGGGCGGCGTTGAGGTACACCCACGCGCCCGAGGTCGCCAGCGGCGGCAGCAGCAGCCACAGGTACCCCAGCCAGCTCTGCCGGTACCCCGCCTGCAGCTTGCGCAGGAACAGGTGCCACGCCACCGACGGCGCCACCCGCAGGTCGGCGAGCAGCTCCGCGGCGAAGCGTCCGGGCGAGCGGAGCTGCGAGTCCGCCGAGTACACGACCTCTTCCATCCACTCCCTTTCGCGGCTGCGGCCCTCCCGCCCGGCGGAGGAGCGCCGGCGCGGACCCGATCTTACGTGCGCGGGGGCGCCGGAACAAGTCGCGGCGGCCGGCTCGCGCTCTCCACGGGCAAGCTTCTTGAGGGCGCCG
>JBFMFL010000363.1:0-691 GCA_040752145.1 Gemmatimonadota bacterium
GGGAGGAGGGCCAGGGCCCTCCTCCCCGCCGCGTTCCGGTGGCGCACGGCTACTTGCGGGACGGCATCGGCGGCATCAGCACGGTGTCGATCACGTGGATCACCCCGTTGCTGGCGGCGACGTCCGCCTGCGTCACCCGGGCGTTGCCGATCATCACGCTGCCGCCCTGGGCGCGGACGCGGACGTCGGCGCCGCCCACGGTGGTGGCGCTGCTCATGCCGCTCACCTGGGCCGCCGTGACCTGCCCCGGGACCACGTGGTACAGCAGCACGGCGCGCAGCCGCTCCCGGTCAGCGAGCAGCGCGTCCACCGCGCCCGCGGGGAGCTTGCGGAACGCCGCGTCGGTGGGGGCGAACACGGTGTAGGGCCCCGCGCCCTTGAGCGTCTCCACCAGCCCGGCGGCCTCGGCCGCGGCCAGCAGCGTCCCGAACGATCCGTTAGCCTGGGCCACCTCCACGATGTCGCCGGCGGCCTGGGCGCGCGCGGCGGAGGGGGCGGCGGCGGCCAGCAGGGCGAAGGCGGCTGCGACGAGCGAGCGTGCGATGCGCATGGGTCTACTCCGTTCTCGTGTGTGCGACCGGGATCTGTCCACGGGTTGTACAGCCCGTGCACAATATTTGTACAAGGTTTGTCCAGGCGCAATGTGTGTAGCATCCTCACTGTGTAGCCCCCCAAACGCGAGAGGCGGGGG
>JBFMFL010000363.1:701-6503 GCA_040752145.1 Gemmatimonadota bacterium
CCCCCGGCCGTCGGCCGGGGGCGCCTCTCGTATCTGGCCTTCAGCCGCGTGCGGCGCCGCTCAGCGCCCGCCGGGGCCCGCGTTCCGCACCGCCTCGGGTACGCGGTCGGCGAACTGCTCGAAGTTCCTGCGGAAGGCCGCGGCCAGCTCGGCGGCCTTGGCGTCGTACGCCGCGCGGTCCTGCCAGGTCTCGCGCGGGAGGAGCACCTCCGAGGGGACGCCCGGGACGCTCGTGGGCACCTGGAGCCCGAAGAACGGCGCCTCCGTCGTCTCCACGCCGTCCAACTCGCCGGCCAGCGCCGCGCGCACCATGGCGCGGGTGTAGCCCAGCTTCATCCGCGAGCCCACGCCGTACGGCCCGCCCGTCCAGCCGGTGTTCACCAGCCACACCCGCGAGCCGTGCTCCTCGATCTTCTTGCCCAGCAGGTCTGCGTACACGCCGGGGTGCAGCGGCAGGAACACCTGGCCGAAGCACGCCGAGAAGGTGGGCTGCGGCTCCTTCACCCCGCGCTCCGTGCCGGCCACCTTTGCGGTGTAGCCGGACAGGAAGTAGAACATCGCCTGCTCGGGCGTGAGCCGCGACAGGGGCGGGAGCACGCCGTACGCGTCCGCCGTGAGGAAGACGATGTTGCGCGGGTGCCCGCCCTGCGCCTCGGGCACGAAGTTGTGGATGTAGTGCAGCGGGTACGAGATGCGCGTGTTCTCCGTGATGGAGATGTCGTCGAAGTCCACCCGGCGCTTCTCGTCCACCACGCAGTTCTCCAGCACCGTCCCGAACATGCGGGTGGTGGCGTAGATCTCCGGCTCGCCCTCGGGGGAGAGCTTCACGGCCTTGGCGTAGCAGCCGCCCTCGAAGTTGAAGATCCCGCGGTCGGTCCAGCCGTGCTCGTCGTCGCCGATCAGCCCGCGCTCCGGGTCCGCCGAGAGCGTGGTCTTGCCCGTCCCGGACAGCCCGAAGAACAGCGCCGTGTCGCCCTGCGGCCCCACGTTGGCGGAGCAGTGCATGGCGAGCACGCCCTGCCTGGGGAGCAGGTAGTTGAGGATGCTGAAGATGGACTTCTTGAGCTCGCCCGCGTAGCGCGTCCCCCCGATCATCACCTCCTTCGCGGTGAAGTTGACCAGGATGAAGGTGCCGGTGCGGGTGCCGTGCCGTGCCGGGTCGGCCTCGTACTCGGGGGCGTGCAGGATGGTGAAGCCCGGGACCATGCCCTCCAGCTCCGCGTCGCTCGGGCGGCGGAACATGTTGTGGGCGAACAGGTTGTGCCAGGCGTTCGGGGTGATCGCCCGCACCGCCAGCCGGTACTCCGGGTCGGCGCCGGCCCACATGTCGCGCACGTACAGGTCCTGCTCCTCCAGGTGCGCCAGCACGTCCTCGCGGAGCGCCGCGTAGTGCTCCGGGGAGATGGGCTGGTTGACCTTGCCCCACCACACGTCGGCCTCGGTGTTCTCGTCCCGCACCACGAACTTGTCGTTGGGCGAGCGGCCGGTGTGCGGCGAGGTCACGGCGTTGAAGGGCCCGCCCTCCACCAGGATCCCCTCGCCGCGGCGGACGGCGTGCTCCACCAGCTCGGCCGGCAGCAGGTTCCAGAAGACTTTGCCGGGGTTGCGGATCCCGTGCTTGTCGAGCCCGTGGCTGCTCTCACGCCCGAACACCTGGGCCTGGGCGTCTGAAGGCAGGGTCGTTGCCATTATCGGTGTGGTTCTCTGGTGTCAGGATCGCACGAACGGCCCGCGCCGGGCGGGCGGAGCGGAAACCTGCATATGTATCATCCTGTGCAGGGCCACGCAAGTGAGCGCGGCTCACTTCTGGCGCCGGAGCGTAATTCCTCAGCGCTGAGGGTTTAGGGCCACGGCGACGGCGGGACGGAAAAGCCCCTCCACGCGGTGCGGTGGAGGGGCTTTTCTCGGTCCCACGCGTGAGGGATGTCGGCCCGAAGGGGCGAGACCCCAACAGCTGTATCGTTGGGGGCTCGACTCCGTTGAGCAGCGTTGTTTGCTGCTCTACGGAGCCGCAGCCCGACCCCGGCGCCAGCCGGGGGCACGCCCGAACCTGCTGTCAGCTGACCTCGTCGTGCAGGTGGAAGCGCCCGGCCAGGGCCGTCATCGCCGAAGCCATGCGGGCAAGCTCCTGGCTGGTGGCGGACAGCTCCTCGGTGGCGGCGGTCTGCTCCTGGGCGGCGGCGGCCGTGTGCTCGGCGCGCTCGCGGCTCGCCCCGGCGATGCTGCGCACCTCCTGCATGGCGGTGAGCAGCTCGCCCATCACCCCAGCCTGCGCCTCCACCTCGCCGTGGATGCGCTCGATCGCCGTGCCGGCCTCGCGGAGCGCGTCCAGCAGCGCCCCCAGCGCGCCCCGGCTCCCGTCCGAGGCGGCGCCCACGCCCTCCAGCTGGCCGCGCACGGCGTCCAGCTGCGCCCGCACCTGCCCGATGGCGCGGCGCGTCTCCTCCACCGTGCCGGCCACGTCCGAGGCGGACACCCCGGACTCGCCGGCCAGCTTGCGGACCTCGTCGGCGACCACGGCGAAGCCGCGGCCGTGCTCGCCGGCGCGGGCCGCCTCGATGGCGGCGTTCAGCGCCAGCAGGTTGGTCTGCCGGGCGATCTGCTGGATGGCGTCCACGAAGCCGCCGATGCGCTCGCCCGCCGTGTCCAGCGTGTGCAGCGAGTCCGCCGAGCGGCGCACCCCGTCGCCCACCTCCAGCAGCAGCTCGCCCGCCTGGGCGATGCGCCCGGCGTGGCCGTCCGCCTCGCGGGCGGTGCGGCGCGCGCCGTCGGCGGAGGCGGAGGCCTGCTCGCGCAGCGCCACGTTGCGCTCGGCCAGGCGCTCCACCGTGTCCGCGCCGCGGGCGATCAGCTCCATCTGCCGCTCGGCGTGGGCGGCGGTGTTCTCGGAGGCGCTCCCCACCTCGCCCGCGGACTGCTGCACGTGCTCGGCGGTGGCGGCCAGCTCCTCCGCGAGGGCTGCGAGCGAGCGCGACTGGTCGTGCAGCTCGTGCAGGAGCACGTCCACCGAGATGGAGACCCGGTTCACGCTGCGGAACACCAGCCCCACGTTGGTCTGGTCCTGCTCCGGGAGCCGCTCGCCGAAGTCGCCGCCGGCCATGCGGGCCAGCGCGGCGCGCACCTGCCGCAGCCGCTTGAACAGCTCGGAGTTCTGCCCGTCGCTCACCGCGCTGATCCCCACCAGGAAGAGCCACTCCAGCGCCAGCAGCCCCCACGGGGTGGCCTCCCCGGCGTGCGCGTACCCGGCCCAGCGGCCCAGCGGGTACAGGACCATGGTGGCGAGCAGCATCAGCCGGCCCGCCCTGGGCGCCTGGAGCGCGCAGTCGCCCACCGAGAACGCGAACAGCGGGAGGACGACGTAGCCCTGCGGCCCCAGCGAGGCGGAGAAGGCGGCGATCACCAGCGCGTCCACCACCAGCATGGCGTAGTACTGCCAGGGGGCGAAGCGGCCGGAGCGCAGCATCCACCACCCGGCGCCGTTGACCACGCTCGCCACCGCCACCAGCCCCATGGCGATTTCGAGCGAGGCCTGGATGGCGCCGGTGTAGTAGCCCACCAGCGCGATCACCATGGACAGGATGATCAGCCCCCAGCGGGTGCCGATGCTCATCGCCTGGTACGCCTGGAGGACGCGGAGCTCCTCGGCGGCGTCGGCGGGATCGGCGGGCTTGGGGGGCTCGGGTGCGGAAGCGGGCACGTTCGTGGGCGTCTGCGGCTCGGGCCGGGGGGCGCTGCGGGGCGCCCCCGAGTGGCGGGACGGGCGGTGCGCGCGCGGGGCGGCGGTCTGGCTCATGATTTCTGAGGATGCTGCGGGTAGGGGGGCGCCGGAAGGCGGACGGCCCCGCGGCCGATTGGGCGTGGGGCTCCGTCCCCGCCGTGCAATGGGGAAGGGTCGGCGCGAGGACGCCGTTTCTGTAATGAGCGCCGGAAACGTAGGGGCACGGCGCCCCCGCGTCAACTATGCGTGTCCAGTTCAGAGCGCATGGAGCACGACTTGCGCGGCGCTGCGGCCCGACGCGCCGAACACGCCGCCCCCCGGGTGGGTGCTGGCGCCGGTGAGGAAGAGCCCGCCCACCGGGGTGCGGTACTGCGCCAGCTCCGGCACCGGCCGGAAGAAGAACATCTGGTCCAGCGACATCTCCAGGTGCATGACGTTGCCGTTGAACAGCCCGTGCTCGCGCTCCAGGTCGGCGGGGGTCTGCGTGTACACCCGCTCCACGCAGCGCGGGACGTTGGGGGCGAAGCGCCCCACGGCCGCCAGGATCCTCTCGGTCTCGCGCTCCCGCACGTCGTCCCAGCTCGCGCCGCCGGCCAGCGCGTACGGGTGGTACTGCGCCCAGGCGAAGAGCAGGTGCTTCCCCGCGGGCGCCAGCGACGGGTCCACCGCCGTCCAGGTCATCGCCACCACCGCGGGGTCGCGCGCCGGCTCGCCGCGGGCGAAGTCGGCGTAGGCGTGGTCCAGGAAGGGAGCGGGCGGGCAGAGCAGCTGGAGCCCCCGGTGCATCGGCCCGGGGGAGCCGTCCGCCGGGGCGCCCGCGTACGCCGGCAGCTCCGAGGTGGCGCAGCGCAGGATCATCCCGAAGCCGTTGCCCACCCGCAGCTTCGCCACCCGCCCGCGCATCTCCGCGGCCTCCGGCGCGTCGGCCAGCAGCCGCCCGAACGTCGTGGCCACGTGGCACCCGGCGAGCACGGCCCGCGCCGCCACCCGGCGCACGGGCCCGGCGGGCGGGGGCGGCGCGGCGCCCAGCGGGAGCCCCGGCTCCGTCCCCTCCGCCACCTCCACCCCCACGGCGCGCCCGCCCTCCACCACGATGCGGCGCACCGGCGTGGCCGCGTGCACCTCGCCGCCGTGCTCGCGGATCAGCCGCACCAGCGCGTCGGTGAGCGCCCCGGAGCCGCCCACGGCGCGCTTCACCCCGCTCCTGTGGTAGAGCCCGTGCCACCCGGCCAGCGGCGCCGAGCCCAGCTCCCCCGGCGGGGGCCCGGACTGCGCCGCCATCCACTCGATCGCCGCGCGCACGGCCGGGTGCTCGAAGGTGGCGTCCAGCAGCGCCCGGTAGCCGCCCAGGATGGTCTGGAGCTGCCCCATCCCGCCGCGCCCGAAGCCGCCGGACCTCATCATGGTCCAAGCGATCCGCCCCGGCTTCGGGGGGCCCAGGAACGCCTTGAGCACGGCCTCGCTCACCGGCTCCCACTCCCGCACGAAGCGGCGGTAGGCGTCGGCGTCGCGCGGGGAGACCGCGGCGATGGAGTCGCAGGTGCGGCCCACGTCCTTGTAGAAGTAGATGGCGCGGCCGTCCTCCAGCGGGTAGAAGCCCCAGGGGTCGCAGTCCACGTACTCCAGGCCGTACCGGGCCAGCTCCAGCTCGCGGATGACGGGGGTGAGGTGGATCAGGATGTGGGCCGAGGAGCCCACGTCGATCCGGTACCCGGAGAAGATGTCGTCCCGCGTCTGCACGGCGCCGCCCGGGCGGGGGGCGCGCTCGAACACGGCCACGCGCCTGCCCGCGCGGGCCAGGTAGGCGGCGGCGATCAGGGCGTTGTGGCCGGCGCCCACGACTGCTACGTCCAGCATCGTCTTCTCGAACCGCTCGGTTTGGGCGTGCCCCCGGCTGCGCCGGGGTCGGGCTGCGGCTCCGTAATGCACGATACGACCGTGCGTAACGGAGGCGAGCCCCGCAAACAGCCGCGGGTCTCGCCGCTTCGCGCTCGCATCCCTCACGCGGGGCTGGAGCTGGCGTCCTCGGGGCCCCCCACCCCGGCGCTGCGCGCCACCCCTCCCCCGCAAGCGAGGGAGGGGAA
>JBFMFL010000364.1:0-6478 GCA_040752145.1 Gemmatimonadota bacterium
CGGCGCCGGCGGAGATCGGCGACGCATCCGCCCCGTCTCCCGCGGGGAGCCCGCAGCGAAGATCCATGGGCGCGGACACCGTCCGCGCCCGGGATCCCCGCCTCCCCACCCACGCCTGGACCCACCTCCGGTCCGAGATCGCGGCGTCCACGTCCTGGGGGGACCTGCAGGCCCGCGTCGCCCACCACGGTTTCCGTCTCGACACCACGGACGGCGTCCGCGGCATCGTCATCACCGACGGGACCAGCCAGCGCGGCCTGTGGGAGTTCAGCCCCGGCGGGGCCACTCCCCTGAACGCCCGGTTCGGCCAGACCTTCACCGAGCACCGCGCCGCCCTCGCCAAGGAGCCACCCGCTCCGCCGGCGCCCGGCCCCGCGCCCCCTCCGGCCGCCCAGCCCGAACCCCCTGCGCCCGGCCCCTCCCGGGCCGCGCCGCTCCGCGCGGAGCGGATCCATCCCCGCCGCCCGGCCCGCACGACCATGCGCCCGGACGCGTCGGCGCTCGATCTCGCCACCGCCGCCGCCTCCGACCGCTTCCGCGACGCGCTGCGCGACACGGGGCTGGACATCCCCACTGCCGAGGCGCGTTTCCACGCGCTCGTCGTCCGCGAGGGCGGCCCGCGCGAAGCGTTCCTGGCCGTCGCGACGGACCCGCAGGGGGCCCTCGGCACCCTCCCCGCCCCCGACGCCACCCGCTCCGCTCGCCAGCTTGAGGACGCCGTCCTCCACGCGGCCGAGCTGGGCGCGACCGCGCACGAGCTCAACCTGGCCCGCCACCACCCCGACCGCGCGGCGCTCATCCTGGAGGAGGCCATCAGCCGGCAGTCCACCCGGGTGAGCGCGGTGGACTTCATGGAGGCCGTCCGCGCGGCGGCGGGCCCCGGCGTGGAGCGGGCGCCCGGCGCCGACCCCCTCACCGACCTCGTCCGCGCCTACAACGAGGCCCCGCCTGCCGCGCCGCACGTCGAGCGCGGCCGCGATGCGTGGGGGCGGCCGTCGCAGGAAGCCTCTGCGGCGGATGCCTGGAACCAGACCGGCCCGGACGGCCGCCCCTCCACGCCCGCCATGCCCCTCCCCGGCCAGGAGCAGGTCGACCCGGCCGTCTCCGCCGCCAATGGGTGGGTGGGGCGCCTGCTGGAAGCCGAGCGCGTCCAGGAACAGGTCGCCACCCTGGAGCGCGGCCGCGCGGACGCCACCCGCATCCTCGGCCTCTTCAAGGAGCAGGAGGCCTCGCTCCAGGAGGGCACCACCGCCATGCGGAACGCGATGGCCGAGACCTTCGCCACGCCCGAGATCGCCGCGAAGGCGGAGAAGAAGCTGCGCGCACGCGCCGGCTCCGTCGGCGTCGAGCAGGCCCTCACCGAGTTCACCACCGACCCGTCGCGGTTCGGCCGGCTCGCCAGGGAGCAGCAGCCGGGACGCCTCGGCGCGCTCCGCCCCAGGACGACGGACAGGGCGCGCAGCGCGGCCGTGCGCGCCGGCGGCGCGGCCCGCGCCGTGCTCGACATGGAAGCCACCTTCGATCCGACGGATCCTCCCCTCCGCTGGCGCGACCACTCCGGCCAGCTCCACGAGGGGCGCCGCGCCGTGAAGGAGGCCTGCGCCAACTCGCTCTTCGCGACGCGTCCGCAGGTGATCGCCGCGCAGGAGCGCCTGCGCATCCTGGGAGGCGTGGATCCCGCCCGCACCCTGGCCGCCGAGGCGCTGGACACGCTCAGCCCGACGCAGAAGGCGCAGCTCGCCGCCATGAGCCCCCGCAACGCCGCGGCGGTCTCCAGGCACGCGTCCGCGGCCGGCGCCGCCTCGCGGATCCCGATCCCCTACGTCCAGCAGGCGATCAGAGGGGCGGAAACCGCCACACGCACGCTCCGCGGGCTCTCCGAAGGACCCGGACTCTGACCCACACCCGGCACCCATGAGCAACGCCATTCCCCCCGACCCGGCCGCTCCGGCGGCACCCACACCCGACGTGGCCGTGGACGTCGCCCTCGCGGAGGGCGCCCGCACGGTCGCCGTCCCCGGACGCATCGCCGCGCTCCTCCAGCAGGCCGCGACGCCTGCCCAGCTCCCGGGCGCCCTGGAGCTGGTGGCGCTCCTCTTCGCCCGCCTGGACTGGTACCAGGCCGTCGCAGGCGTGACTCGCTGGCTTCGCGAAGAGCCCGCCACCCTGGTCGGCGCCAGCCCGGAGCTGCGCCAGCGCATCGCGCTCGACCCCGCCTCGATCCCCCGGATCGCGGCGCCCGGCTGACCGGACCCCGCTGCGGGAGGGGGCCCGGCGAATCGGTCCGGAGTCGCCCGCGCGCCGTGTGCCCCCTGCCGCCCCCCGTCCTGCACCGCGTGGTGGGGATCGACCCCACCCGCCGCCCGGCCTCCGGCCGCGGCACCATCCTCCTCCCGGGAGAACCCCCATGCCTCGTACCGCTGCTCCGCCGGCGCGCGCGCCAAGCGCCCCGCCCGTCGACCTCACCACCCTGCCCGCCGCGCGGCTCGACGAGATGCTCGACGACGCGCGGAAGGCCCTGGACGCCATGGAGGCGCGCCTTCGCGAAGCGGGGCGTCCGGTCTTCACCGACCGCGCCTACGCCGCGCAGGCGCGGGAGATCGCCGCGATCTCCCGCGCGAAGGCACAGGCCGCCGAGCGCTTCGCCGTGGAGCCCGCACACCGGGCCGCGTCGCTGCCGCTCCCCTTCCGCTCGCCGGACCGGATCAGGGACAACCTCACCGGCGTCAGCCGCGGAAGCGGCCGGGAGTTCTCCCGGTCCGCCCGCGTGCGCGTCGCCAACCCCGCGCCTCCCAAGAACGCGGCGCTCGGGCAGGGCTTCCTGTACCGCCCCTGCTGCGGCAGCACCGCCGACAAGACCCGCTTCGGCTTCGACGACCAGGGCAACCAGCTCACCAGCATGGCGCACTACGCGGTGTGCAAGGAGTGCCAGGAGGTCAACAGCCGCTTCGCCCCACAGGACTTCTCCCGCCTGCTGAAGCTGTCCGTCCGCCGCTCGGACCACCTGTCCCTCCGTGGCGACCCGGACTTCGGCCGCCTCGCCGCCAGCGCGATGGAGCGCCTGGGCGCCGAGGTGAACGCGCTGGCCCGCGACGCCCGGCGAAGATCGGGGCGGGAAACCGCCGCCGACGTCGCCGACCGCTCCAACCCGTGGACGCCGCGCGCGCCGATGGACCTCGCGGCGTCCCTCCGCCCCTTCTCGCGCGTGGACGTCCGCCCCGGCTCGCAGGAGCTGCCGGAGGAGAGCTACCAGGGCGACCGGGAAGGCGCGCGCCGGCTCTCCGACTACACCCAGGCCGTCCCCGCCCCCCAGGGGAGCCGCCGCGGCCTCGCCGATCCCGAGTTCGCCCACCCGGACCCGGAGGGCGCCGTCCGGGCGGCCGAGCACACCCTCGCGTTCCCGGCCGCGATCGACCGCGCGACGGTGGGCGGCGCGCCCTGCATGGCGCAGAAGTGGGAGTACGTCGAGGCGCTCCACATGGACGGCGAATGGAACCTCGCCCAGGCGCGGAACTTCCGGCTCGTCCTCGCCCGCGTGAACGAGATCCCGCACCACGGGCTCCGCGCCGACGCCACCCGGCTGCTGATGGCGGCCGCCGATCCCCGGGTCGGCGAGCTCCACGTCCACCAGCCGTCCCGCACCGCCACGCTCACCGTCGTCAACATGTACGACGCGCCCGATCCCGATCGGGTGATCTACATCGGCCGCGGCATTCCCAGCATGCCCTCGCTCGCGCCCAGCCCTCTCGCCAACCCCCGCAAGGTGGGCTCCCCGAAGCCGGGCGGCGGCGTCTGGGAGGCCGGCGAGACGGTGACCCTCTACGAGGCCGAGCTGCGCGCCGCGCTCGATCCCCGCGTGCAGCGCGCGACCTGGAACGGGCGCGTCCTGCGCGATTATGAGCGCGAGGACATGCGCAACGCCATGGAGGACATCTACGAGACGGCCGCCACCCTGGGCAGTGTCCGCGTCGGCTGCAGCTGCAAGCAGCCCGGGCGCGTGGTTCCCTGCCACGGGGACGCCGTGGTCAGGATCGCGGCCGAGGAGCTCGGCCTGAACCCCGACCTCCACACCAACATCAGGCACGCCGGCGTCAGGATCGAGTGGGATCCGCGCGCGGGGAATCCGTTCGCTCCCTACGAGCGCCGCCGGCACACCGGGATGATCGAGGTGGGCTCCGACGGCGAGGCCACGCTGTCCCTCTCGCCGCGGGGGCGCCCCATCCGTACCGACAGCACGCGCGTCTGGCACTCCGGCCAGGACGAGACCGTCTCCCCGGCGGAGGCCGGCCGGCTGCCCCTCCACCAGCAGCGCCTGGAGGCGTGGCTCGCCGAGGCGAAGCGCATCGAGCTCCCCGACTTCGACCGGGAGTACCCGCTCAATCCCCGCGCCAGCCTCATCACCGACTGGAGGACAGCCGGACCCGCCGACCCCGAGGACCCCGACCCCGCCTCGCGGATCACCCCCGCGACCCAGATCGCGCGGAGCGAGAGGCTGACCCGGGAACGCCAGGAGGTGCTCCGCAAGGCGGCCGCGCCCGTGATCGCCGCCGAGCGCGAGCGGGTCGCCGCCGCCGCCGCCGCCATCGCGGCCGAGCAGGCCGCCAGGGCGGGCCTCGATCCGGTCCGCACCGAGAAGCACGTCGCGGAAGCCCGGCGCAGCGCGACCCTCGACCAGGAAGCCATCGAGCGGATCCGCGTCGCGTACGCCGCCGCTCCGCATCCGGCGCTCGACCGCCTGGAGGCCCGCGACGCCGCGATCGAAGCGCTCCGCCCCGATCTGGACACCGCCCCGGCGCGCCTCGACCCCGCGGAACGGCTGCTCGTCGAGGAGGCCGTCCGCGCCGTCCCCCTGTCTCCCGCGGAGGCCGCCCACGCCGCCGAGGTCCGCCAGGCGATGGAGGACTACCGCCTGGAGTCCGCCCCTCGCAGCCCCCTGCCCGTCTCGCCCGCCGAGCGCGACGACCAGGTCCAGGCCTTCGTCGCCGACGCGCGGCCGACGATCGCACGCACCGCGGTGGAGCAGCGTGTCGCTCGCCTCGAGCGCGGCTACGAGAGCGACGGGCGCCACGTCCCCGGGATCCAGGACCTCAGCGCGTCCCTCGCCGCCCTGGACCGCGCCGACACCGCCCTCCACGGCGAGCGCGGGGCCGCCGCGGAGCTGGACCGCGAGCTGGCCACCACCTTCCTCGACCCGGCGGCGGTGCGCGCCGCGCTCGACCGGGCCGCCCCCGAGGAGGCGCTGGCCATGGCCCGCTCCCTCCGGACGGACCCCCACGCGCTGGACGGCCACAGCTCCCTCGTGGCGGGGGAGGTGCCGGGCATCCAGACCCGCGACCGCGGCCGAGACGCCGTCGTCCACCTCACGCCGGAGGAGCGTGTCGCCGGCGTCGTCCGCGCCGCGGCCGAACGGTACGCCGAGGCCCGCATCACCCTGGACGCGGAGATCCGCCGCGCCGCGGAGACGGCCGGCCTGCCCGCCGCGCCCACCCTCGTCGAGCCGGTGAGCGCGGAGGCCGAGAGCCACATGCGCGCCCACTACGCGAGCGTCGTCGAGCGGGCGGAGCGGCAGGTGGCCACCGCGTCCTCGGCCGTTTCCGGCACCGCCGGCGACGACGTCCTGCGCGCCGTCCAGTCCGCCCGGCCCGCGGAGCGGGGAGCCGCAGCAGCCGCGGCCCTCGCCGTTCCGACCACCAGCCCGGAGGTCCGCGCGGCCACCGCCTACGTCGCGGCGCTGGACGCGGCAGGGCGGACCCCGGCGGAACCGGCGTCCGCCGCTCGCCGGGCCGACGCCGCAGTCCACCAGGCCCGCGCCGCGCTGGACGCCCGGTGCGGCGCCGACGTCCGCCTGCGCATCGACGCCGCGGACCCCGCCGGGCGGCAGGCGGAGGTGGCCGCCCTCGCCACGGCCTTCCCGCCGCGCCCGGCCGACCCGGGCACGCGCCAGGTCGTCGACCGTTACCTCCGGACCCTGGACACCCTCGACCGGGCCCGGGAGGCGAACGACCCCGCCCGACTCCAGGAGCAGGTCGAGAGCCGGAACCGTGAAGCGGCGGAATCCCGCACCGCGGTGGAGCGGTACCGGGAGCCTACCCTCGCCGAGGTCCGGGTCGCCCTCGGAACCCGGGGCGTGGAGCTGCTGGACCGGAAGCAGGACCTCTCGGCGATGCTCGACCGCCTGCCCCCGGCCGACGCGCCCAACCGCTCGCCGGAAGCGCTCCAGATCCGCTGGTCCAACCTGACCCAGGTGCAGCGGGACGGCGTTCTCGGCGCCCTCCCGGAGGGTGAGCGCCCGCTCCTGGACCGCCTGGTGACCCCGCCGGACCGCGGGTCCGGCCTCGCCGCGCCTGCGCTCCAGGGAGCTTTCGGCAAGGCCGTCCCCGGCTTCGGCGCCCGCCAGACCACGGGCGGCATGGACCGCTGATCCCACTCTCACACCCACCCAAAGACCGCGGACCGGCCCGGGAATCATTCCCGGGCC
>JBFMFL010000365.1:0-6431 GCA_040752145.1 Gemmatimonadota bacterium
ACTCGCGCGGGGCGGGGAAGACGGTGACGGGAGCCGGGGCCGGGACCGGATCGGCGGCGGGGGCAGCGTCGTGGAGCGGAGCCGGAGCGGGCCCGGGGTCGCGCGCCGGGGCGGCGGCCGCGAGGGCGTCCACGTCGGCGCGCTGGTAGCGGATGGTGGGGTTCCACTCGTCCGCCAGGGGCGCGGAGGGGGCCGGTGCCGGCGGGGCGACGGGCGCGGGAACGCGGGCGACGGACATCCCGGACAGGTACGCCAGCATGTCGTCCGCGCCGTCCCAGCGGTCGCCGGGGTCCTTGCGGAGGGCGCCCTCCACCGCGTAGGCGAGGCGCGGCGGAACGCCCGGCCGCATCTCCTCCAGCGGCGGGATGGCGACGTTCTTGTGGTTGTAGATGGTGGCGTAGAGCGTCGCCCCCTCCCACGGCCGCCGCCCGGTGAGCATCTCGTAGCCCACCAGCCCCAGGCTGTACAGGTCGCTGCGGCCGTCCACCGCGCCCCCGTCGATCTGCTCGGGCGACATGTAGGTGGGGGTGCCCAGCGCCGTCCCCTCCAGCGTCAGATCCTCGGCGTCCGCCCAGCGCGCGATCCCGAAGTCTGCCAGCAGCGCCCGCCCGGTCTCCTCGTGCAGGTACACGTTGCCGGGCTTGACGTCGCGGTGGACGATGCGCCGGCCGTGCGCGTACGCAAGCGCCTCCGCCAGGTCGCGGAGCACGCCCGCCGCCCGGTCGAAGTCGAACGGCCCGTCGCGGCGCATCGCCTCGCGCAGCGTGGTCCCCGGCACGTACTGCATCACCAGGGCGAGGCTCCCGTCCGCCAGGTGCCGCGACTCGTACAGCGTGACGATGCCGGAGTGGTCCAGCCGCGCCACGGTGCGCGCCTCGCGTTCCATGCGCGAGACGGTCTCGGCGTCGCCGGCGTGCTGCGCGTGGATCACCTTGACGGCCACCTCGCGCCCCAGCTCGCGGTCGCGCGCCAGGTACACGGTCCCCATCCCCCCGCGCCCCAGCTCCCGCAGCACCTCGTAGCGCCGCGCCAGGCGGCGCAGGCGCACGGCGTCCTCGGGCCGGAGCGCCCGGCTCGTCCGGTGGCTCCGGCTCATGGGTGGCCCGGCTGCGGGGTGCGCGCGGACGCGCGCCGCGCCCGCGCGCGCGGCAGGGCGGCGGCAGCAGGCTGCCGGTGGGGCGGGGCGGTCGCCGGCCGGGTGTGGCTCATGAACTCGTGGAAGCGGGAACGGGTCCGCCGCGCGGGGCCGGATGGGCACGGCGCCGGCGGGCGGGGGCATCCGGGCGGGGTGCATCACGAAGCGTACCAGCGCCGGGCGGCGCCGCACGGCCTGTAAACATGCGGCGCCCGCGGCCGGGGAGGACCCGGGCGGGCGCCACGCTTGTCGCACCGGCGCAACAGGTTAGCCGTTGCGCCGGCGCATCTTCCCTGCGTCAGTCCTTCGCGGTCCAGTCGCCGGAGCCCTCGCCGAAGCCGCTCCCCAGCCCCTCGCCGCGCAGCGCCATCGCCACGCCCGCGCCCAGGGCCGCCACCGCCAGCGCGGTGCGGATGGGGTGCAGCCGCGCCCCGGTGTACACGCTGGTGCGCGCCACGTGGCCGGGGTAGTCGCCGCGCTCGGACACGTCGCCCCGCAACGGCTTGTGCAGGGTGTCGCGGCGCCTCTCCGGGGCCGGCTCGTCGCGCTTCTGCTGGTCGAACAGGCTGGCCTCCATGTACCTGTCGGTGAAGCGCGAGCTCACGCGCCCCAGCCCGGAGATCATCCGCCCGCCGCCGCCCACGGTGATGTCGCGCACCGGCCGCTCGGCGCAGCGCAGGATGGTCTTCGCCACCACCCGCGGCGAGTACACGGGCGGCGGCAGCGTGGGCTCGGCGTCCATCACGCTCTTGGCGTGGGCGGTGAACTGGGTGTCGATGGAGCCCGGCTTCACCAGCGTCACGGAGATGGGCGCGCCCTCCTCCTCCAGCTCCATCCGCAGCGCGTCGGTGAACCCCTTCACCGCGTGCTTGCTGGCGGAGTAGTGCCCCTGCAGCGGCACGCTGCGGTCGGAGACGATGCTCCCGATGTTGATGATGGCCCCGCCGTGCGGCCGCAGGTACTCGGCGGCGATCAGCGAGCCGTGAACCATCCCCCAGTAGTTGGTGTCGAACAGGCGCCGCGCGTCCTCCAGCTCCACCTCCTCCACGCGCCCGTACACGGACACGCCGGCGTTGTTGACCCAGGTGTCCAGCCCGCCGAACTCGCGCACGGCCAGCTCGGCCACGGCGCGGAGCTGCCCGTAGTCCGCCACGTCGGCCACGGCGTAGGTGGCCTCCCCGCCGCCCTTCTGGATCTCGCGCACGGCCTTCTTCAGGTCGGCCTTGTCGCGCGAGGCGAGCACCACGCGCGCGCCGCGCTCCGAGGCCAGCCGCGCCGTCGCCAGCCCGATCCCGCTGGAGGCGCCGGTGACGACGACGACCTGCTCCTCGATGGGCTTCAACTCGATCTTCATGTCTCTCTCTCGCTCCTCCGTATAAGCTCCGTCCCACCCTTCCGCGAAGGATGGGACGGGCCGCAACCGCCGTGCCGGGGGGTAGCGGTGGACGAACTCCAGGGTGCGAGAGTGGCAGAGACTCAGGGCAGTCCGTGGTTCCGGAGCCAGGCGGCAAATCGAGGGAGGCCGTCCCGGGTCAGGCGGTCGAGGTACTGGTCCCAGTCAGGGGCGGGGTTCCGCATTCGCCCGAACGAGATACGTGCCGCGTCCAGAACCGCTTCCGCATCGAGCAGAGCCAGCTCCGCCAGGGCGTCGTCCGGATCGTAGACCCGGATTCCACCCGCCCTTGCATCGCCGGCGCCATAATGCCTGACGTTGAAGCTCACGATGTCGGCCTCGTACTCGACCGCGAGGGCCATCACGTGGCGGTCCTTCTCGTCCGTGTCCTGGAGCCGTGCGATGCGGTGCTGAAAGCCGGCCTTCGTCGCGGTGGGGAAGTGTGTCGACAGATTCGCCTTCAACGGTGCGAACCGCGCTGCCCCTCCGGGAAAGTTCCTCTACACACTTCCGCGAGGATCTCCTCCGACCAGATCACGTCCACCACACCGCCAGCCGCCAGGTACAGGAGTAGGTCGCGTGGACCATATCGAAGAAGAACGTCGGCATCCAGCACGATGCCCCACGGGAGGGTGATCACGAACTCGGTCGCTCTTCTGCCTCGCTCCACTCTGCCAGGAAGCCGCTGACCTCGGCCATCCGTTCGGCTCTGTTCCGTTCAGGCCCCGGACCGGCGTCCCGGCTCTCCCTGAAGGCGAGCAGGGAGGCGCGGCTGACCCGGCGATGCGAGCCAACCATCCGGTGTGCAATCCTCCCCTCTTTGAGGAGGCTCACCAGCGTGGGTCTCGACACACTCAGGAGAGCGGCCGCTTCCGTGGTCGTCAGTTCCTCCTCCAGGTCGAAGAGCCCGATGCGGTGCCCCCGGGCAACCTGGCGCAGAAGCGCCAGCAGGAACCGGGACGCATCGGAGCTGAGCACCTCCTTCACGGGCCGGTGGGATTTGCCCTCGAACAGGGAGACTCCGATCTCCAGGTCCGCACCGCACCGCGAGAGCAGTTCGACTGCCTCCCGTGCCGCCTTTATCTCTTCCGCGGAGGGCTCGAAAACCTCCGGCATGCTCGCTGCATTTCCCATCGTTCGCTTCTCCAGCGATGAGTGCGTAGACTGCCGCGTAAGTGAAATAAGTGAAAATCCTGTGCCGTTCGCAAGGCGCGGGGGTTGCCTTTCCCGCGGCGCCGTGTAGATTGAGCTGCACATAAATGGACTGGGAATACCCGGTCGGCGTCTGGCCTCGGTGAACACCGGGGCCTTTCGCTTTTCAGGGGAACACCTTCAGCCCCCATCCCCGCACCTCTCCCGCGGGACTTCTCCTGAACTTGGGGGCCAGGATGTCGAACGCCCGGTTCGGCTGGTCCGGGTCCAGGATCTTGCGGCCGACCGGCCGGGCGACCAGATCCGCCAGCTGCAGGCCGGGGGAGTTGCACTTCTTCTCCACGAGCAGCGCCTCGAACGGCAAGCTCCTCCTCATAGCGTTCTGCCCGGCCAAGTGTGTACCGGACGCCAGGCCCACAAGTATGACAACCCCGGCAACTTCGAGGCTGTCTCATTCTGTATAACAGAGGGTAGGCAGGGGAACAGGCGAGAGCCCCGGCCAAGACTGGCCGGGGCTCTCGCCTGGATGCAATTTGCAACCAGGATCACGCTAAAGCTGCTTCCGCCTACTGATCGTCTTGCGAGCCTTCTTGGCAGGCGGAGTTGCCGGTTCGTCCGCAGGCTTCTCCTCAACCGGCTTGGACGGCGGACGAAACACGGGAACGACGATGGCAGAGAGCCCAACCCTACCGCTAACGGTTTGCACAAGTTCACGCCAGTAGGGCCACGCGTTATAGACCCCATTCAGTTCCGCGAAGAACTGCAACGCGTCCTCGGGTTGCTCATCCGGGTTAACCAGCCTATAGGCGAGCAGGTACGTCGCGGACAGGTCCAGCGCCCCATTCGACGGCTCTTCTCCCGCTGCATCACTGGCCGCGAAACGGAAATCCACGTACACAAACAGGTGCTCCGGATTCTTCTGGCGCCGCTCATACCACGCTCGATACTCCTGCCGAAGTGCGAGTTCGGCAGGTGTATCGAGCGCGTCAACGCTAGAGGTCACATTCGCGTTGTGGAGGGTAACAAGTTCCAACTCCACCTGGCGGGCGATAAGCCCCGCACGCGAGATGTTCGTTACAGTCATGCGGCCAGGGTCTCGCGGTCTTCAATGGTCGCCGGAGTCGCATCGCCCTGAGCGGGCGACCGGGAAGCAACACATTCCACGGCACGGGGCCGAAGCGGACGCGAGAGTCGAACCGGCGCGCTGATGTACTCACCCTGGCGGAGCGGCTCAAACACAACCTCGACCCGCTGCCCCAAGACGCACGCCACATCCGCGAGGGTCCGCAGGGTCATATTCCGGCCACCACTCAGCAGGTTCGTGATATTGGCGCGGCTGGTCCCCAGCAGCTCCGCGAGTTCCGACCTGGAAATCCCGGCCTCCTCCATCGCCTCCGCGATCTTGTCCGTCGCCCACAAGATCATACGCTCCTGCTCGTACAGGCGGCGCGCCTCAGTGGTACCCGTCTGGCGCTCAATCCAAGTCTTGCTCATCGTCCGCCCCCTGTGTGAGATAAGAACCAACGCCGACGCTCCTCCGCTAATCCAATGTCTGCGGCAGAGTGCTTGTCCTTCTTCTTGTGAATCGCATGCGCAAGAAACACCGTCTTGTCGCGGGCGAAGAAACACAAAATGCGGATCTGGAAGCTCTTGAACTCGAAAATGCCTTCCGAGTCAGTGAGCTTCCGGAACTTCTCAGGGTTCGTGATCTTGCCATGCTCTCCCAGCCGCTCAAACTGTACGTCCAGCTTCTTGCGGTCCGCATCGGGAAGCCCGTCGAGGAACTCGCCGACCGGGCACGAGCCGTCCGCGAGTTCCAAGCACCGGATTGTGTGAAACCGCCCCGTGAATTCAGCATCTCGCGCCACTCAGTTTATCCCGGTCGCGGTACGCGGGAGCTTGAAGTTAAGCTAAATGTTAACAACAAGCAAGAGGCTTGCCAGGCGCCCCGCGGGCCTGCCTGGAGGGGGATGCGTGGAGTATGGGCTGCTGTGCTCCGGCTTGCAAGCTAGAGCGGAACAGGAGCGGTCACGATACGGCAGAAACAAGATCAGAAGTGTGTACTTGACTGGGCGGGAAGGCGAGGACGAACATCGGGTAGTTGGGATCGATGGTCGTCATGCCGTGGTCTCCGCTCTCGTCCACGAACACGATGTAGTCGCTGAACTCGGGCAACGGGCGGGCCGGGCTGCGGGGGACTTCGCCGGTGGGGGACGACGATGGAGTATCGGCCCGGAAGCCCGCCGGGGTTGACCCGGAGCCGGTATTCGGCGCGCCCGCGTTTGTAAACTCCGTCTACATATGGACGTACATGTTGTACGCTTTCGGGTGCTATCTCAATCGTAGGCGTCGGTTTACCTTGGAGATGGGATGGCGGGATCCGCCCGCGCCCGCAGCACACATCTCCTGATCAGGAGTCGTTCACCATGCGCACCACTCGCATCCTCCTCGCCGCGCTGTTCCTTGCCTTCGCCGCCGCCTGCACCGCCGAACCCACGGCAACCGTTCAGCCTGATGCCAAGCCGTCGCTGGACGGGACCGGATGGAGCGGCTCGGGGAACTCCGCCCCGTCGGACTCGACATCCACGTTGGGCGCGGAGAGAGGGCCTGGGTTCAACGGGTCCGGCAACTAGACTGCGATTCGGACTCGGGTGCAGGCGGGACCAAGTGGGGCTTCGTCCCGCCGCACCCTCATCGCTCCCGTCAACTCGGTGGCGAGCGCGACCGTATCTTCACCACGCAGGCCGGTCG
>JBFMFL010000366.1:0-6419 GCA_040752145.1 Gemmatimonadota bacterium
TGCGGCGACGGGTGGCGCGGCGAGGCCGCGCTCTTCCGCCCCGCGGGGGCGCGCGAGGCGCTGGCGTGCGCCGAGGAGCTGGCGCGCTCCGGCGGGTTCGCGCTGGTGGTGGTGGCCGGCGCGCGCGCCGCGGACACCGAGCGCGTCCGCCTGTCCCGCGCGGCCAAGGAGGGGGGCGCGACGCTGGTGCTGCTGGACCCGGGCGGGTTCATGGCGGGCGTCCGCCTGGTCTCGCGCATCCGCCCGGACGCCTACCGCTGGCGGCTGGACCCGTTCGGGGAGCCGGCGGAGGTGGACTCGGTCACGGTGCGCGCACACGTGGAGGCGCTGGGATGGAGCAAGGAAGCGGAGTTCTCCCTGCCGGTGGCGGCGCATGACCTACGTCTGTCTCTGGAGCCCGCGCTGGGCGACCGCCGGGGCGCCGCTCGCTGACGTGGCGGCCGCGCTGCTGGCGGAGGTGCCGCGGGTGGCGGTGGAGGCGCGCGGCGTGGTCTGGGCCGACGCGCGCGGCCTCCCGGCCCCGCGCCTCGCCTGGGCGCTGCTGGAGCGGGCGGAGTGGCGCACCCGCGAGGTGCGCGCCGGGGTGGCGGTCGTTCCCGTGGCGGCGGAGGCGGCGGCGCGCTCCGGCAGCGCCCCCGTGACCTTCGTGGAGCCGGGGCGGGAGCGCGCCTCGCTTGCGCCGCTCCCCCTGGAGCTGCTCTCGCCCGAGCCGCGGCTGCGCGCGCTGCTGGACGGCGTGGGGGTGCGCACCTGCGGCGAGATGGCGTCGCTGGCGCGCGAGTCGGTGGAGGTCAGGTTCGGCGCGGCGGGGGCGGCGCTCTGGCGCCTGGCCCGCGCCGACGACCCGCGCCGCCTCTTCCGCCCCATCCCCCCGGAGCGCCCGCACGCCTCCATGGACTTCGTGGAGTACGAGGTGCGCGACGCGGGGCGGCTGGCCTTCACCGCCAACGCCCTGCTGGGCCCGGTCTGCGCCGCGCTGGCGGAGCGGGGGGAGCGCGCCCGCGAGATCACGCTGGTGCTCGCCCTCTCCGGCGGGGGGACGCTGCGGGAGCGGGTGCGCGCCGCGCGCCCCACCGCCGAGCGCGACCTGTGGCTGCGCCGCATCCGCGGCGTGCTGGACCGCCTGCTCCTCCCCGACGGGGTGGTGGGCGTGGCGCTGGAGGTGGAGGGCGCCGAGCCCGCCTCCGCCACCCAGGGCGACCTGTTCGACCGCGGCTTCGCCACGGCGGGGCCGGTGGAGGAGGCCGTCTCCCGGCTGGTGGACGAGCAGGGCCCGCTGTTCGTGGAGCCGGAGACCGGCGGCCACCCCCTCCCCGAGCGCCGCACCTCCTGGCGCGCCCGCGGACCGGAGGAGGCCGCGGAGCGCGGCGCGGCCCCGCTGGACGTCGCCGCCGCGCCCTCGCTCACCCTCCAGCTCCTCCCGGAGCCGCGGCGGGTGGCGGTGCGCGTCCGCCCGCGCCGCGACCACGCGGTGCCGGTGCAGTACTGCGACCTGGCGCGCGGGCGCGAGTGGCGGGCGCTGCTCGCGGCGGCGGGGCCGGAGCGGATCGCGGGCGGGGCGTGGGAGGAGGGGTGGGCGCGGGAGTACTTCCGCTGCGTTACGGAAGCGGGTGCGCTGGTGTGGCTCTTCCGCGACGCGGAAGACGCCTGGTACATCCACGGTTGGTGGGACTGAGGGACTTCGATCTCGACTTCACGGGCGGGAGCGCATCGCCCCGCCCCGCCGGATCATTTTGCTTGGCCGACGGCTCGGCTTCGGGAGGATCTACCGATGGTGCATACGGTCTCGGACGGTTTCTCGACCTTTCTGGAAAGACAGCTCGAAAAGGCCCGACTGGAGCAGGAGGTGGCGGAAAGGCTCGACGGCTTCGCGGAGGGCGACGGGGAGACAAGGACGCCGGGTGCTCCCGCATCACGGCCGGTCCGGCGCCCCCCTCCCCTGCGCCTGTCCGGCTTCTTCGGCAGCGGGATGTGACGGACGCCGGTGAGCGCAGGGATCAGCTTCCGGTCGGCTCGTCCGACCCGGAAGGCTCCTGCGCTTCCGGAGCGTACGGGGTCCTCACGCGCTCGCGGATGTACCGCTTCTGCTGCTCGAACGTCTTGCCGTCCAGCTCGCGGCTCAATTCCTCACGGATCTGCCGCATGGTCTGCACGGCGTCGAACGGCTTTTCACTATTCATGGAGAACCACCTCGTACGGGGACCTGATCTCCGGTATCAAAGAACCAAGCCGTGAAGTGCCGAATACTCTCAGCGGGTCAGGTGGAGTCAGGTGGCGTCCCCACCCGCTTCGCGGGCTTCTTCGGCGGGGGAGGATTCGTCCTTGAGCCGGCGGGCCACGTACTCGTGCATGCGCAACGCCTTCTCGCGGATGAAGCGGATGCGCTCCTGGGGAGATGCGTCTTTCAGCAGCTCGTAGTGATGATCCCGGATGCGGCGGGTCATCTCGACCGCATCAAATTCCTTCTTCTCCATAATGGGCCACCTCGCGAGGCGAGTAGATTTCAAGGGGCTTGTAACCGAGCTCCAGGTTCACGGCGCTGAAAAGCCGAATCTTGTCGTAGTGCACGATGTGCCGGAAGTTCCAGCTGACCAGCAGGTCCACCTGGGCGACGGTCGCCAGCGCAATGTGCACGCCGTCGTCGTAGAACTTGGGCGTGAGGATCCGGCGTTGCTGGTACACGTCCGCCAGCCGCAGCACGGATTCATCCATTTCGAGGATTTCCGCTCCGAGCGCCAGCAGTTCCGCGAATTTCTCGCGCACCCGCTCCGGGGCATCCTCGATCTCCGCGGTCACCATCGCCGAGACCACAGGCCTGTAGGTCCCCAGCCCGAAGTTCTTGAAGAGTCCGTTGGACCAGGGGGCGAACTCGGCGTCGAAGCAGCCCCCGATCACCGATGTGTCCGTGTAGATCCGCAGTGGCTTCATCCCCGCAAGATACATAAAGGCGCCTGCGGCGCGCCAGCGCTCTATGATCCGGCGGGGTGCCTCTGATGGAGCGCTACGTCGAGCTGCGGGGCAGGACCGCGTTCTCCTTCGGGGACGGCGTGCTCACCCCGGAGGCGCTGGTGCAGCGGGCGGCGGAGCTGGGCTACGGCGCGCTGGCGCTCACCGACGCGGCGGACCTGGGCGGCATCGTCCGCTTCGCGCAGGAGGCCAAGGAGCAGGGCGTCCGGCCGATCGTCGGCGCCGAGCTGCGCGTGGGCGGCCACCCGCTGGCGCTGCTGGCGCGCGACGAGGCCGGGTACCGCAACCTGGCCGCGCTGGTCACGCGCGGGCGGCGGGGGAGCGCCCGCGGCAAGCCCGGGCTGCGCTGGGCCGAGGTGCTGGAGCGCGCCGGCGGCCTGCACCTGCTCACCGGCCCCGCCTCGGGCGAGCTGGCGGGGATGCTGCGCGCCGGGAAGAGGCTGGAGGCGGCGCGGCTGCTGGCCCGCTGGCGCGAGGCGTTCGGGGGGAACGTGGCGGTGGAGGCGCAGCTGCACCACGTCTCCGGGGCGGAGGCTGCGCTCGCCGAGGGGCTGACCGAGCTGGCCGGGCGCTGCGACGTGCCCTGGGTGGCCACCGGCGAGCCGCGCTACCTGGACGCGCCCGGGCGGCTGGTGCACGACCTCCAGACCGCGCTGCGGGCCGGCGTCGCCGTGGACGAGGCCTCCCGGCGCGGGCTCCTCCTCCCCAACGGCGAGTGGCGGCTCAAGGCGCCGGAGGAGATGGCCGCGCTCTGGCGGGGGAGGGAAGCGGGTGTGGAGGAGAGCGCCCGCATCGCCGCGGAGTGCGCCTTCGAGCTGCGCTGGCTGCGCCCGCCGCTCCCCGACTACCCCGTCCCCCCCGGCCACGACGCCGACTCGTACCTGCGCGAGCTGGTGTACGAGGGCGCCGCGGAGCGCTGGGCCGGCGCCGTGGGCGACCGGCAGCGCGCGCAGGTCGAGCACGAGCTGGCGGTCATCCGCAAGCTGGGCTTCGCCGGCTTCTTCCTGGTGATGTGGCAGGCGGTGAGGTTCGCGCGGGGGCGCGGCATCCTCTGCCAGGGGCGGGGGAGCGCGGCAAACTCCGTGGTGACCTTCTGCCTCGGGATCACCGCGGTGGACCCGGTGAAGCACAACCTGCTCTTCGAGCGCTTCCTGTCCGAGGCGCGCACCGACGGGCTCACCGAGGCCCCCGACATCGACGTGGACTTCGAGATGCACCGCCGCGAGGAGGTGCTCAGCTACGTCTACGACCGCTACAGCCGCGACCACGCCGCCATCACCGCCGTCACCCAGGTCTACCACGCCCCCAGCGCCCTCCAGGACGCCATGCGCGCCCTGGGCTACCCCGCCGAGCTGGCGTTCTCCATCTCCAAGCGCGTCAAGCACCTGGGCCCCGCCGACGGCGCCGACGCCGTGGAGAGCGAGCTGGGCAGGGCGCACGGGCTGGAGACCGGCGACGCGCGCGGCCGTGCCCTGCTCGCGGCCATGCGCGCGCTGGAGGGCGTCCCCCGCATGCGCTCCACCCACCCCGGAGGCTTCGTCCTGTCCGCGCGTCCCCTGGGGGAGTACATCCCCACGGAGGAGACCACCATGGGGCGCACCATCCTCCAGTTCGACAAGGACGACCTGGACGCCGTGGGCGTACCCAAGTTCGACTTCCTGGGGCTGGGCGGGCTCACCGCCACGCGCATCGCCTTCGACGCCATCGAGGCGCGCACCGGGCGGAAGCTGGACCTGTACGCCCTGCCGCAGGACGACCCGGAGACGTTCGAGATGATCTCCCGCGGCGACACCCTGGGCACCTTCCAGATCGAGAGCCGCGCGCAGATCCAGTCCATCCTCCAGACCCGGCCCGAGCGGCTGTACGACCTGGTGGTGCAGGTGGCGCTGATCCGCCCCGGGCCCATCCAGGGCGACTTCGTGGGCCCGTACACCCGCCGCCGCCGCGGCCTGGAGAAGTGGGAGCACGACCACCCGGCGCTGGCCCCGGTGCTGGAGCGCACCTGCGGCATCCCCATCTTCCAGGAGCAGGCCATGTCCATCGCCATGGCGCTGGGGGGCTACACCGCCGCCGAGGCCGACGAGCTGCGCCGCACCATGGGGCACGCCCGCAAGCAGGCGAAGCTGGAGGCGGCGCTGGAGAAGCTGCGCGTGCGCCTGGGCTCCAACGGCCTGCCGCAGGAGCTGGCCGACCGCGTGGTCCGGCAGATGAAGGGGTTCGGCAACTACGGCTTCCCCGAGTCGCACGCCTGGAGCTTCGCGCTGATCGCCTACGCCACGGCGTACCTCAAGGCGCACCACCCCGCCGAATTCCTCATGGGGCTGCTGAACGCCTGGCCCATGGGCTTCTACGCGCCCGCCACGCTGGTCCACGACGCCCGCCGCTCCGGGGTGGAGGTGCGCGGCCCCTGCCTGAAGCGGGGGGCGCGCGAGTGCACCCTGGAGGAGACGGCGGACCCGGAGCGGCCCGCGGTCCGCATCGGCTGGAAGCACGTGCGGGGGACGGGGGCACGCACGCTGGAGGCGCTTGCCGCGGCGCACGCGGAGCGGCCGTTCGCCTCGACCGAGGACGTGGTGAGGCGCGCCGGGCTGGGGCGCGCGGAGGCGCTGCACCTGGCGCGGGCGGGGGCGTTCGAGGGGTTCGAGCCGGGCCGCCGCCGCGCCGCCTGGGAGGCGCTGCGGGCCGCGGGGGACGTGCTCCCGCTCGCCCCGGCGCACCGGCTCCCCTTCGACCCGCTGGAGCTTGCCGGGCCGGAGCTGATCTTCCTGGACTACCTGGCCACCGGCATCTGCACGCACGGGCACCCCATGGAGCACGTGCGGCCCCGGCTGCGCGCGGCGGGCATCCTGTCCAGCACGGACCTGCCGGATTTGAAGAAGGGCGAGAAGGTGATCGTCTCGGGGCTGGTGGTCGCCCGTCAGCACCCTTCCACGTCCAAGGGCACCGTGTTCGTGCTGCTGGAGGACGAGGGCGGGTTCATCAACGTGATCGTCCCCGCAAAGGTCTACGAGGAGAACCGGGAGACGGTGAAGTTCTCGCAGTTCCTGGTGGTGGAGGGCCGGTTCGAGCGGGACGGGGCGGTGATGAACGTGGTGGGGCGGCGGTTCCGGGAGCTGCCGCGCAGCATCGCGTTCCGCTCCCACGACTTCCACTGATCGAACCGCTTTCAGACGGCGGGTTCGGGCGTGCCCCTCGCTGCCGCTCGGGTCGGGCTGCGGCTCCGTAACGCACGATACGACCGTGCGTAACGGAGTCGAGCCCCCAACGATACTACTGTTGGGGTCTCGCCCCTTCGGGCCGACATCCCTCACGTGGGGCTCGCGCTGGCGTCCGCCGGGGCCCCCACCCGGCTCGCTTGAGGCTCGCCACCCTCCCCCGTGCCGGGGGAGGGGAATCTCCACGCTGCGATCCCCGCCCTCCGACGTGTCGTTGTCGTGCTCCCCCTCTCCCCT
>JBFMFL010000367.1:0-6393 GCA_040752145.1 Gemmatimonadota bacterium
GCGCGCGCCCCGCCCCCCCGCGCCCCGCCGCCCCCCGCCCCGGGGGGGGGCGTGCTGCCGGACAACCTGTCGCACGTGATCTTCACCTCCGGCTCCACCGGCAGGCCCAAGGGGGTGATGATCCGCCACGGCGCCACCGCCGTCCTGGCGCACTGGCTCCGGGACAACGTCACGGACCGGGAAAGGTCGGCGGCCCTGTTCTCCACCTCCGTCAACTTCGACGTCTCCGTGGCCGAGATCTTCGGCACGCTGTGCTGGGGGGGCATGCTGGTGCTGGTGGAGAACGCCCTGGAGCTGGCGGCGGTGGGAGAGCCGGTGGTCTACGCGAGCATGGTCCCCAGCGCCGCGGCGGAGCTGCTGCGCACGGGAGGGATCCCGGCCTGCGTGAGCACGCTCAACCTGGGCGGGGAGGCACTTCCGGCGCCCCTCGCGCGGGGGCTCTACGCGCTCGGCACCGTGGAAAAGGTGGGCAACCTCTACGGTCCCACGGAGGACACCACCTACTCCACCTACGCGCTCGTCGGGAAGGGCGCGGACCCGGTGCCGGTCGGCCGCCCGCTCCCCGGCAGGCGGGCGCACGTGCTGGACGCCGACCTGCTGCCGGTGCCGCCGGGGGTGATCGGGGAGCTGTACCTGGCCGGCGACGGGCTGGCGCGCGGCTACGCCGCCCGGCCGGACCTGACCGCCGAGCGCTTCCTCCCGGACCCGTTCGGCGCGCCGGGGAGCCGGATGTACCGGGTGATGGACCGGGTGCGGTGGAGCGCGGAGGGGGAGCTGGAGTACTTCGGGCGCACCGACTTCCAGGTCAAGGTGCGGGGCTTCCGCATCGAGCTGGGCGAGGTCGAGGCCGCGCTGGGCCTCCACCCCGCCGTACGGGAAGCGGTCGCGACCGTGCGCGAGGACGCACCCGGCGACCGGCGGCTGGTGGCGTACGTCACCGCGGCGCCGGGCGAGGTCTCGCCGGCGGAGCTGCGTGCCTTCGTCGGCGGGCGGCTGCCGGAGTACATGGTGCCGTCCGCCGTGGTGGTGCTGGACTCCTTCCCGCTCCTGCCCAACGGCAAGCTGGACCGCGGGGCGCTCCCCGCGCCGGAGGGGGCCGGCGGGGGCGCGGCCGGAGACGTGGCGCCCCGCGACGCGCTGGAGCTGGCGGTCGCCCGCGCCTGGGCGGAGGTCCTCGGGGTTGCCGCGGTCGGCGTGCGCGACAGCTTCTTCGAGCTGGGCGGCCACTCGCTCCTGGGCGTCCGCCTGATGGGGCGCATCGAGGAGCTGACCGGGCGGAGGCTCCCCCTGGCCACCCTGTTCGCCGCGCACACCGTGGAAGCGCTCGCATCCGCGCTGCGGGGCGAGGCGGCCGTAGCCGTGGCGGGGCCGCTGGTGCCCATCCAGCCCCACGGGGCCGCTCGGCCGGTCTTCTTCGTCCACGCCGCCGGCGGGAACGTCGTCGGCTACGCGGAGCTGGCCCGGCGCCTGGGCCCCGGCCAGCCGTTCTACGGGCTCCAGTCGCGCGGCCTGGACGGGGACGAGCCCCCGCACGAGCGCATCGAGGCCATGGCGGCGGACTACCTGGCGGAGATCCGCGCCGTCCAGCCGGCGGGACCCTACCGCCTGGGGGGGTGGTCCATGGGCGCGGTGGTCGCCTTCGAGATGGCTCGCCAGCTGCAAGCCGCGGGCGACGCCGTGGAGCTGCTGGCGCTCGTGGACCCTTCCACGCCGGAGGAGGGGGCCGGGCGCCCGCTCTCCGGAACGGACGACCCGGCGCTCCTGGCGAGCTTCGCCCTGCACCTGGGGATCCCGCCGGAGCGGGTCTCCGTCACCCCCGGAGCGATCCTCGCCCTGGACCCCACGGAGCGGCTGCGCCACGCGTGGGAAGCGGCGCGCGCGGAGGGCGCGGTGCCGCCCGACCTGGACTTCACCCGCTTCGAGCGCCTGTGGGGCGTGTTCAGGCACAACGTGGACGCCCTGCGGCGCTACCGGCCCGGCCGGCTCGCGGCCGGCACGGGCGTCCTGCTCGTCCGCGCGGAGCAGGCGGGCGACCCCGCGGGAGCGGGCGCCGCGCGCTGGCGGGCGCTCACGGGCGGGCGGGCCGCCGTCGAAGCCTCTCCGGGCGACCACTTCGGCATGGTCCGCGAACCCCAGGTCCGTGTCCTCGCGGAGATTCTGGCCGCCCACCTGGAACGGGGTGGAGCACGGCCCCGCGTCCCCACGCCCGATGCCCCCGGGCCGCCGTAGGTCCCCGACCCGGCGCTCCTGCGGCCGGGGGCGGCGGCGGCGGACTCAACGCACGGGTGCCAGCGGATACGTGCGGACTCCCGGGTGCACACCGCCGCCGACGTGCTGTTCCGCCTCCACGTACACACCCCAGGGAAGCCTCGCTCCGTCCTCGACCGTGAGACCGAAGTGGAGGATGCGGTCTCTCGACTCCGCTCCCTGCGACCCCCGGCTACCACCGACGTGTGAATGGCCGTGATACAGGGTGGCCGACCAGCTCCCCCCGATGTAGGCGGCGTCGCGGCCCCGGCCGGCGGCGAGGTCGATTCCCCCGCCGAACGCCACGCCGCAGGAAAGGTCCACCCCCGCACCCTTGCCCCAGATGGTCCCCGCCGGCAGGAACACGTAGCTCGGCCAGTCGAGCTGCTTCCCGTCCGGGCCGTAGCCATGGTCGATGAAGAACGGCCTCGCGTCCAATCCCGCGTTCGCGGCCTGGCCCATGCCGAGCACCTGCCTGAAGAAGGCCGTGATCGTCCGGCGCGAGCGTCGGTCGCTGGACGAATTCTCGGGCGCCGCGATCAGCCACCGGAACAACTCCTGGATGGTCAGGCCGTCGGCAAGCACCTGGTGACGGTTGACCACGTAGTCGCCGAGGTCGCTGGCCCGGCTCGGAAGACGCGCCTCGATGAAGGCCTCGAACTCGGCCGAGGAGAGGACCCCGGACCGCAGCGCGGCCAGTGCCGCACGACCCTCCTGAGCGAGCGCGGCAATGGACTGCGCACGCCGGTTGGGCCGGACGTCGAGGACGGCATCCGCGAGCCTGGCCCCGAAAACGAAGGCCCGTTCCCGCGCTTTCGCGCTCGCGGCACGCCCGAGGACTTCCAGGAACGAGCGGTCCGGAAAGTCCACGTGAGGGTCGATCGTATCGTGAGCATCCGTCACCTGCAGTGCGAGAGCACGCTCGTGGCAGGGGCGGAACCGCGTCACGATCCCTTCCACGACCTCCAGGTGCGGCTCGACGTTCAACGACGGGAGCTCGCCGAGACACTCGGCGAGGCAGTCCAGGCACTGCCCACGCACGTCGAGAGTGACCATGCACGAATCGGAAACGATCGTGCGCACGGTCTCTCGGACGGCGGTCTCACCGATCGCCGTACCGGCGTTCTCACGGCACACGCGTCCGAGGAGGTCGGCAAGCCGGTGGCGCCGGCGCTGCTTTTCGGTATTCAGCCATGACGTCGGATGGACGTCCGATCTCAGGACCTGGCCGAGGCTCATCAGGATACCGGGCCCGTCCGGCCGCGAGATCGCCGCGTCGTAAAGCAGGTCGAGAATCACCTCCCGCACCTCGGGAACCCCGGTCTCGGCGGCCAGCCAGTTCATCCCGAAGCCGTTGATGCCGCACAGGAGGTCCAGCATCTCCGGGCCGTGGAGGAACGGATTCGCACCGCCGCGCAGCGCGGCCGCGAGCGCTTCGAGCCGTCTCGCGATCACGGCGGAATCCCGGGTCGGTGCTTCTTCCATCATCGTTCAGCCGTGAATGGCGGCGAGCCGGTTGGACTCGGCGGCCGGAGCGTTCGGCCGCGAGCGTGGAACGAGAAGAGGCCGCGCCCCGTAGCGTGGCCTCGCCGTGAATGCGGGCCGGGCGTGCTGCATCGAAGCGCCCGTGGACGTGGCGGCCGGCGGCGGACGGGTCGCTCGCCCCACTCCCCGCGGGACCCGTTCGCCGCGTGCCCTACCTTCGGATCCGTGCGAACGTCTTCGCCCTGTCCATCACGTCGACCACCTTCCGGTTGAAGGCGAGGTCGCTGAGCTGCGGAGAACCGGTGACGAACCGCGAGTACATGTCGAACAGGCATCGCGCGAGCATGTCGTCGGGCAGCTTCGCGACCCGTGTCTGCTCGATCGACCCGTCGGTGTTGTGACCGGAGTACTCCATGATCACGCTGGTATGGTCGTCTCCCGTGACCGGCAGGAACGCTTCGATGTGCTCGGTGTTGGGGAAGCGCAGCTTCAGCTCCCGCGTGCGCGTCAGCGCATCGAGAGAGGAGACGAGGACCGCGATACACTGGTCCAGCTCCAGGACGACGATGCCGACTCCCATGTTCCGGACGACCCGGCACACGTCGGTGTCCGTCTCCCGGTAGTGCATGTGCCGCACTTCGGCGCGGAGGACCCTGTACCGCGACGCCTCGGTGAGGTACAGCGCCGTGGCGATCTGGTGCGGCAGCTCGACGTCCATGACGGATTCCGGCTTCGAGCGCCCGGCCAGCGTCGGAGCCGTCCGCGGCTTCGACATCTCGAACTCCAGGTAGTGGGGCTGCTGTCCCACCCGCCGGATCTTGTCCTTGCAGCTGGCGACGGAGCGGCTGTACAGGTACGGGTTGATCACGGCGACGCCGGCGCCCGTCCGGTCGGCGATGCGCCGCATCTCGTCGACGTCGGCGGTGTTGGCGGCGCAGGGCTTCTCGACGATGATGCGCCGGAATCCCGCCTCGGTCGCGGCGCGCAGGGCCGGCGCGTGATCGTCCGCGGGCGTGCAGATGTGCACGACCGTATGATCCGGATCGACGCCCGTCAGCTCCGCCATCGAGGCCGCGCAGCTGATCCGTCGCGGGTCGTATCCGTAGTCGTATTCGAGTCGATGCAGCGCGCGCCTGATTCCCCCTTCCACGGTGTCGACGAGACCGACGACGGCCCCGAACGGTGAAGCCGCGGCGCTGTCGTGGCGGATCTTCTCCAGGACGGGAACGTGCAGACCCAACCCTGCCCGTCCCAGGCCGACGATCACCGCGCCCAGGGCTCGAGGAGGCGTAGCCACGTTCGACCTGTGGGACAGGTCGGCCGGCAGCCGGGCCGAGGCCGTCGAGTCAGCCGCTTCGTGGAAGGCCGGCGCCTGTGCGGCCTCGCGCTCGATCGTCGACATGCGCTGGACTCCATGGGGTGCGCGGCGCCCGCGGCATACGCGGCGCGCCGGATCGGCATGTATTTTCCGACAGTTCGAGGATAGCGCAAGGACTCGCGAATCGTCAAGAGATTGCTGTCGCCTTCGGCGCCCCTGCCCCCGGCCGCGCGGGTAGCCGCTCGGCGTCGGTCGGGTTGCCGGGGAGCGCGCCGGGACGGGGTGTCCACTTCCTTTTCGAAGGTGCTCCGGGCGGGGCCGGCTCCCGCGGGCGACGGGAGATAGCCCCTTGCCCCGCTCAGACCTTCGGTGTTATCCCTTTCCGGAAAAGGGCGAATGTTTTCCGCCTGGTATAGAACGACAGGGCGGCGGCGCACGGCCGGCACGGGACTCCGGCCCCGCTCCGCGCAGCTGCCGGAACGGCTCGCGTCCGGTGGCGGACACCGCGCCGTCTCCCTCCCGGGCGGGCCGACCGGCGGGTGCCGGGAGTCGCGTGAGCTGGCACGACGAGGGATCCTGCGGGGCACATGGGCCCCACGGTTCGGCGTCTCGGGCGAGACCTTCTGCCGGGAAACAGGCTATGGACGTGCTTGCGGGTCGGACATCCTCCACGCCGGTGACGGTGAGCGCGGTCCGGCCGGAGCTGCCGGCGGAGGGCTGGCGGGAGACGCTGGCGGACGCCCCGGAGCCGCTGGAGCTGCCGGTGGACCGCCCGCGCCCGGCGCAGCCGGACCACGCCGGGGATGTGGTCCGCCTGGAGCTGGACGAGGAGGCGACCGCGGCGCTCCGGGCGCTCGGCGGCCGCCACGAGGCGACGCTGGCCACGACGCTGCTGGCGGGCTGGGCCGCGACCCTGGGCCGCCTGTCGGGGCAGACGGACCTGGTCATCGGCTGCTTCGACCCTCCCCTGCCGGTGCGGGTGGACCTGTCGGGCTCGCCCACGGCCGCGGAGCTGCTGGGGCAGGTCGAGGCACGCGTGCAGGGGGCGCTGCGGAACCAGCAGCCGGACGGCGCCGCCGCCGCGGCCACGCCGCCGTTCCGGGCGGCTTTCGCGTGGCGGGACGCACCCGGGAGCGGGCCGGAGCTGCCCGGTCTGGAGGTGGGCGCGGCGGCAGCTCCGGAGCCCCGTACGACGGCCGGGCTCGACCTGTCGCTGGAGCTCCGGGAGGAAGGGGGCCGGGTCGCGGGAGAGGTGGTGTTCGCGACGGCGCTGTTCGAGCGGGAGACGGTGGAGCGCTACGCGGGGTACCTGCGCCGCCTTCTCGCGGGGATGGCCGCCGACG
>JBFMFL010000368.1:0-6384 GCA_040752145.1 Gemmatimonadota bacterium
TTCTTCTGTCGCATCCGCGGCTACATCTCCACCCTGCGCAAACAGGGCCTGCAGGTCCTCTCGGGGCTGCAAAGCGTCTTCCTCGGCTCGCCCCTCATGCCCCAGCTACAGGGCTGAGTAGTTACCTCCGTACTTCGTACCGCCGTTCACTTTCGCACTCACGCACTTCGCACTTTCGCACTCCGGTCCCGATGCCCACACCGCGTCCATCCAAGATCGTCTGCGTCGGCCGCAACTACCTGGAGCACGCCCGCGAGCTGGGCAACGAGGTGCCCGAGCGGCCGCTGCTGTTCTTCAAGCCGCCCTCGGCGCTGGTCGAGGAGGGCGACGCCATCGTGCTGCCGCCGGAGTCGCAGCGGGTGGAGCACGAGGGGGAGATCGCGGTGGTGATCGGGGCGCGGGCGCGGCACGTGGACCGCGAGCGGGCCATGCGCTACGTGGGCGGCTTCGCGGCGCTCAACGACGTCACCGCGCGCGACCTGCAGAAGACGGACGGGCAGTGGGCCCGCGCCAAGGGCTTCGACACCTTCTGCCCCATGGGCACCGTGGTGCCGGCCGAGAGCGTGGACTGGCGGGCGCTGGAGGTGATCTGCCGCGTCAACGGCGAGGTCCGGCAGCACGGCCGCGCCAGCGACATGGCCTTCGACATCCCCGCGCTGGTGGCGTACGTGTCGGCCATCATGACGCTGGAGCCGGGCGACGTGATCGCCACCGGCACCCCGGCCGGCGTCTCGCGGCTGCACCCGGGCGACGTGGTGGAGGTGGAGGTGCCGGGCGTGGGGACGGTCCGCAACCCGGTGGAGGCCGCATGAGCTTCTCCCGGAACCGCGCGCTTTCCGCCCTGGTGGCCGCCGTCACCGCCGCCGACTGGGTGAGCAAGGCCTGGGTGCAGCACCGCCTCCCCCTGGACGGCTGGCACACCGTGGTGGACGGCTGGGTGGTCTTCACCCACCGACGCAACACCGGCGTGGCGTTCAGCATGTTCGCCGGCGGCGAGAGCGCGCTGCGGGTCCTGCTGCTCACCCTGGCCGGGATCGCGGGGATCGCCGTGTGCGTCCACCTGATCCGCACCACCCGCGACCACCTGCTGCACTTCGCCGCGGCGCTGGTGGTCGCCGGGGCCCTGGGCAACCTGGGCGACCGCCTGCTCAACGGCGCCGTCACCGACTTCATCCTGCTCCGCTACTTCCCCTTCGTCTTCAACGTCGCCGACGTCGCCATCACCGTCGGCGGCATCCTGCTGGCGCTGCGCCTGGGGCAGAGCGGGGAGACGCGGCAGGGGCCGCCGGAGCCGACGCCGGCCTGAACGGGTGGTGGACGGCCGCGTACACCGCGTGCCCGCGCGGAGTACGCGGCCTCGCCGGATGGTCCCCGCTCGGTCCAGACCCCCCCCTACGCCACGGACAGCCATGACGAGACAGGAGAACGCCGGCCTGTCGCCCCAACAGGTCCACGCCCTGCTCGCCACGTTGTATTCGCGGGGTGAGATCTCGCAGGCGCAGCGCGACCGGGTTTCGCGCCTGGCCGATGAACCCTACTTCGCGCGGGAGCTGGAGAGGGCCCACAGGGAGCCGGACGCGCGGGAGCGCTCCGATGCCCTCGAGCGGATCCTCGGCCCGCGGGAGCCGTTTTCCGTGAACGCCGGGCCGGCGAAGCCGAGCCGGAGCCTGCTCGAGCACTTCGTGGACGCCGCTCGGCACGTCGAGCAGTGGGCCCCGTTCGTTCTCCTCTTTCTCTGGGCGCTGGCCTCGCAGGTCCCCTTTCCGGCATTCCAGGACCCGACCTTCCAGGCGGGCCTCCTCCTGACTCTGGGCGGCTCCGTCGTCTACCTCGTGCTGGCCTCCTTCAAACAGGTGTCAGGCCAGGTGTCGACGCTGACGGCGAGCATGGAAGGGCGGATCACGACGTTCCAGAAGCAGGTCTTCGACGACCGGCACGACCTCCTCCGGAGGCTTTCCGGGATCGAGAGCAGGCTCGGGGAGGCCGAGCAGGAGACGATCAGGGACTTCAACGACGCGCTGCCCAGGATGAAGGCGGAGGTGATCCGCCGCCTCCGGTCCCGCCAGACCGTGAAGATCCGTATCCTCGGAATCTCCGCCCAGTTCTCCTGGCGGAACCTCATCGACGACTGCATGGACGAATACCTCGAAGCCCTTGCGCCGGGGGAGACGATCGACATCCGGGTCCTGGTCGTGTCGCCGGGTGTGCTGGACCGGTGGCGGCAGGACCGGCTGAAGATCTCCAGGGAGACGTTCGACAAGGACCTGGCGCGCTTCAGGTCGGATCGCAGAAGGCGGGAGGACTACGGCCAGTTCACGCTCACGGTCAGGGAGTTCGACAACCTGCCCCAGTGGCACGGGATCATGATCGACGGCGACGTCCTGTTCCTGGGGACCACCAGCTGGCAGTTCGACAGGGGAGTCCCGGAACTGAAGGTCGGACAGAACGAGTACAGGCGGTTCACCCTCCAGGACCGGTTCGGCGGCTCCCACCGCATCAAACACTTCGACGACTGGTTCAGCATGTACTCGCAGGAAGGAAGGGAGGTGCAGGCGGGGAGGGGAGCGCCGTCGAAGTAGGGTTGTCAGCGCCTGCTCCAGGTCTCAGTATTCGCCGCTCCCGGGCCGGGGATCCACCCTGCGGGGCACGCTCGCGCGCCGCCCCGGCGCCAAGAACCGTTCCAAGGCACGACGACACCAGAGAATGTCCGCCACCTCGCACCGACTCCGCTCGCTTCCGCCGTACATGCTCCAGGACCTGCCCGCGATCAAGCGCGACCTCCGTGCACGCGGGGTGGACGTGATCGACCTGGGCGTGGGCGATGCCGATCTCGCTCCGCCTCCGGACGCGGTGGAGGCGCTGCGCGGCGCGGCGCTGGACCCGGTGAACTCGCGATACGGGATGCAGATGGGCCTGGCCGACTTCCGCGAGGAGATCGTCCGCTTCATGGACCGCCGCTTCGGCGTGAAGCTGGACGGCTACCGCGAGGTGCTCCCGCTCATCGGCTCCAAGGAGGGGATCTTCCACCTCCCCTTCGCCGTGCTGGACCCGGGCGACCTGACCATCGTCCCGGACCCGGGCTACCTGCCGTACGTGGGCGGGACGGTGCTGGCCGGCGGCGAGCCGTACGTGGTGCCGCTGCGGCCGGAGAACGGCTTCCTGGTGCCGCTGGAGGACATCCCCCCGGAGGTGGCCCGGCGCGCCCGCATCCTGTACCTCAACTACCCCAACAACCCCACCGCCGCGGAGGCCCCCCGCGAGTACCTGGAGGCCGCGGTGGCGTTCTGCCGCGAGCACGACGTGGTGCTGGCGTACGACAACGCGTACTCGGAGGTGGCGTTCGACGGCTACGTGCCGCCCTCCATCCTGGAGATCCCGGGGGCGCGCGAGGTGGCGGTGGAGTTCCACTCGCTCTCCAAGACGTACAACATGACCGGGTGGCGCGTGGGCTGGGCGGCGGGGTGCCCGGAGCTGGTGGCCGGCCTGCAGCGGGTGAAGACCTTCGCGGACACCGGGCTCCCGCTGTTCGTGCAGCACGCGGCCGCGGCGGCGCTCCGCTCGCGCGAGGCGTGGCTCCCCGCCAACCTGGAGACCTTCCGCGGCCGGCGCGACGCGGCGGTGGAGGGGCTGCGCGCGGTGGGGCTGGAGCCGGTGTCGCCTCGGGCGACCATGTACCTGTGGGTGCCGCTCCCCCCGGGGACCGAGTCCGAGCCGTGGGCGCGGCGGCTGCTGCTGGAGCAGGGCGTGGCGGTGACGCCCGGCGCGTCGCTCGGCGCGGGGGGCGAGGGGTTCTTCCGCATCGCGCTGACCACGGGCGAGGACCGGCTGCGCGAGGCGGCGCGGCGGATCGGGGAGATTTTGTAGAACGGCAGTGCGAAAGTGCGGGAGTGCAGGAGTGCGAGAGTGGAACGGCAGTACGGAGTAGGCTGAACGGATGTGGGGGGGCGCTTCCCGGCGGGGGGGGCGCGTCTTTGGGAGGCGCCGGAACCGACGTAGTGCGAAGGGAGTAGAAGGTTCCTATGACGCCTCCCGCCATCGCTCCGCCGCCTCCCCGCGAGGCCCCGCCCGAGCAGCCGCAGCCCACGCCGGTGATCCCCGTGCACGCGCCGCTGCGCCGCTTCGGCAGGAGGGACCCCAGCGGGCGCCCGTCGGGGGCGGCGCTGGCGGGGTCGGTGGCGCTGCACCTGGTGCTGGTGGGGCTGGTGGTGGCGTTCGTGAAGATCGGGCCGCGGATCCTGGAGCGCGGGCCCGCGGAGGAGACGGTGGAGTACTTCGACCTGGCGTTCCCGGAAGCGGGCCCGGGGCCCCAGGTGGCGGCGGGCGGTCCGGCGGAGGGGGCGCAGTTCCCGCCGGCGGCGCCGTCCGAGACCCCGCCTCCCGCGGGCGAGCAGCCGCAGCGCACCGACCGGCCGGCCGCGCCCGTGGAGGAGCTGGTCTTCCCGTCGGGCGCGCCCACCGGGATCCCGCAGGCGACGGGCGCCCCCGCCCCGCAGGGGGGTGGCGCGCCGGGCGGGCAGCCGGGCGGGACCGGGACGGGCGGGAGCCCGCTGCGCCCGGGGATCCGCGACCCGCGGCTCTTCCCCACCAACCGGCCGGTTCCCGCGAAGCCCGAGCAGACCCCGCACGAGGAGTACATGGGGCGGCTGGGCTCCACGCTGGGCGAGTACAACGACAGCGTGGCGGCGGAGCAGGCCCGGGCGCGCGACGCGCTGGACTGGACGCTCAAGGACAAGGACGGCAACCGCTGGGGCGCCTCGCCCGGCAAGATCCACCTGGGCAAGATCACGCTCCCGGCGCCCTTCGGCTTCGCCTCCAGCCCGGACGCCGCCGCCGAGTCGCGGCGGGAGTCCGGACAGCGCTCCGAGATCGACCGCCAGGTGGCGGACCGCGAGCGGAGCAACTCCTTCCAGTCGCGGGTCAGGGCCACCCGCGAGCGCAAGGACGCCGAGCGCCGGCTGATCCGCGGCGAGAGCCAGTAGCCGCACGCAGCCGCAGACGAGCCCCAGCGCCCGCACCGGGAAACCCCGGTGCGGGCGCTCTGCGTTTCGGGCCCGCGCGAAGACCCTGCGTGAGGGATGCGCGCCCGGCAGGGCCGAGACCCCGCGGGGCTGTTTCCGCGGGGGCTCGGCTGCGTTGGCGAGCGTTGTTTGCTCGCCTACGCAGCGCGCAGCCCGACCCGAGCGCCAGCGAGGGGCACGCCCAAACCCGCCGTTCAAGGCCCTTCCAAACAGGGCTACCCTGGAACGCGACTTGCACCCCGTGAGGCGGCCTGTCGTGCGGTTGACGACCGATCGTACATCCTGGTTCAGGGGGGGTTATGTGGGAGATTCGTGAGCGCCACGATGAGGGCGACCTCAGGCAGGACGCGCTGACCTTCGTGCTGGGCGCCGCGGGCGGGTTCGCCCTGGGGCTGCTCCTGTCCGGCCGGGTGAAGCCCGCGGCCAGCCGCGCCCGCGAGCGGGCGGGGCAGAGGGTGGGCGAGCTTCGCGGCCGGGCGGGGGAGCAGATTCGCGGCCGGGCGGAGGAGCTGCGCGGCCGGGCCGACGGGCTCCGCAGCCGCGCGGGGACGCTCCGCACGCGCGCCGCGGGGGTGGCGGCCGCCTTCCGCCCGGGGCGGCTGCGCCGCGCCGTGCGCGACCAGGACGAGCTCACGCGCCTGGAGGACGCCGTGCTCGACGCCTTCCTGGCGGACGAGGTGCTGGGCGAGCGCGGGATCGACGTGGGCGCCATCAGCCGCGGGATCATCGAGCTTTCCGGCTCCGTCTACACCGACGACGAGGCCGACCGCGCCGTGCGGCTGGCGCAGCGCGTGGACGGGGTGGACACGGTGGTCAACCGCCTGGACGTGGACGACGACGGGCACCGGCGCGGCCGCTCCCCCCTGCGCGACGACGACGCCGCGCGCCGGGAGACGGAGTGGACCGGCCTCAACATCGGCATGGGGCGGCGCCGCCAGGGGAGGGAAACCGACCCGGACCGCTCCGACGACTCACGACACATCCAGGAGGTTTCCTTGGAGCACACCGACCGCAGCGAGTTCGAGCTGGAGACCGGGCACTCGCGCCCCCGCAACGCCGAGCGGGGCGAGGTCCAGGCCGGCAAGCCGGCCAACTTCCGCGAGGACCAGCTGGACAACCAGGACCCGGTGGGGCCGCACACCTACGGCGGCGTGCCGCGCCCGCCCACGGGCCCGGAGGTGAACTCGCAGGCCCGCGTGGGCGAGGGCCCCAAGCCGGGCACCGAGCTGCGCCTGGAGGCCGCCGACGTGCCGGTGAAGCCGCACGGCCACAACCCGGGCGCAGGCGGGGCCGGCGGCGAGGGCGGCGAGAAGGCCTGACCCTCCCTCGCACGGGTGGAGCGCACGGCGGCGCGGCGGACTCTTCC
>JBFMFL010000369.1:0-6351 GCA_040752145.1 Gemmatimonadota bacterium
AGTCCCGCCACGACGAGCAGCAGCTGGCCGGCGGGAGCACATCCCGCCGGCCCGCTCCTATTTTGCCAGGAACGTGACTCAAGGGGGCGCGGGCGCGTCACGATCCCCCGCGCTCTTTGCACCGTGCCGCGCGCGCCCCTACATTCCGGCCATGCCGATCCCCACCGAACGCGCCCGGGAGATCGCGGAGCGCCTCAGCCGCGGCGCCGCTCCCGAGGCCCTCCAGGGACGCCTGGCGTCCACCCCCCCGTCCGAGCGGCCCGTGCCCCCCGGGCTCCCCCACCCGTTCGCGTGGTCGGCGGAGGCCCGGGAGGCGCGCGTCCGCTTCCTGGAGGAGCGCGGCATCGACGTGCCGGTGCTCGCCGGGCGCGAGCCGGCCGCCCCGCCGGAGGCGCTGCAGGGGAGCATCGAGGCCTACGTGGGGATGACGCAGATCCCCACCGGGGTGGTCGGGCCGCTGCGGGTCAACGGGCTGCACGCGCACGGCGACTTCTACGTCCCGCTCGCCACCTCGGAGGGGGCGCTGGTGGCCAGCTACGGCCGCGGCGCGCGGCTGATCACGCTGTCTGGCGGCGCCGCCGCCATGGTCACCACCGAGCAGGTGCAGCGCGCGCCGGTGTTCGTGTTCGAGACCATCTCGGAGGCCATCCTCTTCGCCGCGTGGGCAGTGGACCAGGTGGAGCGCTTCCGCGAGGTGGCGGCGGAGCGCACCCGGCACGGGCGGCTGCTGGACGTGATGACGCACGTGGAGGCCAACCACGTCTACCTGATCTGCGCCTTCCACACGGGCGACGCGGCCGGGCAGAACATGGTGACCTTCTGCACGGCGGCGGTGTGCGAGGCGATCCTGGCCGGCACGCCGGTGCAGCCGCGCTCGTGGTACCTGGAGTCCAACATGTCGGGCGACAAGAAGGCGACCGCCATGAGCTTCATGCAGACGCGCGGCAGGAACGCCATGGCCGAGGTGGTCCTGCCCCGGGGGCTGGTGGAGCGCGGGCTGCACACCAAGCCCGAGCGCATGGCGGAGTACTGGCGCCTCTCCTTCGTGGGCGGGGTGCAGACGGGCTCCATCGGCGTCAGCGGCCACGTCGCCAACGGCATCGCGGCGCTCTTCCTGGCGTGCGGGCAGGACGTGGCGTGCGTCAGCGAAGCCAGCGTGGGCGTCACCCGCATGGAGCTCACCGACGGCGGCGACCTGTACTGCGCGGTCACGCTCCCCAACCTGATCGTCGGCACCGTCGGCGGCGGCACGAAGCTGCCCACGGCGCAGGAGTGCCTGCGGATGATGGACTGCCTGGGCGACGGGCGGGCCTCCAAGTTCGCGGAGATCTGCGCGGCCACGGTGCTGGGCGGGGAGATCTCCATCGTGGGGGCGCTGTGCGCGGGCCACTTCGCCTCGGCGCACGAGCGCCTGGGGCGGATGAAGGGGTAGCCGGTGAGCACTCGCGAGGCGCCGCCCGGACCCGGTAAGGCACCGCATTTCGAGTGCGGCGCGGTCCCCCTCCCGCGCCGTCTCCTCGCCTACCAGGCCGAGCGCTTCCCGCTGGCCGCGTACGTCCCCCTCATCACGGTCTTCACCTTCTCGGCGGCGGCGTACTCGCGGCTGGCGCGCGGCGCGCCCGGCTTCGTCCCCGCCGGGCTCTTCGCCGTGGGCGCGCTGACGGCGCTGGTGTTCTTCTTCATGCTCCGCGTGCTGGACGAGCACAAGGACGCGGAGGTGGACCGCCGCTACCGGCCGGAGCTCCCCGTCCCCCGCGGGCTGGTGTCGCTGGGCGAGCTGCGCGCGGTGGGGGGCGGGGCGCTCGCGCTGGTCGTCCTGCTGAACGCGCTGGTCGCGCCGGTCCTGCTCTGGGCCATCCTCGCGGTGGCCGCCTGGGCGGCGCTGATGACGAAGGAGTTCTTCGCCCCGCGCTGGCTGCGCGCCCACCCGGCGGCGTACCTGGTCACGCACATGGCCGTCATGCCCATGATCGACGGGTACACCACGGGGCTGGACTGGCTGGCGGAGGGCGCCGAGGCCCCCGCCGGGCTGGGCCTGTTCCTGCTCGTCACCTTTTTCAACGGCATCGTCATCGAGATCGGCCGGAAGATCCGCGCGCCCGGCGGCGAGCGCGAGGGCGTGGACACCTACACCGCGGCCTGGGGCCCGCGCCGCGCGCCGCTGGTGTGGCTGGCGACGCTCGCCGCCACGGCGGTCACCGCCTGGCTGGCCGCGCGCCACGTCGGCATCGGCACCGTCGCGGCGGTCCTGCTCGCCCTCGCCGCGCTCGCCACGGCCGCGCCCGCGCTGCGCTTCCTGCGCGCGCCGAGCGCCGGGTCGGCAAAGGGGATCGAGACCGCCGCGGGGGCGTGGACCATCGCCATGTACCTGCTGCTGGGCGCGGGGCCGTTCGTGGCGCGCTGGCTGGGAGGATCGCTTGGCCGATAGCGCGGTCGGCACGCGCCGCGTCCTCGACCCGCCGGCGGCGCTCGCCGCGGGCGCCGAGACGGTCGGCGGCAAGGCGTACAACCTGGCGCGGCTCGCCGCGACCGGCGTGCGCGTTCCCCGCTGGATCGTGGTCGCAGCGGACGCCTTCGAGCAGGTGGCGCTCGGCGGGCGCGGCTTTCCAACGGCGCCGGATCAGGTGGACGAGGTCCGCGCCGCCGTCGCCTCCCGCGCGCTCCCGGCCGACTTCGTGGACGAGGTGGACGGGGTGCTTCGTACCGCGGGATTGCACGGAGCTCGACTGGCCGTGCGCTCCTCCGCCGCGTCGGAGGACGGCGCCGGGGCGTCGTTCGCGGGACAGTTCGACACCGTGCTCGGCGTCCCGTCGGACGACCAGCAGGCCGTCTCCGACGCGATCCGCGCGGTGTGGGCGTCGGCGTTCAACGCGCACGCGCTGGCGTACGGCGGGGGCGGCGTGCGCATGGCCGTCGTCCTCCAGGAGCTGGTGGAGCCGGAGGTCTCCGGCGTCGGCTTCTCGGCGGACCCGGTGAGCGGGCGGCGGGACACCGCGGTGGTGAGCGCGGTCTACGGGCTGGGCGAGGGGCTGGTGAGCGGCGAGCTGGACGCGGACACGTTCCACTCGGTCTCCACCGACGGCCGGGAGGACGAGGTCCGCGCGACGCTGGTCCACAAGGACCGCGCCGTCCGGCCGGCCGCGGACGGGACGGCGATGATCGCGGTGGACGAGGGACTGCGCGACGCGCCGACGCTGACGGACGACGAGGTGCGGAGGATCGCCTCTGTCCTTCGGGAGCTGGAGCGCGCCCTCGGCGGGCCGCAGGACGTGGAGTGGGCGCTGGCCCCGGCGGACGGCCGGCCGCGCGAGCTGTTCATCCTGCAGGCGCGGCCCATCACCACGCTCGGCTCGGCCTCTCCCGACCGGTCCGACGTGCCGACCGACGGGACGGCGAACGCCGGGGCGCCGCGGACGGGCGAGCGGCGCATCTGGGACAACAGCAACATCGTGGAGAGCTACGCGGGCGTAACCACGCCGCTGACGTTCAGCTTCGCGCGCAGCGTCTACGAGGACGTGTACCGCCAGTTCTGCGACATGGTAGGGGTGGAGGAGGCGCTGATCGAGCGCAACCGGCACGTCTTCGCCAACATGCTGGGGCTGGTGCGCGGGCGCGTCTACTACAACCTGCTCAACTGGTACCGCACGCTGGCCCTGCTCCCGGGCTTCTCCCTGAACCGCGCCTTCATGGAGCGGATGATGGGGGTGCGCGAGAAGCTGGACGACCCGCCCGAGGCGCCCCGCGCCGCGTCTCCCGCGAGGGACGCGTTGCGGGTCGCGCGAATGCTGCGGAAGCTGACGGCGGCCAACCGCGGCCTGGCGCGCGAGGTGCCGGCCTTCCACGCCCGGGTGGACGCCGCGCTGGCGCCGCTCGCGCGCGAGGACCTGTCCTCGTGGGACGCCGACGCGCTGCTCGCGCTCTACCGGCGGCTGGAGGAGGAGCTGCTGCGCCACTGGCAGACGCCGCTGGTCAACGACTTCTTCGCCATGATCTGGTTCGGCGTGCTGGGCCGCCTGGTGGAGAAGTGGCTCCCCGACTCGCCGCCCACGCTGGTCAACGATCTGCTCGCGGGCGAGGGCGGCATCATCTCCACCGAGCCCGCACGGCGCGTCATGGTCCTTGCCCGCGACGTGGGGGCCAGTCCGACCCTCCGCGCCGCCTTCGAGCGCCAGCCGGACGACGCCGCCCTCTGGCGCGAGATCGACACGGCCCCCGAGCTGGGGCCGCTGCGCGAGGCGATGCGGGTCTATCTCGACAAGTTCGGCGACCGCTGCACCAACGAGCTCAAGCTGGAGACGGTGACGCTGGGCGAGAGCCCGGAGTTCCTGGTGCAGATGGTCCGCACCTACCTGCGCTCCGGCATGACCGATCCCGACGCCGGCCGCGAGCGCGAGCGGGAGATCCGCCGCGCCGCGGAGGCCCGCGTGCGCGCCGCGCTGCGCGGGCCGCGACGGAGCGTCTTCATGGGCGTGCTGCGGCGCACGCGCGAGCGGGTGCGCGACCGCGAGAACCTGCGCTTCGAGCGCACCCGCGTGTTCGGCGTGGTGCGGCGCATCTTCGTCGGCATCGGCGCGCGGCTGGCGGGGGCGGGGATGCTGGCCGCGCCGCGCGACGTGTTCTGGCTGCGCGTGGAGGAGGTGTTCGGCACGCTGGACGGCACCTCCACCGCGGGCGACCTCCGGGCGCTGGTGGCGCAGCGCCGGGCCGAGTTCGCGGCCTACGAGCGCGGCCCCGCGCCCCCGGAGCGCTTCGAGACGTACGGCCCGCCCTCGCTCTCCTGGGCCGCCCTCGCGCCCGCCGAGTCCGCGACGGACGGCGACGCGGCGACGCTGCAGGGCACCGGCTGCTGCCCCGGCGTCGTCCGGGCCCGCGTCCGCGTGGTCACCGACCCGCGCGAGGCCGGCGAGCTGGACGGGCGCATCCTGGTGGCGGAGCGCACGGACCCGGGGTGGACGCTGCTCTTTCCGCCGGTGTCCGGGCTGCTGGTGCAGCGCGGCAGCCTGCTCAGCCACTCGGCCATCGTCGCGCGGGAGATGGGGCTCCCCTGCATCGTCGGCATCCCCGGGCTGATGGGGACGCTGCGCGACGGCGAGCTGGTGGAGATGGACGGCGCCACGGGGCTGGTGCGGCGCCTGGAGCACGCGGAGGCCCATGGCGGCTGAGCGCTCCGGCCGCGACCGGGCCGCCTGGGACTTCATCCGCTACGCCAGCGTCTGGGAGGACGCGGACCTGCTCTGCAACGCCCTGGCCCCCACGGCGAAGGGCGGCCGCCTCCTGTCCGTCGCCTCCGCGGGCGACAACTCGCTCGCCCTGCTCACGCTGGACCCGGCCGAGGTGGTGGCGGTGGACCTCAATCCCGCGCAGCTCGCCTGCGTGGAGCTGCGAATCGCCGCCTTCCGCCGGCTGGACCACGCCGACGTGCTCGCCTTCCTGGGCGTCTCGCCTTCGGACGGGCGGGCCGAGACGTACCGCCGTCTCCGCGGCGACCTGTCGCCGGAAGCGCGCGGGTTCTGGGACGCGCACCCGGAGACGGTGGCCGGGGGCGTGGTGCACGCGGGCAAGTTCGAGCGCTACCTGCGCGGCTTCCGCCGCCGGGTGCTGCCGCTGGTCCACTCGCGCCGCACGATCGAGGCGCTGCGCGAGCCGCGCACGATCCCGGAGCAGCGCGCGTTCTACGCGCGCGAGTGGGACACCTGGCGCTGGCGGGCGATGTTCCGGCTGTTCTTCAGCCGCGCGGTGATGGGGCGCCTGGGGCGCGACCCGGCGCTCTTCGACCACGTGGGCGGCGTGTCCACGGGCGACCGGATCCTGGCGCGCACCCGCTACGCCCTCACCGAGCTGCCGGTGCGCCCCAACCCGTACTGCGCCTACATCATGACGGGCACGTACCCGCCGGAGGCGCTGCCGCGCTACCTGCGCCCGGAGCACTTCGAAGCCGTCCGCGCGCGCCTGGACCGCGTGCGCCTGGCGCGCGGCGGCGTGGAGACGGCGGACGGCCCCTTCCACGGCTTCAACCTGTCCGACGTGTTCGAGTACATGGACGGCGCCGAGCACGCCCGCGTCTACGGCGCGCTGGTGGACCGCGCCGCCCCCGGCGCGCGCCTGGCCTACTGGAACATGATGGCCCGCCGCGCCCGCCCCGACGCCGAGGCCGCCCGCGTGCGCCGCCTGGAGGCCGAGGCGAAGGCGCTGCACGCGCGCGACAACGCCTGGTTCTACTCGGCGTTCCACCTGGACGAGGTGGCGTGAGGAGAGGGAACAGGGGACAGGTTACAGGGGACAGCCTGCGAACGGCGACCCCCTCCCCCGGCCCCTCCCCGCAAGGGGGAGGGGAGAACGGCGAAGACACCC
>JBFMFL010000037.1:0-35705 GCA_040752145.1 Gemmatimonadota bacterium
AGGGAACAGGGAACAGCCTGCAACGGCGGCCCTCACCCGGCTCGCTTGAGGCTCGCCACCCTCTCCCAATCCTGGGAGAGGGGACAACGGCAGGGAGCCCGGTGCAGTTCTCCCCTCCCTCGCTTGCGGGGGAGGGGCCGGGGGTGGGGGGCCCCGGCGGACGCCAGCACCAGCCCCGCGTTACGGAGCCGCAGCCCGACCCCGGCGCAGCCGGGGGCACGCCCGAACCAGGCCGTTCTTCCCGGCAGGACGACAACATACGAAAACAAAAGGCCCCGGGCGAACCCGGAGCCCTGAGTACACGCCACCGGCACGCCGGTTCAGTCGGCGGCCACCTCGGCGGCGTAGCGCTCCTCCTGCATGGCGCCGCGGCCCAGGCGGTCGCGCAGCCCGGAGAGCAGGTAGTCCAGCACGTCGCCGGCGGAGTAGGTGTGGCGCCCCTGGCCCAGGAAGCGGCGGATGATCTTGAGGTCGTCGCCGCTGGTGATCAGCGGCTTCTCCACCGAGCCGTCCTCCCGCACCTGGCCGTGGCCCACGTCGGCCATGAGCGCGTTGCACAGGCACTTGCGGCCCACGGTGTCGGCCTGGTCGCCGCCCTTCTTGAGGTAGGTGTCCACCGGCTCGGCGGGGCAGCGGTAGCCCAGCCGGCCGTTGGGCATGCGGTAGGTGCTGCGCAGGTAGCCCAGGTCGCACACCCGCTCGCGCGCGGCGTACTCCGCCGGCTGCGACATGGTGCCGCCCAGCTGCACCACCTTGAAGGGGAAGCCCGTGGGTGAGGCGCGCCCGTCGGTGAGCACGTCGATCTCGTCGTCCAGCGCCTGGCGGAGCACCTGCTCCTTGAGGTCGGCGCGGAAGCCGGACTCCTCGGTGTAGGCGAACAGGGTGCCCACCTGGATCCCGGCCGCGCCCTCGTCCAGCGCCTCCTGCAGCTTCTCCGGCGAGCCCGTGCCCCCGGCCAGCCAGAAGGGGAGCCCCAGGTCGCGCATCTTGGCCAGGCACACCTCGTCGCGCTCGCCGTACACCGGCTCGCCGCGCTCGTTGAGCGTCTGCTCGCCGCGGGGCGGGGCGTTGTGGCCGCCCGCCGTGGGGGCCTCGATGATGAACCCGTCCACCCGGCCGCTGGCCTTGCGCGCCAGCATGGTCGCCAGCGAGTTGGAGGCGATGATGGGGAGGAAGAAGGGGCGCTTCATCTCCACCGGCGGCTCCGCGGAGTGCTCGCGCGGGTCGAAGGTCATCACCGCCGGCTCGCCGCCGCCGTCCACGTCCAGCCTGAGCGAGGCGGGGAGGTGCTCGGCGAAGCGGTCCAGGATCCCGGGGATCTCCTTGGGGATCCCCGCGCCCATCAGCACGTAGTCCACCTTGGCCAGCATCGCCCCGTAGAGCGAGTCCAGGTTGGGCATCTGCACCTTGGTGAGCAGGTTGATCCCCACCTGCCCCTCGTGCCCCTCCTTGGCCAGCCACACCTCGCAGAAGTTGGCGGCCATGGTGAGCTGCTGCCGCACCCGCGTCACCACCTGCTTGTACATGGGGACGGCCTTGTACGGCTCGTCCGCCGCGCGCCCCTCGGGGCGGAAGTAGCGGTCCAGGATCTCCTGCGCCACGCCCGGAATGGGGAAGTCCTCCAGCGCCCGCCGCAGGTGCCCGCCCATGTCCCCGTCCTGCAGCCTGCGCACGAACAGCGTGTCGAGCGCCGTGCCGGACACCACGCCCATGTGGCCGCGCATGGAAACCGCCTTTGCCAGCACCCAACAGGATACACCGACTCCCATCCCGCCCTGGATGATCATGGGGTGTGCGAGCGCGGCAGCGGTCATACGCGGTCCTCGGTTCTGTGGCAGTTCAAAAGGGGAATCAGGCAATTTACGGGATAGGTCACGGGGATGCAACGAGTTGCGAATCCCTCTGTACTCCGCTGAGCTTCGCTCAGTTCCTTTTTGGAACTAAGTGCAACCCGGATGCCAGCCCGCGAAGAGTGGACGGCGCCGCGAGTTAGACGCACGGCCCGGACGCCCCGGCGGAGTTGCCCGCACCCCGCGCGGAGCCGTATTTTCGGCCCGTGGCAGGGGCGTCCGCCCCGCCGGCACCCGAGCACCGAAGCGAAAAATGGCCGAGTTGCACCCCGCCACCCTGGAGGGCTGGTACGTCCTCCACCAGGCATGGACCACCGACTGGAGCGCGCTCCGCGCCCTGGACCCCGCGGCGCGCGCGGAGCTGGCCGCCGCGGCGGAGGCGCTGTGGGACGAACTGGCCGCCCCGGCGGAAGGCTGGAGCGCCCCGTTCCGGCTGGTGGGCGGCGGCGCGGACTGGCTGTTCGCCCACTTCCGCCCCTCGCTGGAGGAGCTGGCCGAGGTCGAGCTGCGCATCCGCCGCTCGGCGCTGGGCGCGGTGCTGCGCCCGGAGTGGGACTACCTCTCCGTCACGGAGGCCGGGCTGTACCACGCCACGGCCGAGGCGGCGCGCGAGCACGGCGCCGGCACCGAGGCGTTTCGCGCCGCACTCAATGAGGTGGCCGCTGCTGAGCTGGCGAGCCCGCACGTGCGGACCCGCCTGTTCCCGCAGGTGCCGGAAGGGATGAAGTACGTGTCCTTCTACCCCATGAGCAAGCGGCGCGCGCCGGGCGCCAACTGGTACACGCTGCCGGTGGAGGAGCGCAGTCGGCTGATGCGCGAGCACGGCATGACCGGGCGCCGCTTCGCCGGGCGCATCTTCCAGGTGATCACCGGCTCGGTGGGGCTGGACGACTGGGAGTGGGGGGTGACGCTGTTCGCGCGCGACCCGCTGGACTTCAAGCGCATCGTCACCGAGATGCGCTACGACGACGCCAGCGCGCTGTACGGCGAGTTCGGCGAGTTCGTCACCGGCATCCGTTTTGCCCCCGGCGGGTGGCGGGAGCTCCTGGGAACCCCGGAGTGAGCGCGCCGCGCGCGCATCCGTGCTGGCCCGTGCCCTGACGGCGCGGTATCTTCCCCCCATGAACTGGACACGACCCTTTGCCGTCGTCGGCGGCGCCACGCTCCGCACCCTGGAAGGGCTCGGCGTCTTCGGACGCTTCGGCCTGGAATCGGCGCGCGCCCTGGGGATCGTCGGCACCTGGGGGCCGCTGCTGGTGAACCAGATGCGGCGCCTGGGGGTGGACTCGCTCCCCATCGCGCTGTTCATCGCCACCTTCACCGGGATCGTGCTCTCCCTGCAGGCCTCCTACACGCTGACCGGCGCGGTGCCGCTCTACTTCGTGGGGACGCTGGTGGGGAAGACGGTGATGCTGGAGCTGGGCCCGGTGCTCACCGGGCTCGCGCTGTCCGGCCGCGTGGGCGCCAACATCGCCGCGGAGCTGGGGACCATGCGCGTGTCCGAGCAGATCGACGCGCTGGAGACCATGGCGTACGACCCGCTGGCGTACCTGGTGGTGCCGCGGGTGATCTCGGGGGTGCTGATGTTCCCCATCGTGGTGATCTTCGCCAACCTGGTGGGGATCACCGCGGGGTGGATCACGGCCATCAACCTGCTGGAGATGTCCACGCAGGAGTTCATCAAGGGCCTCCGGCTCTTCTACGTGCCCTTCGACGTCACCTACTTCCTCATCAAGTCCGCCTCGTTCGGGCTGGTGGTGACGCTGATCGGCTCGTTCCAGGGGTTCACCACCAGCGGCGGCGCCGAGGGCGTGGGGATCGCCACCACGCGCGCCGTGGTGATCGCCAGCATGCTGATCCTGGTGCTGGACGCCTTCTGGGCCGCGGTGCTGCTGCGATGAGCATCGAGCTGGTGGACGTCCACAAGGCCTTCGGCCGCAAGCGCGTGCTGCGCGGCCTCTCCATCGAGGTGGGGCGCGGCGAGACGCTGTCGCTGATCGGCTTCTCGGGGGCGGGGAAGAGCACCATCCTCAAGCACGTGGTGGGGCTGATCCGCCCGGACCGGGGGAGCATCCGGGTGGACGACATGGAGGTGCCCAAGCTGTCCCGCGCGGAGCTGTACGAGCTGCGGCGCAGCATCGGCTACGTGTTCCAGTTCGCGGCGCTGTTCGACTCCATGACCATCGCCGACAACATCGCCATGGGGCTGCGCAAGCAGGGGCAGCTCTCGGAGGCGCAGATCCGCGAGCGGGTGTCGGACTCGCTGGAGCGGGTGGACCTGGCGGGGTACGAGGCGCGCTTCCCCGCGGAGCTCTCGGGCGGGCAGAAGAAGCGCGCCGGGCTGGCGCGCGCGGTGGCCTTCCGCCCGCGCTACCTGCTGTACGACGAGCCCACCAGCGGGCTGGACCCGGTGACCACCACCACCATCGACCGGCTGATCCGCAAGATGCAGTCGGACCTGGGGACCACCTCGCTGGTGATCACGCACGACATGGAGAGCGCGTACCGCATCAGCGACCGCATCGCCATGCTGTACGAGGGGCGGGTGGTGGAGGAGGGGACGCCGGACGAGATCCGCGCCACCAAGAACCCCATCGTGCGCGGCTTCATCGAGGGCAGGCCCGAGCTGGTCGAACAGGCGGAAGCCGGCAACGCAGCGGCGCAGGCGCGTCCCGCGGCCCCTCGCACCGGAGAACGTGAATGAGGCTCAAGAACGAGGTCATCGTCGGGCTGGTGGTGGTGCTGGGGCTGCTGGTGCTGGCCTTCGGCGGATACTGGCTCACCGGGCGCCAGTGGGGCGGCCAGCCGCGCGAGATCACCGCCACCTTCCAGCGCGTGGGCCTGCTCAACGAGGGGAGCGAGGTCAAGTACCGCGGCGTCAACATCGGCCGGGTGGAGCGCATCGTGCTCTCCGAGCGCGGCGACGGCGTGTTCGTCACCATGAGCGTGAGCCCGGACGTCACCTTTCCGCAGGACGCGGGGGTGCTGATCTCGGCGGAGTCGTTCTTCGGCGACTGGATGGCGGAGGTGGTGGGCCAGAACGGCTACCCGGAGCTGCAGTGGGCCACCTCCACGCGCCCCGGGGTGCTCCCCGGCGCCGCGCTCCCCGACATCACCGAGCTGACCGCCGTGGCCGCCCGCATCGCCACGGACATCGAGACGCTCTCCGAGCGGGTGGAGCTGGCCTTCACGGAGGAGACGGCGATCGAGATCCGCGAGACCATCGAGAACGTGGCCGAGGTCTCGGACCAGCTGAGCGGCTTCATCGCGCAGCAGACGGGCACCTACCGCGACGTGTCGCAGAACGTCCTGCAGGCCACCGCCAACGTGCGCGACGCCACCGCCACCGCGGAGCGCGTGGCCGGCGAGTTCGGCGCCGCGGTGAACACCGGCGACATCCAGGCGATGCTGGGCAACGCCCGCCAGGCCAGCGCCAACCTGCGCGACTTCAGCGCGCAGCTCCAGGCCGCGGGCGAGGGCGTCCCCGGCCTCGTGGCCCGCGCCGACAGCACCCTGGGCACGGTGAACCAGACGGTCGCCGGCCTCCAGCCGCAGCTCGCCGAGATCGGCCCGACCATCGTGGAGGCCCGCACCGCCATCGGCACGCTGCAGCGCGCCATGGTCAAGATCGAGGAGGGCCAGGGCACCCTGGGCCGCCTGCTGGAGGACCCCGCCCTCTACGAGGAGACGCAGCGCGCCGTGGCGACGCTCCAGCGCCTCATGGCGGACATCCAGCAGAACCCGGCGAAGTACATCGGGGCGCTGCAAGTCTTTTAGGGAACAGGTTACAGGGGACAGGGGACAGCCTGCAAACGGCGACGGCGACCCCCTCCCCCGGCCCCTCCCCGCAAGGGGGAGGGGAGAACGGCAACTGCACCCCTCACCCCCCGGCCCCCTCTCCCACAAGGGGAGAGTGGCGAGCCTAAGCGAGCCGTGTGGGGGCCCCGGCGGACGCCAGCGCGATGCCCGCGTGAGGGATGCGAGCGCGAAGCGGCGAGACCGCGCGGCAGTTTGCGCGGGCTCGCCTCCGTTGCAAACGGTGGTATCGTTTGCTACGGAGCCGCAGCCCGACCCCGGCGCAGCCGGGGGCACGCCCGAACCAGCAGTTCGTCTCTGAATCGGAAAACGATGCTGATCGTCCAGAAGTACGGGGGAACGTCGGTGGGGACGCCGGAGCGCTTGCGGGCCGTCGCGAAGCGCGTGGCGGCGGTGCGGGCGCGCGGCGACGACGTCGTCGTGGTGGTCTCGGCCATGGGCGACACCACGGACGACCTGCTGGCGCTGGCGGAGCAGGTGACCGGGACGGACGCGCCGGGGAAGGCGCACCCGCGCGAGGTGGACATGCTGCTCACCGCGGGCGAGCGCATCTCCATGGCGCTGCTGGCCATGGCGATCCGCGAGGAGGGGGCGGAGGCGATCTCCCTGACCGGGAGCCAGGCGGCCATCATCACGGACGGCGTGCACACCGCCGCGCGCGTCCGCGAGGTGCGGGCGCACCGGGTGCGGGAGGCGCTGGCGGAGGGGTGCGTGGTGATCGTGGCGGGGTTCCAGGGCGTCAGCGCGGAGCGGGAGATCACCACGCTGGGGCGCGGCGGCTCGGACACCACGGCGGTGGCGCTGGCGGCGGCGCTGCAGGCGGACCGCTGCGAGATCTTCACCGACGTGGACGGCGTCTTCACCGCCGACCCGCGCCGGGTGCCGGAGGCGCGCGTGGTGCCGCAGGTGTCGCACGCGGAGATGATCGAGCTGGCCGCCGCGGGGGCGCAGGTCATGCATGCTCGCGCGGTCGACATCGGCGCCCGCTACGGGGTAGACATCCGCGTGCTCTCGTCGTTCGTGGACGACGGCGCGGACACCGGGGGGCGCGGAACACTCATCACCGGGAAACCCATCCGCATGGAAGAGCTGGCGCTGACCGGGATCACCACCCAGAAGGGGCACGCCAAGATCGCGATGCGCGGCCTCCCCGCGGGGATGGCCACCTCCACCGAGGTGCTGGCGGGGCTGGCGGAGGCCGGCGTCGCCGTGGACATGATCTCCGAGCACCAGGAGCCCTCCGGGCGGGTGTCGCTGCAGGTCACCGTCTGGCAGGACGCGCTGGACCGCGCCCGCGGCGTGGTGGAGGCATTGTCGGCGCGGCTGGGCGGCGGGGAGTGGACGGTGCTGCCGGAGCTGTCGCGCGTGGCGCTGGTGGGGAGCGGGATGACGGGGCGGCCGGGGGTGTACGCGCGCGCCTTCCGCGCGCTGCTGGACGCGGGGGTGGAGGTGCACGCGGTGTCCACCTCGGCCATCTCCATCACCCTGCTGGTGGCCGAGGACCGCGAGGACGACGCCCTGCGGGCCCTGCACCGCGCCTTCGAGCTGGAGCGCGCCGCGGACGAGGCCCGCGTCGCCCCGGCGGGACGGTAGCGCCGTGCACGTCGCCATCCTGGGCGCCACGGGCGCCGTCGGCCGGACCATGCTCCGGGTGCTGGAGGAGCGCGGCCTCCCGGTGGAGCGGCTCACGCTGCTGGCGTCGGAGCGCTCGGCGGGGACCCGGGTGGAATGGCGCGGGCGGGAGCTGACCGTGGCCGCGCCGGCGCCGGGCGCGTTCCGCGGGGTGGACTTCGCGCTGTTCTCGGCGGGCGCGGACCGCTCGCGCACCTGGGGCCCGGTGGCGGCGGACGAGGGCGCCGTGGTGGTGGACAACTCCTCGGCCTGGCGGATGGACCCGCAGGTGCCGCTGGTGGTGCCGGAGGTCAACCTGGCCGCCGCGCGCGAGCGGCCCCGCGGCATCGTCGCCAACCCCAACTGCTCCACCATCCAGATGGTGGTGGCGCTCCAGGCAATCCGCAGGGCGGCGGGGCTGACGCGGGTGATCGCCACCACCTTCCAGTCGGCGAGCGGGGCGGGGGAGACCGGGCGCGAGGCGCTGCGGCGGGAGCTGGCGGGCGAGGGGCTCAAGCTGCCGCGCCTGGCGCAGCCGGTGGAGGGCTCGCCCTTCGCGCGGCGCATCGCCGAGAACGTGATCCCGCAGATCGGCGACTTCGACGACGAGGGGTGGACCGGCGAGGAGCGCAAGATGATCGCGGAGACGCGCAAGATCCTGGACCTCCCCGACCTCCCCGTGGCGGCCACCTGCGTGCGCGTCCCCGTGGACGTGGGCCACGCGGTGCAGGTGACGGTGGAGACGGAGCGCGAGCTGCCGGCCGACGCGGCGCGGCGCGCGCTGGCGCTCTTCCCGGGGATCCTGCTCCAGCCGGGCCGGGAGGCGTACCCCACGCCGCTGGAGGTGGCGGACCGGGACTCGGTGTTCGTGGGGCGCATCCGCCAGGACCCGCACCTGCCGCGGACGCTGCACTTCTGGGTGGTGGCGGACAACCTGCGCAAGGGCGCGGCGACCAACGCGGTGCAGATCGTGGAGGGGCTCGCGGGTGGGTAGGCGGCGCCGGGGCGGGTCCCAGCGCGGCGGGCGGGCGCGCATCGAGACCAGCGCCGGCGGGGTGATCTTCCGCTGGCACGGGGAGGCGGCGCACGTGCTGCTGATCCGCGACCGCTACCAGCACTGGGGGTTCCCCAAGGGGCACCTGGAGGGCGAGGAGACGCCGGCCGACGCCGCGCTGCGCGAGGTGCGGGAGGAGACGGGGCTGGGCGACCTGGTGCTGGGGCCGCGGCTCCAGACCATCGACTGGTTCTTCCGCTTCCGCGGGCGGCTGATCCACAAGTACTGCCACTTCTACCTGATCGAGGCGCCCACCGGGGAGACCTGCCCGCAGGTGGACGAGGGGATCACGGAGTGCGTGTGGCTGCCGCTGCACGAGGCCATCGAGTCCATCTCGTACGACAACGCGCGCGAGGTGCTGCGGCTGGCGGCGGAGCAGCTGCTGGGCGCGCTGGCGCGGCAGGGCGGCGGGGCGGGGCCGGGCGGGAATGGCGGGGGGGCGGCGGACTGAGCGTTTCGGCCGGTGGACGAATTGCGACGAGGCCGCTCCGGACAGGGATCCGGGGCGGCCTCGTTCGTCCTGCCGTTCACATACTCCGTACTGCCGTCCACTCCCGCCCGCGCGATCGGGCTGCGGCTACCGCATCGCCGGAACCGGCGCCGGCAGCGGCGGGGAGTTCGGCCAGAGCGACGGAGCCTCTCCCGGGGCGGCGCGCGGCAGCCAGAGGGTCCACACCGGCCCGGCCCGGTCGAACACCCGGGTCCCGCGGCCCGCGTTCTCGATCGCCTCGCCGAGCGACCGCTGCCCCAGCAGGGCGAGGCTCGCCCCGTCCACCTCCCCGGGGGCGGCGTCGCCGGACCGCTTCGCCACGGTGACCAGCCCCGCCTCCCCGCGCTCCTCGCCGTACAGCACCCACGCGCTCGCGAGCCCCCGCTTCCGTGCCTCCTTGCGGGCCTCGGGCCAGAGCTCGTCCAGGAACTCCCGCCCGCCCGGCCCGGAGAGCGACCAGCGCTCGAAGCGGATGGCGACGTGCGTGTCGATCAGGTCGAAGGCGTGCGCCCCGACCACCTGCCAGGCCAGGAACACGGGATCGACGAAGTACGAGCGCTGGGGGAACGGGACCCCGTCCACCTCGAACTCCTCGAGCACCCACCGCCGGTACGCTTCCGCGTCCTCGTACGTGTCGAAGAGGTAGCGGCCGCCGCTGAAGGTGGCCCCGCTCGCGGGGTCGATCAGGACGGGGAGGTGCTTGTGCAGCATCCCCGGCCGCAGGACCATGATCTCGCGGTCCCGCTCGATGTCTCCCGGGATCTGGTGGACCGGGGCATCGGGGGAGATCCCGAAGTCGCCGGTGAAGGCGCCCTGCGCGGTGATCGGGCCGGTGGTGTACATGTATGGCTTCTCCCCTGGTGCGGACCCTGTCGGTCGTGGAGGTCCCGGCGCGTGTGGCCGGGGCCCGGGGAGAAGCTATTCCGGGTCGGGGGAGGCGAACAGGTACGTTTTTCCCATTTTCCGTTTCCGCTCCGGACGGGCATCCGGGCGGCCTCGTCGTTCCTGCGGCGGGCCGCTCTACGCGGACGGGCGGCGGCCGGAGCGCAGCTGCCGGAACTCGAAGAGCTCGGGGCGGTGGTAGTGGCCGGTCACGTCGAGGGTCATGGTCTCCTCGCGGGTACGGCCCAGGTCCAGCTCGGCGACCAGGATCCGCGGCTCGTCGTAGACCGGCTCCACCAGGTAGGCGCCGTCCGGGCCGATGACCGCGCTCCCGCCGCGGAGCACCCACTGGTCCGGCCCCGCGACCCGCTCCGGGTGCGGCTCCAGCTCCGGGGGCAGGGCGGAGGCGCGCATCAGCGACCCCGCGGCCAGCACGTAGCAGCGTCCCTCGAAGGCGTAGTGGCGGCTGGCCACCTGGTGCATCTCGTGCGCGGTGGGCCACACCGCCACGTGTACGTCCTCGCCGGACTCGTGCAGGGCCTGGCGCGCCAGCGGCATCCAGTGCTCCCAGCAGACCAGCGCGCCGACCCGGGCCGACGGGGCGTCCACCGCCTGCAGCCCCTCCGCGTCGCCCGCCCCCCACACCAGGCGCTCGGTGTAGGTGGGCACCAGCTTGCGGTGGTGGTTGAGGAGCCGGCCGTCGGGGCCGATGGTGAGCAGCGAGTTGTAGAGGGTGCCCCGGCCGGGGCCGCGCTCCACCCGCTCACTCACCCCCAGCACCAGCGTCGCGGCGGCCTGGCGCGCGGTCTCCGCCAGGGAGTCCAGCGCCGGCCCGGGGACGGCGACGCTGTTCTCGGCGATGCGGGCGAACACCGCCTTGACGGGCGCATGGTTCCACAGCGCGGCGTCGCGGCAGACGTCCAGCCACGCCGGGTAGCCGGGGATCCAGGTCTCCGGGAAGACGACGAGCTCCGCGCCGGAGCGCGCCGCCTCCAGCGCCAGCTCCCGCGTGCGCTCCAGCCCCGCCTCCAGCTCCGGCGCGACCTCCGCCTGCACGACCGCCGCCGTCAGCCGCCGCCCGCCCATCGCCTCCCCCGCCGGTCCGTGGGCGCATCCGCTCCGCCCAGCGCCCGCATCGCGGCCTCGGCGACGGCGCCGAACACCAGGTGGCCCGCGAAGCCCCGCGCGTGGTTCTGCCAGGGGAACGCCCCCGGCCCCGGCGCCAGGCCCAGCAGCGGGATCAGCCCCTCGTCCACCGCCAGCGAGAAGGCGGCCCCGTAGGCGAGCCCCCCGCCCGCGCGGGCCGCGGGGACACGGCGCCGCAGCACCGCGTACAGCATCCCCGCCCCGATCCCCATCGCCCACTGCAGGGCGGTCCCGGCCCTCTGCCGCCGCCGCTCCGACAGGGGCGTCCCCGCGAGCCCGGCGATCCGCTCCGCCAGCACCTCCAGCGCGGGGACGCCGCCCCGGGCGCGGTCCTCCCGCCCGCGGGCGCGCGGGTCCTCGCGGTCGTACGCGAGGCGAAGCGCCCGGTCCATGGCCCACCAGGCCGCGCCGCCGGCCAGGGCGCCGCGGGCCAGGTCCCGGCCGGAGGTGCCCGGCGCGCTCACATCACCCGGTCCAGGAGGTCGAGCGTCGCGTGCGTGGCGGCGCCCAGGACCAGGTGGCCCACCAGGCCGCGCACGTGGGCCTGCGGCGGGTACTCCGTGGGCCTGCCGGCCAGCCCCAGGGCGGGGGCGATCCCCTCGTCCTCGACGAGCGAGAGCGCCAGCCCGTAGAGGAGCCCGCCGGCCGCGCCCACCGCGGGCACCCGGCCGCGGAGCACCCCGTAGGCGGCGCCGGGCATGATCCCCAGCCCGTAGTGGACGCCGATCCCCGCCGGGTGCGGCTGCTCCGGCGTCAGCTCCCTCCCCATCGCTCCGGCCACCCGGTTGGCGATCACGTGCGCCGGGTCCAGCCCCTCCGGGCGGGCCTCGCGCTCCCGGCGGAGCGCCCGCGGGTCCTCGCGGTCCCACATCCACCAGGTCACCTTGTCCATGGCCCACACCCCCACCGCGCCGGCGAGGGCGCCCTTCATCGCGTCGCCCACGATGTCGCCGTTCCCCCTCGTCTTCTTCCTTCGCATCCTCGCCTCCCGCTGTGGTGGTGTCCGCCGGTCCGGAAGCCCGGGGGCGGGCGCGGGCGGCAAGGCCCGTGCCGCGCACGGCCCGGGAGTGCGCGTATCCCGCGCCCCCGCGGGACGTTACCGGCGCCGCGCGGCGCGCGCGGCGAGAAAGCCCAGCGCCATGGCGCCGAGGACGGACTCCAGGGGGAGGACGCGGGCGGTCTCCCGGACGGTCAGGCCCTTCCACCCCGGCTCCGACCAGCCGGCGCGGGTCGCCGCGGGGACCCGGCCGGACGGCGAGTCCAGGTTGTCGTCCGCGTCCGCCGGGACCCCGCTGTACGTGAAGCCCTGGCCGTGGTGGAGGAGCCAGTCCGCGGCGGCCGGGGCGACTGCGTTCAGCGCGGCGAGGGGGCCGGCCCAGCCGAAGTAGCGGTGGCGCTCCCCGGTCTCGGCAAGGTGCGCGATGGCGCGCGCGGCCTCCACCGGGTCGGCCACGGGGGGCGCGGGCTTGGGCACCACGCCCAGCTTGCCCCGGGACTGGTCGTAGATCGGCGTGTCCACCGTGGGCGGGTAGAGGATGGAGAGCGACACCCCCGTCCCCCACAGCTCCGCGCGCAGGGCCTCGGTGAAGCCGTCGATCGCGGCCTTGGACGCGGAGTACGCGCTGGTGTACGGCACCCCCCGCCTGGCCGCCACGGACGAGACCTGGACGACGACGCCCGAGCCCTGGCGGAGCATCACCTCCAGCGCCCGCTGGGTGCCGTTGATCAGCCCCACGAGGTTGACGTCCAGCACGCGCCGGTACTCGTCCAGGGTGATGTCCTGCACCCGTCCCTGGAGGTAGACGCCGGCGTCGTTGACCCAGGTGTCGATGCGGCCGAAGCGCGCGACCGCCGCGTCGGCCACCGCGCGGAGGTCCTCCTCGCGGGTCACGTCTCCGGGAACGGCGAGCGCCCGTCCTCCCTCGGCCTCGATCTCCCGGACCACCTGCTGCAGCGCCTCCGCCCGCCGCGCCGTCAGCACCACCCGGGCGCCGCGCGCGGCGAGGTGGCGCGCCGTGCAGCGGCCGATCCCGCTGGACGCGCCGGTGACGACGACGACCTGTTCCGACAGCCGCTTCGGCATGCGCCTCCTCCTCCTCGGGTGTGGACCCGGCGACCGGGCGCCCGCGCGGGAATGCTCGCGGGGCCAGGATGGACGCCGCGGCCGCTGCCTCCTCCCTCTCTGCTGAACCGCCGATGCGGAATGCCGCTCTCGCGAGCCGTCCCGCGGACCTGGTCCGCCAGGTTCATGGTGGAGGGGCCGGCCCCGCCCCGGACGACCCCTCGTGGATGGAAGGGGACCGGGACCGGTAAAGGTTTCCCACCTCCCCGGCGGGGCGGCCGTAGTTCGCCTGCCGCCCCGCGCGGGACGGAGGCTCGCTCCAGGGCATCTTCCCCACCACGATGCGCGGCACGTTGACGAACACCTCCGTGCCGGCGCGTTTCACCACCGCGTCCAGCGGGACGTAGGTGTCGCGCTCGAAGATGAGCCCGCGGGGCACCACCAGGTACGCCTCCGTGGCCTCGCTGGCCTCCACCACCTGCTCCACCCTTCCGATCTCCAGGTGGTCGGAGCCGCGCACGACGTCTCCCACCTGGACGCCCGTCCGGGCCGCACCCGGGGTGTCCACGGCCGCCAGGAAGTCGCCCACCTTCATCACGGCGTTGGCGATCATGGGATAGCTCAGGTGCACCGATGCCTCGTAGGAGGGGACGCTCTCCGCCCCGATCGCGTCCGAGAGGAAGGTCACGTCGTAGCCCTCCTCCATGGCGTGCCGTCCCGTGCTGTCGCAGCACAGGTTGGCCGACATCCCGGCGATCACCAGGTGCGTGATCGCCATGCGCTGGAGGTGGTCCGGCAGGTCGGTCTCGAAGACGTCGATCCCCTTGTGCGGGAGCAGCACGACGTCGTCCGGCAGGGGGTGGAGATCAGGGTGGAAGTCGGCGCCCCAGCTCCCGGCAAGGAACATCTTCCGCTCGAACATGATGCGGTTGATCCCGCTCCTGCGGTGCAGCTGGTGCTCCCGGTAGTCCTCCTCGGTGTAGGCCATGGGCCCGAAGAGGACGGGGATCCCCCGCTCGCGCGCGCCTGCGATGGCCCGCCTGAGGTTGCCCACCACGTCGTGCAGCTTCACCGTGGTCTTCGCCAGGTCCCAGGCGGCTCCGCCCTCGGAAAGGAAGTCGTTCACCGGGTCGATGACCAGGAGCGCGGTCCGCCCGGGGGGAAACGACACCCCCGGCTCTCCCCTGCCGAGGTAGGTGGCGCCTCCTTCGCCGTCCCGGCCCGTCCGGTCCGTGTGCGTGGTGCTGCTCATGGTACCTCCAGGGGAAGCGTCGTGGGCCCGTCCTCGTCGCAATCCGCATTCCGTCCCCTCTCGCGGTCCCGGATCCGAAGGGTAGGGCGGAAACCGCGAACGGCGCGCACCGGGGTTCTCCCGGTGCAGCGCCGTATCGCACCTCGTCTCCGGTACCGCCGTTCTGCCTTCACACTTCGCACTTTGGCACTTCTCTTCAGGCCGCCTCCGCCCGCCCCGCCGCCATCGCCTCCAGCTCCGCCGCCACCCGCGCGACCACCCCCTCCCAGTCGCCCGCCCTCTCCTGCCGGAACAGCCGCATGGTCGGGTACCAGGGCGAGTCGTCGCGGCCGCGCATCCAGCGCCAGTCGGCCTCGGAGTGCAGCAGCGTCCACACGGGCACGCCCAGGGCGCCCGCCAGGTGCGCGGGGAAGCTGTCCACCGTCACCACCAGGTCCAGCGCGCGCACCACCCCCGCCGCCTCCAGCACGTCGTCGGAGCCGGAGACGGCGCCCAGCCCGGGCGGCATGCTCCGCAGCGCCTCGCCGCGCTGGAGCACGTGCAGCGCGACGCCGGGGATGCGCGCCAGCGGCGCGAGCAGCTCCGGCGCCATGGCGCGGCGCCGTCCGTCCCAGTCGCCGGCCTGCCAGACGACTCCCACGGCCAGGCGGCCGTCGCGGGGGAGCGGGGCGGGGTCGGCGTGCAGGTACGGGACCGCCGCGGGGAGCGTGGCCGGGGTGGCGCGGAACACGTGCGCCAGCTCCATCACCTCCACGTCCACGTCATAGTCGACCTCCGGCGCGCCGTCGTGAAGCGGCAGCAGCCGGTCGATGCCGCGCGCCGTGCGGAGCAGGGGGAGGAGCGCCGGCTGGGCCCAGACGATCACCTCGGCGGCGACCGCCTTGACCCGCGGGGCGAAGCGGATGAACTGGAGGGTGTCGCCCAGGCCGTGGTAGCAGCGCACCAGCACGCGCTTTCCGTCCAGCGGCGCGCCGTCCCAGATCGCCTGCTGGTGGCGGGGGAGGTGCCAGGTGGGCGCCCCGCCGCGGGCGCGCAGCACCGCGTCGCCCACCCGCCACGCCGCCTCCCAGTCCCCCGCCAGCATGTGCCGCGTCCACTCGTCCACTCCGCCCTCCCCGTTCCGTTGACGATCCCTCCGCACGCCGCGGCAAGCGAGCGGCGTGCCACCGGCGCAGAAAAGCGGCGCGGCGTGGGAGGTCCCACGCCGCGCCGGGTGCCGCGTTCCGATACTCCGGCCGGGGGCTACTCGTCGCCCTCGCGCAGCCGGCGGCCCAGCCACAGGCCCAGCGGCACCGCCACCGCCGCGGCCCCCAGCCCCACGGCGGCGCTGCGGCCGCTGAGGCTGCCGAGGGCGCTGCGCTTGGGCGCGGGCCTCACCCGCTCCACCGCCCACCGGGTGGCCTTCAGCAGCGCGGCCTTGCGCGGGTTCTTCGCGGCGAACATCATCTTCGGGGCAGCGGCCCAGGCCGCTGCCTTGACGAGCTTGCTCTTTCTCATGGGGCTCCTCCCGTTCGGTTGCGTCCCGCCGTCATGCCGGCACCCTTGCAGGAACCGTGCGCACGGGCGCGCTTCCTGCCTGCGGCCGCCGGCCGGCAACCCTGCACGACCCTTCGATTCCCTTCGCCCCATGCAGCCGATGCCCGAATTGCAGACCCCGCCCCCGGCGCCGGCCCCGGAGGGCCTCAGCTGGCGCACCATCCACGCCGTGGTGGTGGTGTTCGTGCTGGCGCTCTTCCTGTACTCGCTGCAGGCGCTCCTCAACCCGTTCCTGCTCTTTCTGCTCTTTCTGTTCCTGGTGTCGCCCAGCACCGGGTCGCGGCACCACCTGCTGCTGGTGAGCGCCACCGGGGTGCTGACGCTGGTGTGGCTGCTCCAGACCACGGGGTTCCTGCTGGCGCCCTTCTTCCTGGCGCTGGTGCTCGCCTACATCCAGCACCCGCTGGTGAGCCGGCTGGAGCGGCGGGGGGTGTCTCGCACCCTGGCCGTCTTCCTCCTGGCCGTTCCCGCCATCGGCGTGCTCGCGCTGGTGTTCGGGGTGGGGATCCCGGCGCTGATGGAGCAGGTCGCCAACTTCATCCAGAACGTCCCCGGCTACATCCAGGCGGCGACGCTGCAGGTGGAGCGCTGGCAGGTGATCCTGGAGCGGCGCGACCTCCCCTACCTGGACGAGGACGCGCTCCTGCAGCGGCTCCGCTCCGTCCGGCCGGAGGCCGTGGCGGCGTACCTCCAGGAGCGGCAGGCGCAGCTCGGGCGGGCCGCCTGGCAGGGCGTGCTGGGCGTGGGGAGGGGGGTCGGCTCGGTGCTCACCATCCTGAGCTACGTCTTCCTCACCCCCATCCTCACCTTCTACCTGCTGCGCGACTGGGGCGGGATCGTCGGGGGGCTGTCGGGGCTGGTGCCGCCCGCGCAGCAGGCGCGCGTGCTGGGCTTCTTCCGCGAGTACGACCGGCTGCTGTCCGGCTACCTGCGCGGACAGTTCCTCGCGGCGGCGATCGTGGGGGTGCTCACCTGGCTGGGCTTCTGGATCCTGGGCTTCCCCTACGCGCTGCTGCTGGGGGTGGTGGCGGGCGTCTTCAACGTCATCCCGTACATGGGGCTGGTGGCCTCGCTGATCCCCGCGCTGGTGATCGCCCTGTTCTCCGGGAGCATCCTGCTCAGCCTGGGCAAGATCGCGCTGGTGTTCGCGGTGGTGCAGGTGCTGGACGGCTCGGTGATCGGCCCCAAGATCGTGGGCGAGGCCGTGGGGCTGCACCCGGTGTGGGTGATCCTGGCGCTGGCCGTGGCGGGGTCGTTCTTCGGCTTCGTGGGGCTGCTCATCGCGGTCCCCCTGGCCGTGCTCGTGAAGCTGCTGCTCGCCTCCGCGCTGACGCGGTACCGCGGCTCCGCCCTGTTCCACGGCGAGGCGAGCCTCGCCACCGGGAAGCCGGTGAGCGCGGAGGCCGGACCCGCTTCCGCGAACGCGTAGGCGGGCGAGGCGCCCGGGCCGGACCGTCCGCCGGGCCGGCGGGGTACAGGCGGCGCGGGACCGGGGCTCCGGTCCCGCGCTCTCCTTGCCGGGAGCCCGCTCCCGCCCTTTTCACCGGACCCGGACCGTACGCGTGGCCGCGCTGCAGAGCTTTCTCCTCTTCGTCCTCGCCGCCGCCGGGGTGGCCGCGCTGCTGTCGCGGCTCCTGGGCTCGCTGCTCCGCCTGGGGCTCGCCGCGGCCGAGAAGACCCACAACGACGGGCTGCTGGACGCCAGCCTGCGCCGCGGCGACCTGACCGCGCTGGCGGAGCGCCAGGCCGAGGTCCGGACGCTGCGGCGCTCCCGCGCGCGCTCCGCCCTGCTGGTGGTGCTGTGGACCGCGCTGCTGGTGGCCCCGGCGGTGGCGGGGTGGGGGCGCGAGGCGTACGCGCTCTGCTCGCTGCTCTGGCTGCTCCCCGGCCGGCCCGCGCTCCCGCGGCGCGTCCCCGCCCGCCCGTAGCCCCTGATCGCAAAAAACCGTTACAGTTCCGCTGTGTGCGCGTGGACAAATCCATGATTTTCCACGCGACATTCCCCGCCGGGTGGATAACTGCCGCACGGCGTGGCGCCTTGGGACGGCGCCCCCGGCGCTGCGGCGCGCGACACGGGAGAGCCGGGATGAGCGGGATGCAGCTGCTGACGGAGGCGAAGCTGGCGGAGATCGAGGAGCGGCTGGGGCGGGCCACGCCGGGGCCGTGGGCGTGCAGGGACCGGCTGGGCGGCGGGGGGTGCTTCGTGTTCTCGGAGGAGACCTTCCACGTGGTGGCCATGGAGGAGGACGAGGACCCCGCGGTCGCCGTCCCCCTGGGGAGGGGGGACGCGGCGTTCATCGCCGCCGCGCGCGAGGACGTCCCCCTCCTGCTGGCCGAGGTGAGGCGGCTGCGGGCGCTCCGGGCCGCGGCCGAGCCGTCGGCCGCGGCCTGAGCGGACCCGCCCGCCGGGCTACTTGCTGGACCGCGTCCAGAGCAGCACCACCCCGCAGGCGGAGTTCATCAGGTTGTACTCCGGGGGCACCTGGCTGGGGCCGCGGTAGATCTCCACGGCCTCCAGGCTCTGCATGTGGATGTCGTCGATGCTCTCCAGGCGCGACTGCATCCCGTCCAGGAAGACGAGCATGTCGCAGACGAAGTTGTTCCCGCCCCCCTCCTGCCGGGGACGCCCCATCCTCGACCTGGGCGGACGCTCCGACAGCGAGACCCCGTAGCGCACCGACTGCAGCTTGTAGTTGTCCCCGCCGGTCGGGACCACCCGGACGCCCTGGACCCGGCGGAAGAGCTCGCTGGTGCGGATCGCCCCGCTCTCCTCGATCTCCTCGCGCGTCAGGAAGGAGCCGCGCCCGGCCTCCTTGCGCTGGTAGAAGCCCCCCATCCGCAGCAGCCGGACCTCCGGCCTCCCCACCGCCGTCACCCCCTGCACGGCGACGGGGGCCGGCTCCAGCTCCACGTCCACCTCCAGCCCCCCGGTGGCCGGGATCTCCAGGCTGAACTCGGCGGGGCGGAAGCCGATGCGCGTCACCAGCACGAAGATGCGGCCCGGGGCCACCCCCGGGAGCCGGACCCAGCCGGAGTCGCCGGACACGCCCTCGCCGCTCCCCACGACGATCACGCGCGCTCCGGGGATCGCCCGGTCGGAGGGGTCCACCACGCGGATCCCCACGCCGGGCGGGCGGATGTCGCCCTGCTGCGCCCATGAGGTCGCCGGGGCGGCGAGGAGGAGCGCGGCCAGCAGCGGCAGGACGGACACGAGGTGTCTGCTCATGGGCAGGTGCGCCGGAGGGTGGACGCGGGGGGCGCCGGGCGCCCGGGGCTCCCTTTACGATGCTGCGCGGCGGCGCAGCGAACAAGCCCTTTGGGGTCCTCGCAGGCTGGAATCCTCGCCGTGACGCGCGGATCTCAGCGGAAGCAGGCGAGGGGCACGTCCAGCGGCTCCCACTCGCCGGCGTACGAGAAGTGCCACCACTCCTTGTCGTAGTTGCGGAACCCCTCCGCCTCCATGGCCCGCACCAGCCGCTGGCGGTTCTCCTCCACCTGGCCGCCCGCGTTGGCCGTGTGCGCCGCCGGGGAGAAGTAGTCGTAGCCCGTCCCCATCTCCGCTTCCCGCCCGCTCCGGCGCCGGATCAGCGTGACGTCCACGGTGCCGCCCCGGTTGTGGCCGCTGCGCTCGGCGACGTACCCCTGCTCCAGCACCCAGCGGTTGCCGGTGCGCTCCGCCCACTCCACCATCGCCCGGGTCGCGCGCACCGGCCGGTAGGCGTCCCACACCTTGATCCCGTACCCCTCCTCGCCCAGCCGGCGGTGCACCCGCAGCAGCGCCCGGGCCGCCTCGGGGCGGAGCAGGGCGCGGGGGCTCTCGTACCCGGGGAGCGGCGCCCTGGTGAAGTTGTTCGGCGTGGCGTAGTGGATCTCCACGCGGATGGAGCGCGCCAGCGAGCGCACGTCCACCAGGGTGCCGCGGGGCACGGCGGGGCAGCTCGCGGCTGCGGCGGCACCCGGCGCGGCGCGGGTGGCGGCCGGGGCGCACGCGGCGACCATCGCCAGCAGCGCGGCCGGGAGGAGCGCGGTGCGCGGGGAGAGGGGTGCGCGGGAGGTCTTCACGAACGGGGAGGGTGTGGGTGTACGGAATGCGGGTGGATCGGTCCTCGGCGGACGTCAGCGCGGAGCCGCGTGAGGGATGCGAGCGCGAAGCGGCGAGACCCGCCGGCAGTTTGGCGGGGCTCGCCTCCGTTACGCACGGTCGTTTCGTGCGTTACGGAGCCGCAGCCCGACCCGAGCGCCAGCGAGGGGCACGCCCGAACCCGCAGTTCAAAGCCGTTTTCAGAACTCGAGCCGCTGCCCGTCGGCGCCCACTTCCAAACCGGAAAAGATCTCGCGCGCCCGGGCCAGCTCGCCCGCGTCCAGCTCGGGCGGGAGGTGGACGAGCACCAGCCGCCCCGCCCCGGCGCGCGCCGCCGTCCGCGCCGCGCCCTCCGGGGTGGTGTGCCCGCCGAAGCCGCCGGTGGCCTCGTGCGCCAGCACGGCGGCGCCCGCCGCCAGCCGCCCGATCGCCTCCGACTCCTCGGTGTCGCAGGAGTACGCGGCCACGCCGCCGCCGCGGCGGTCCTCCACCCGCAGCCCGATCACCGGCACGCTGTGCGTCCCCGGGGCGGCGGTGATGCGCCAGGCGCCGCTCTCCAGCACCGGGGCGCCCTCCTCCAGCGCCACCTCGTTCCAGAGGATCTCCGGCACCCCCTTCCACCCGCCCGTCTCGAACGACTCCCAGCACCGCCGCGCCTGCGCAAGCGCGGGCGCCGGACCGTACAGGGGGATGGGCCGCCGCCGCCCGGAGAGCCAGATCTTCTCCATGAAGAGGGGGAAGCCGGACACGTGGTCGGCGTGCTCGTGGGTGACCACCAGCGCCTCGATGCGGTCCAGCTCCACGCCCGCGGCCTGGAGCCGCTGCACCACGTCGCCGCCGCAGTCCACCACCACCACGGAATCGGGCTGCTCGAAGGCCAGCATGGTGGTGGTGCGGTCGCCGCCGCTGAAGCCGGCGCCGGTGCCCAGGAGGTGGAGGGTCGCCACGCTACGAGCCCTCGCGCTCGCCGTCGTCCCCGTCGCGCGGCTCGTCGCCGATGGAGGTGTTGCAGTAGTGCGCGGGGTTGGCGCGGGCGCCGGCGAAGCCGCGCTGCCACTCCTCGGCCACGTTGCCGTCCAGCGTCCCCGGCTCCGCGGGGCGCACCACGAACTGGGCGGCCCGCTGCATGTAGCGGGTGGAGTCGGCGGGGGTGCGGGAGCTCATCGCCGAGTCCACGTACGCCAGCGCCGAGTTGCGGTTCTCGGCGTAGTTGCGGTACACCGCGGCGTACTCGTACACGGCGCGCATCCCGGCGGCCACGCCGCCGCCGGCCGCGGCCAGGGTGTCCAGGTTCGCCAGGTTCTCGCGGGCGCGGATGGTGAGCTCCTCGGCCACGCACGCGTTGCGGGCCGCGGCCACGCGCGACTCGCGGCGCTGGGGGCTCTCGCCGGGGTCGCCCCCGCAGGCGGCGAGCAGGGCGGGCAGGGCCAGGAGGGCGGCGGCGGTGCGAAGGGTCATCTGCGGCAGGCGGGTGGGGTGGTATCCGGGCGCGGCGTCAGGCGGCCGTGCCCCCGTCGGGAAAGAACAGCTCCAGCTCCAGCAGTTCGCAGAGCAGGTGGATCACGGTGATGTGCCCCTCCTGGATCCGCTCGGTGGCGGCGGAGGGGACCACCAGCGCCTCGGCGCACAGCGCCCGCATCCGGCCGCCGTCCTTGCCGGTGAGCCCAACCGTGAGCGCCCCCCGCTCGTTGGCGGCCTCCACCGCGGCCAGCACGTTGGGCGAGTTGCCGCTGGTGCTGATGGCCACCAGCACGTCGCCCTCGCGCACCATGGCCTCCACCTGGCGGCGGAAGGCGGTGGCGTAGTCGTAGTCGTTGCTCCAGCAGGTGAGCGTGGGCGCGTCCAGCAGGTGGTGCGCGGGAAGGCCGGGGCGCTCGCGCTTGTAGCGGGCCACCAGCTCCTCCACCAGGTGCATGGCGTCGCACGCGGAGCCGCCGTTGCCGCAGGCGTACAGGCGGTTGCCGGCGCGGAACGCGTCCGCCACGCGCCCGGCGATGCGCACCACGTCGGGGGCCATGTCCCTGAGGGCGTGCTTGACGCGGGCGGAGTCTTCCAGGGCCTCGCGGACGAGGGCTACGGGATCGTACGACGTCATTCCGGTTTCGAACAGAATTTAACGGCGGATTCGGGCGTGCCCCCGGCTGACGCCGGGGTCGGGCTGCGGCTCCGTAGCAGACGAAACGACCGTCTGCAACGGAGTCGAGCCCGCGCAAACAGCCGCGCGGTCTCGCCCCTTCGGGCCGGCATCCCTCACGCAACGGCAGGCCCCCTCCCCCGGCCCCTCCCCCGCAGGCAGGGGAGGGGAGAACTGCGACGTCCCCGTCGTGCTCCCCCTTGCCCCCGCTTGCGGGGGAAAGGGGGCCGGGGGGATAGGGGGCCCGGACAATCTACCGCTTCGGGCGGCCCGGCGGGAGGCGGCGGTCCTGGCCGAGGGCGCCGTAGCGCGACAGGATCTCGCGAACCCGGTCCAGCGGCAGGGCCTCGGCGGTGCCCCGGTGGCCCCGGGTGGTGGTCGCGCGGAACAGGGAGTTGTAGATGGCCTCCTCCGTGGCCTCCACGACGGCTTCGAAGAGCGGGGAGAGGAGGTCGTTGGGGAGCACCTCCACCTGGTGCGGGGCGCCGCGGCGCTCCGGGGTGCGGCGCACGCCCTCGGCGGTGGAGAAGGCGAGGGCGTAGTCGCCGGAGCCGTTGCTCATGGGCGTGCCGGTGCGGCCCAGCCCCACCATGGCGCGGGCGGCCAGGCGCTCCAGGTTGCGCGGGTCCAGCGGCGCGTCGGTGGCCACCACGATCATGATGGAGCCGTCGGCGTCGCCGCGGTCCAGCTCGGCCTTGAGGAAGTAGCGGTCCAGCTCGCGGCCCACGGGGGCGCCCAGCACCTGGAGGATCCCGCCGTAGTTGCTCTGCACCAGCACGCCCACGGTGTACCCGCCCAGCGAGCGCGGCAGCGCCCGCGACGACGTGCCGATCCCGCCCTTCCACCCGAAGGCCTGGGTCCCCGTCCCCGCGCCTACGGAGCCCTCCTCCACCGGGCCCGCGCGGGCCTCGCGGATGGCGCGCAGCACGTGCTCGGCGCGCACGGGGCGGGCGCGGATGTCGTTGAGGAAGCCGTCGTTGGTCTCGCCCACCACGGCGTTGATGCTGCGCGCCTCCGGGTTCTGCGCCAGCACGTGGTCCAGCACCGCGTCGGCGGCGCGGGGCACGCACAGGGTGCAGGTGAGCACGATGGGGGTCTCGATCTCGCCCAGCTCCCGCACCTGCGTCACCCCCATCAGCTTGCCGAAGCCGTTGCCCACGAACACCGCCCCGGGGACCTTGTCCGTGAACAGGTTGCCGCCGTGCGGCAGGACGGCGGTCACGCCGGTGCGGACGGAGTCGCCCTCGCGCAGGGTGACCTGCCCCACGAGCACGCCGGGGACGTCGGTGATGGCGTTCAGCGGCCCCGGCGGGAGCACGCCGGGCGCCACGCCCAGCTCGCGGGCGCGCGGGCGGGAATTCGCGGGTTCCTGGGCCATGGCGGGCGCGGCGAGGGCGAGCAGGGCGAGGAGCAGCGGGAGCGGACGGACGCGCATGGGGCTCGGCGGGTGCGGGGCGGCGGGGGGCCGCGGGTGGCACCCCCGTTGCGATGGCCGCGCCGGGGCGCCGCGGCGCCGGTTTCCCATCCCAGGTAAGGACCGATGAAGCGAGCCGCAAGGCCGGGCCCCCGCGTCCGGCGCCTCCTCCCCCTCCTCCTCCCGGGGCTGGTTGCGCTCGCGGGCGGCTGCCGCCGCCCGGAGGCGACCGAGGAGGTGGGGGCCGGCCGCACCCTGCCGCTCCCGGCCCCGGTGGACTCCGTGGCGTCCATCGCCGCGGCGCCGGGCGGGCGCGTCTGGCTGGCGGCCGGCGGGCGGCTGGCGCTGCTGGACACCGCCCGCGCCACGGCGCCCGCCCCCGTGGAGCTGGGCACCGCGGACGCGGCGCGCATCCTGGGGAGCGACACCGCCGCCGTGTACCTGCGCGCCGGCACGCGCGTGCTCGCCGTGCAGCCCGACAGCGGGCGGGTGCGCGCGCGGCGCAGCGGGGTGGGGGCGGACGGCTTCGCGCCGGACCCCCGCGGCCGTGGCGCCTTCGTGGCGACGCGCCGGGGCGGGGTGACCGGGGTGGCGCCGGGCTCGCTGCGCCCGCTGTGGAGCTGGCCGGAGCGCGGCGCCGCGGGCACCGCGCTCGCCGTCTCGCCCTTGGGCGACCGGGTGTACCAGGCGCTCGGCGGCGACGAGCCGCGCATCCTGGTCCGCGACGCGCAGACCGGGCGCATCCTGGCCGAGACGGAGACCGCAGCCGCCGTGCGCTCGCTGGACGCCGGCCCGGACGGCACGCTGTACGCGGTCACCGGCGAGGGGCGCCGCGCCTCGCTTGCGGCGCTGCGCCCCGGACCGGACGGGCTGGCCGAGCGCTGGGACGTGGCGCTGCGCGGCCTGGAGGTGGGCGACTCGGCGCGGGTGGTGGTGTCGCCGGCGGGGGGGCGGGTGGCGCTGGTGTCGCGCGAGGGCGGCGGGACGCTGCGCGTGCTGGACGCCGCCACCGGCCGCGTGGTCTCCGGCGAGACCGGCGTGCTGGACGCCGCCTTCGCCGCGGACGGCTCGCTGCTGGTGCTCACGCAGCGCGAGGTCCGCATCGTCCGGTGAGCTTTCGGCGCGCTCCGGCGGGCTCCGGTGTTGGTGGTCGGCCGGGGGAGTCTGCTCCGGCAGTGCGAAACCCGAAGGGACTCGCCAGAGCACTCGCCGGCGCTCCGCCTGCGTCCGCCAGATCACGCTGGCTTCGAACAAACGCACCGCCTGCGCAGCCTCCCCCGACCTCCCTGCGCAGATCCCTGAACTGCAACGGCCCGGCAGTTCTCCCCTCCCTCACTTGCGGGGGAGGGGCCGGGGGTGGGGGGCGTCCACGGCGCGCCGATCCCTGACCTTCGGGAAGCCCTCCCCCAGAATTGGGGGAGGGTGGCGAGCCTAAGCGAGCCGGGTGGGGGCCGGAGGACGCCAGCACCAGCCCGACCCCGCGCCCCAAACGCCGAGGGCGCCCGGAGGAAGATCCCCCGGGCGCCCTCGAATCGCAAAAAGAACCCGCGGGCTCAGTGGCCCAGGTCCGATGCGTCCTTGTTCTTGCCGAGGAGCAGCGCCGCCGCGACGAACGGCAGGCTGTTCATGCCCAGCACCAGCAGCGCCGCCCAGAGCATCAGCTTGGGGCCCCAGATCAGCGCGTAGCCGGCCGCGATGATGGCGGGGAGGGTGATCAGGACCGCGCCGATCAGAAAGAGTCGCATGTGAAGGTCTCCGCAGGAACTGTCTCGTCGGGCGGCCGCGCCGGCACGACGCTCGAAGCAGGGTCGGGTTGGGCCGCATATTATCCGGGCGCGAACCGTCCCGCAAGCCGGAGGCATCTTGTGTGCCGTAGGGGTTTTCTCCCCGCCGCGGTAGGGTTTTCCCCCGCCGCGGGCCGGACCGGGAGGGGCGTTCCTCCCGATTGCGTACCCCGCCCGGCGCCGCGATGATTGCGGTTGCTTTGCCAACGCGACAGGGAGGGAGCGATGACGGCCTCGACGGACGTGCGGGGGACGGCGGCGGAGCGGGCGCCGGGGATGGGGAGGCGCATGGGGCGGGCGCTGCGGCTGCGCTGCCCCCACTGCGGCCGGGGGCGGGTGGTGGGGACGTGGTTCCACATGCGGGAGCGCTGCTCCGCGTGCGGCATCCGCACGGCGCGCGGCGAGGACGACTTCATGCTGGGGGCGATGGTGTTCAACATCGCCTTCGCCGAGGGTCTGCTGGCGCTGGTGCTGGTGGGCGTGGCCGTCGCCACCTGGCCGGACGTGCCCTGGAGGTTCCTCCAGTTCGGCGGCCCCGTGCTGATGGTGCTGGCGCCCATCGCGTTCCTCCCCTTCTCGCGCACGCTGTGGATGGCCTTCGAGCCGCTGTACTTCCCCGTCTCGCCGGAAGAGGCGGAGGAGGGGAGGCGGTGGGTGCGGGAGGACGGCAGGGAACTGGGGACAGGGAACAGGGAATAGCCTGCAACGGCAGTGCAGCAGTCGGGAACGGGGCCTCTTCCGCGGCGGCGGGAGGGGCCCCGCGCCTGTCGGCGGGCGCGGAGGCGGGGCGGGACGCCGGTTCCAGGACATTCCCGCGTAGAACCTTGCATGCGCCTCCGGAGCCGGGCACCCGAATTGCGAACCCGTGTGCCACAACCGAGAGAGCGTGCGCCGGCCCCGGACGGGAGCCGGCGGCCGGCGTGCCTGCAAGCAGCGGAGGGAGCGATGGGGAACCATGCCCTGGACGGGGAGGGCCGCGGCGCACGGGCGCCGCGCGCCGGTCGGGCGGGACGGGGGTGGAGGGTGCGCGCGGGGGCGGCGCTCCTGCTGGCGGGGGCGGCGCTCGCCGGGGCGGCGCCGCTCCAGGCGCAGTACTTCGGGCAGAACCGGGTGCAGTACCGGGATTTCGACTTCCGGATCCTGTCCACGGAGCACTTCGACGTCTACTACTACCCGGAGGAGGAGGCCGCCGTCCGGGACGCCGCGCGCATGGCGGAGCGCTGGTACACCCGGCTCTCCCGGCTGCTGGACCACGAGCTGGAGGGGAAGCAGGCGCTCATCCTGTACGCCAACGAGGCCGACTTCCGGCAGACCGGCGTGATCTCCACCCCGGGCGAGGGGACCGGCGGCGTCACCGAGGGCGGGCGGCGGCGCATCATCATGCCGCTGGCCGACACCTACGAGCAGACCGACGAGGTGGTGGGGCACGAGCTGGTGCACGCCTTCCAGTACGACATCTCCGGCATCGGGCGCTCGGCGTCCGGGCCGGGCGCGCGGGCGGCGGGGCTGGCCGGGGCGCCGCTCTGGTTCGTGGAGGGGATGGCGGCGTACCTGTCGCGCGGGCCGGTGGACCCGCTCACGGCCATGTGGCTGCGCGACGCCGCGCTCTCCGGCACCATCCCCAGCATCGAGCAGCTCACCCGCGACCCCCGCGTCTTCCCCTACCGCTGGGGGCAGGCGCTCTGGGCGTACGTGGGCGGCCGCTACGGCGACGCCGCCATCGGGCAGATCCTCAAGCAGGTGGGGCAGGGGATCCAGTACGACCAGGCCATGGAGACGGTGCTGGGCGCCGAGCTGGAGGAGATCGGCGACGACTGGGCCGCCTCCATCCGCCGCGCCTACCTGCCGCTCCTCACCACCCGGGTCGAGGCGCGGGAGATCGCCCGGCCGCTGGTCACCGAGCGGCGCGGCGGCGGCAGCCTCAACGTGTCGCCCTCGCTCTCGCCGGACGGGCGCTACGTCGCCTTCCTCTCCGAGCGGGAGGAGTTCGAGGTGGAGCTGTGGCTGGCCGACGCGCGCACCGGCGAGGTGATCCGCCGGCTCCAGAAGGGGACCGCGCTGGACCCGGAGTACGTCAGCCTCCAGTTCATCGGCTCGGCCGGCACCTGGTCGCCGGACGCGCGGCAGTTCGCCTTCACCGCCGAAACGGGCGGCACCGACGAGCTGGTGATCGTGGACGTGGGGCGCGGCCGGCGGACGCGCGAGCTGACCATCCCCGGCGTGCGCGGGCTCAGCAACCCCACCTGGTCGCCCGACGGCGCCACCATCGTGGTGTCCGGGCAGCGCGGCGGGCTCACCGACCTGTACGCGGTGGACGTGAGGACCGGCGCGGCCCGGCAGCTCACCGACGACCGCTTCGCCAACCTGCACCCGGCGTACTCGCCGGACGGGCGCACCGTCGCCTTCGTGACCGACCAGGCGCCGGGGACCGACTTCGGGGCGCTGCGCTACGGCACCTACACGGTGGCGCTGCTGGACGTCGCCAGCGGCAGGGTCACGCCCGTCCCGGCGACCGCGGTGGCGTCGGGCCCGCCGGTGCCGGGCGGCTTCGTCCCCAAGGCCATCAACCCGCAGTGGAGCCCGGACGGCCGCTCCATCTACTTCATCTCCAACCGCACCGGCATCCCCAACGTGTACCGGGTGGAGCTGGCGACGGGGGCGCTGTCGCAGGTGACGCGGGTGTTCGGCGGCGTGGCGGGGATCACCGAGCTCAGCCCGGCGCTCTCCGTGGCCCGCGGCGACGGGCGGCTCCTGTTCTCGGCGTTCGAGCGGGGCGGCTACAACATCTACTCCATCACCGAACCCCGGGAGCTGGCCGGGACCCCGCTCCCCGTCACCTTCACGGTGGCGGCGGGAGACACCGCTCTGCTGGCGGCCACCCTGCCGCCGGTGCCCCGTCCGGGGGAGCCGGCGTTCAACCGGGTGCTGGCGCTCCTGGCCGACCCCGGCGCCGGGCTCCCCGCGGCCACCGCCGCCACGGCGTGGCCCAGCCGCCCGTACCGCCCGCGCATCTCCCTGGAGTACCTGGGGCAGCCGCAGGTCGGCGTCAGCACGGGCGACGCCTTCGGGCGCGGCGGGGTGTACGGCGGCATCGCCGGCATCTTCAGCGACCAGCTCCGCTACCACACCATCTACGGCGTGGTGCAGGCGCAGGGGCAGCTGGACGAGCTCGGCTTCTCGGCGGTGTACCTCAACCAGCGCCACCGCTGGAACTGGGGCGTGGCGGCGCAGCGCCTCCCCGCGGTGTACGGCTTCGTGACCGAGGGCTTCGACCCCAACGACCAGTCGCGCTACCTGCGGCAGTTCGTGCGCACGCGCTTCTTCGACACCAGCCTGCAGGGGATCGCCCAGTACCCGTTCTCGCGGGCGCAGCGGGTGGAGTTCCGGGCCGGGCCGCGCCGCATCTCGCAGGACCTGCAGATCGTCGAGCAGGCGTTCCAGCTGGACGCGCAGGGCAACGTCATCGGCGTCAGCGACTTCGAGAACCGCGACGTGGACGGGCCGGCGTTCAACCTGGTGGAGTCGTCCGCGGCGCTGGTGTACGACAACGCGCTGGTGGGCTACACCTCGCCCATCGCCGGGCAGCGCTACCGCTTCGAGGTGGCGCCCACCTTCGGCAACATCCAGTACACGCAGGCCATCGCCGACTACCGGCGCTACTTCTACCTGCGGCCGTTCACCTTCGCGGTGCGGGGGCTGCACTTCGGCCGCTACGGCGCCGACGCGGAGGCGGACGCCGGGGGGAACCGCTACTTCAACGACATCTACCTGGGGCAGCCGCAGCTGCTGCGCGGCTACAACGACACGTACAACCGCTGCGTGGAGCAGAGCGGCACCGGGGGCGAGTGCAACGTGCTCCAGCAGCTCCTGGGCAGCCGCATCGGCATCGCCAGCGCGGAGCTGCGCTTCCCGCTGATCCGGCAGGTGGTGGTGGGCAACTTCGGGCTGCCGCCCATCGAGGGGATCGCCTTCGCGGACGCGGGCACGGCGTGGAGCAAGGGGACGCGGCCGGCGTTCCAGCGCGGGATCTCCACCGATCCGGAGGAGCGCGGGTTCCTGACCAGCGCCGGGGTGGGCGGGCGCATCAACCTGCTGGGGTTCGCGGTGCTGGAAGTGGACTACGTCAACGGCTTCGAGAGCGACCGCGGCTGGCACTGGTCGTTCGCGCTCCAACCAGGGTGGTAGTGGACTGATTTAACTGCTGGTTTGGGCGTGCCCCCGGCTGGCGCCGGGGTCGGGCTGCGGCTCCGTAACGCACGATACAACCGTGCGTAACGGAGTCGAGCCCCGGCGGCAACTGCCCCGCCGGGGCTCGCCCCTTCGGGCCGACATCCCTCACGCGGGGTTCGCGCTGGGCGTCCGCGGGGGCCTCCCACCCCGGCGCTGCGCGCCACCCCTTCCCTCGCTTGCGGGGGAAGGGGGCCGGGGGGATGGGGGGCGCTGTCGCCGTTGCAGGCTGTTCCCTGTTCCCTGTCCCCTGTTCCCTCCGTGGCACGCCCGGTGCAGCGGCCACGGGGCTCCTACGGATCGAACCAACCTCACGCGGGCGGAGGCGGCATGGCGGACCAGGTGCGGGGGAAGAGCGCTGTGGTGACGGGCGCGAGCAAGGGGATCGGCTACGCCATCGCGGAGGCGCTGGCGGGGGCCGGGGGGAACGTGGTGATCTCGGCGCGCAACGAGGCGGAGGTGCAGGAGGCGGCGCGGCGGCTCAACGAGGTGTCGGAGGGGGAGGTGGTGGGCGTCGCCGCGGACGTGCGCCGCCTGGAGGACGTGCGGCGCATGATCGGCACGGCGAGCGACCGCTTCGGCGGGGTGGACGTCCTGGTCAACAACGCGGGCGTCGGCGGCTTCGCGCCCATCGACCGCATCGACCCGGAGAAGTGGAACCAGATCATCGAGACCAACCTCACCGGCGTCTACTACTGCTGCCACGAGGCCGTCCCGGTGATGCGGGGGCGGGGCGGCGGGTGGATCATCAACATCGCCTCGCTGGCCGGCAAGAACCCGCTGGCGGGCGGCACCGCCTACAACGCCTCCAAGTTCGGGCTGGTGGGCTTCTCCGAGGCGCTGATGCTGGACGTGCGCGAATACGACATCCGCGTCAACTACATCATGCCGGGGAGCGTCGCCACCTACTTCAACGACCACACGCCCGGCGAGGAGGACGCCTGGAAGATCCAGCCCGAGGACATCGCGCAGATCGTGATGGACCTGCTGGCCTTCCCGGGCCGCACGCTCCCCTCGCGCGTGGAGGTCCGCCCGTCCCGGCCGCCGAAGCGATAGGGGACAGGGGACAGGTTACAGGGGACAGCCTGCAACTGCGGGCCGCGACGATCCTGCAGGCTGTAACCTGTCCCCTGTAACCTGTAACCTGCCGTTCACTCTCGCACTCCCCGCCCATGGCCGACTACTCGCCCCACAAGCCCAAGGCCGTCATCTGGGACCTCGACGGCACCCTGTCCGACGACCGGGCGCGCGCGCACTACGTGGAGGTGGAGCAGGGGCGCGCGCGCGACTGGGAATCGTACTTCGACGCCATCGACCAGGACCCGCCCATTGCCGCGTCCATGGAGATCCTGCAGGCCATGCGGGCGCACGGGTCGCGCGTCGTGTTCCTCACGGGACGGCCGGACTACACCCGCGAGAAGACGGAGAAGTGGCTCAAGGCCAACGGGCTGGACGACTACGACCGGCTGGTGATGCGCCCGGCGGGGGAGCGGCGGCCCGCCGGCTACTTCAAGGCCGAGGCGGTCGCCGCGCTGCGCGGGGAGTACGAGCTGGTGTGCGCCTTCGAGGACCGCATCGACGTCGCCGACGCGCTGCGGCTGGCGGGGGTTCCTGTGTTCCTGTACGGCGCGGGGATGGAGGCCGCCGCGGAGGCGCTGGAGGTGCTGGAAGCCGACCAGGACGAGCTGCTGGAGGACGCGGCAGCCCGTCAGGAGGAGGCGGAAGCAAGGGGAGGGGAGTAGCCCACGCGGCCGGAGCGTCCGTCGAGACGAGCAGGCGCTTCAGGGAAGCGGCTCGGCGGTACCTTTCAGCGGCCGAGCAGGCGCCGCGCTTCGGCGAACACCTCGTCGCCCGGGATGGACTCTCCTTCACCCGCCTCGTATTCGTCCAGCCGGCGGTGGATCTCTTCCGTCCACTCCTGCTCGAAGTCCGCTTGTCCCTCCAGGCTCGCGAGGATGCGCTCGGCGAGGAGAGCCCGCTCCCCGGCGGGAAGCTCGAGCGCCGCGCGTTCGAGTTGGTCGATCGTCCACCTCATGCTTCGCTCCACGATGAAGGGTTCCTGGCTCGTGTCGGGACGCCCGGATCTCGATACGCCCGCGGCGGGCTCCGTGCAGGGGAAGCGTTTGCGCTACACAGGGCGCTCCCCCATTTTCAGCCCTGCCCGGCAACCCGCGCGGCGCACGGTAGATCGGCCGCGAACCCACTGCTCCGCAACGAGGATCCATGACGGATAGCAACTCCGGATTCCGCACCGAGCGCGACTCGCTCGGTGAGATGCAGGTCCCCGCCGCCGCCCTGTACGGCCCGCAGACCCAGCGCGCCGTGGAGAACTTCCCCATCAGCGGCATCCGCTTCCCGCGCCGCTTCATCCACGCGCTGGGCACCATCAAGAAGGCGTGCGCCGCCGCCAACCTGGAGATGGGGTGGCTGGACGCGCAGGTGGCCGGCGCCATCGCCCGCGCCGCCGACGAGGTGATCGAGGGGCGGCTGGACGCCGAGTTCGTGCTGGACGTCTTCCAGACGGGGAGCGGCACCTCCAGCAACATGAACGCCAACGAGGTGATCGCCACCCGCGCCACCGCGCTGCTGGGGACCGGCAAGGTGCACCCCAACGACCACGTCAACATGGGGCAGAGCTCCAACGACGTGATCCCCACGGCCATGCACGTGTCCGCCCGCGTCGCCATCCACCAGGACCTGATCCCGGCGCTGGAGCGGCTGCGCGACGCCCTGGCGGCCAAGGCCGCCGAGTTCGACGACGTGGTCAAGAGCGGGCGCACCCACCTGATGGACGCCACCCCGGTGCGGCTGGGGCAGGAGTTCGGCGGCTACGCCTCGCAGCTGGAGCACGGCATCCGCCGCCTGCGCAACGCCTCCGAGGAGCTGGCCGAGCTGGCGCTGGGCGGCACCGCCGTGGGCACCGGCACCAACGCCCACCCGGAGTACGCCGCGCGCGCCATCGCCGCCATCAGCCGCGACACCGGGCTGGAGTTCCGCGAGGCCGAGAACCACTTCGAGGCCCAGGGCGCCAAGGACGCGTACGTCAGCGCTTCCGGCGCGCTCAACACGCTGGCCGTGTCGCTCCTGAAGATCGCCAACGACGTGCGCTGGCTGGCGAGCGGGCCCACCTCCGGCCTGGCCGAGATCACCCTCCCCGCCGTGCAGCCGGGCTCCTCCATCATGCCGGGCAAGGTGAACCCGGTGATGAGCGAGGCCATGATGATGGTCTGCGCCCAGGTGATGGGGAACCACGTCACGGTCACCGTGGGCGGGCAGCACGGCAACTTCGAGCTGAACGTGATGATGCCGGTGATGGCCAACGCGCTGCTCCAGTCCGTGGCGATCCTGGCCGCCGCCTGCGACGCCTTCCGCGGCAGGGCCGTGGAGGGGATCGGCGCCAACCGCGAGCGCTGCCGCGAGCTGCTGGAGAAGAACCCCTCCATCGCCACCGCGCTGAACGCGTACATCGGCTACGACCAGGCCGCCGCCGTCGCCAAGGAGTCCGCCAAGAACGGCGAGTCCGTGCGCGACGTGGTGAAGCGCCGCGGCCTGCTTTCCGACGAGCAGCTGGACACCGTGCTCAACGTCCGCGAGATGACCGAGCCGGGGATCCCCGGCGGCGGCGCTCCGGGCGGCGGGGCGGGCTGAGCCGTGCACGTCCTCCCCTGCGGCCACGCCGTCCGCGACCCGGGCCAGACGCACTACTGCACCTACCTGCGCCTGGACGAGCTGCTCCGCCTCCAGCCGGAGGCGGAGCAGCTGCACCACCCGGACGAGCACCTGTTCGTGGTGACGCACCAGTCGTTCGAGGTGTGGTTCACGCAGCTGCGCTTCGACCTGCGGCGCATCATCGACGCCCTCCAGCGCGACGACGCCGGGCTCGCCACCTGGCTCACCCAGCGCTGCACCGCCATCGCGCGGCTGCTCTCGCCCATGATGCGGGTGCTGGAGACCATGACGCCCTCGGACTTCTACGCCTTCCGGGCGCACCTGTCGCCGGCCAGCGGCACCGAGAGCGGGCAGTGGCACGAGATCGAGATCCTGGCCGGGGCGCGGGAGGAGCGCTACCGCAAGTACCTGGAGAGCGAGCTGTCCGAGGTGGCGGGGACCGGGACGCAGGCGTACCTGTGGACCGACCGCCTGGCGGAGCTGTGGGACGGGCCCTCGGTGGCGTCGGCGTGCCGGGAGCTGTTCGCGCGGCGGGGGGTGGAGCCGGCCGACGCCTACCAGGTCTCCCCCGCCAACAACCCGCACGCGGACCTGGTGCTGCTGTCCGAGGCGCTGATGGACTTCGACGAGGAGGTCAAGGTGTGGCGCTTCGTCCACGCCCGCACCGCCGAGCGGACCATCGGGCCGGACAACGTGGGCACCGGGCACACGACCGGGGTGCGGTACCTGGACATGGCGGCCATGCACCGGGAGCTGTTTTTCCCGTTCCTGTGGGAGGCTCGCGGCGTGCTCTGGGAGCGGGCGCAGGCGGCTTCTTCGGCCGACGGGAAGTAGACGGCGGGTTCGGGCGTGCCCCCGGCTGGCGCCGGGGTCGGGCTGCGGCTCCGTAGGGCTGCAAACAACGCAGCCCAACGGAGTCGAGCCCGCGCAAACTGCCGCGCGGTCTCGCCCCTCCGGGCCGTAATCCCTCACGCGGCTCCGCGCTGCGTCCGCCGGTCCCGCGAAGAGACCCCGCCTCGCCGGCCGGGTCTCTTCGCTTTTTCCACCTCACTTCACCCCTCCCGCATGCTGTCCGCCCGCCCGCGCTCGCGCGTCGTCTACCTCGCGCTCGTCCTCGCCGTCGTCGCGCTGGGTCTCGCATCGCGGCGGTACCGGCCCGCGCTGCCGGCCTTCGTCGGCGCGTACGCGGGGGACACGCTGTGGGCGGCCATGGTCTTCCTGCTCGCGGCCGCCCTCCGGCCCCGGGCGCGCACCTCCGTGCTCGCGCTCGGGGCGGTCCTCTTCGCCTTCGCCGTCGAGGCCACGCAGCTGTACCACGCGCCGTGGATCGACGCGGTCCGCGCGACCCGGCCGGGCGCGCTGGTGCTGGGGCACGACTTCGTCTGGAGCGACCTCCCCTGCTACGCCGCCGGCGTGCTCCTCGCGGCCTCCGCCGACCTGCTCCTGCGCTCCCGGGCGCCACGCGCGGAGGCGCCCGCCTGACCGTTCGCCGTCCGGGATCCGTTCGTCCGTAGGCGGGCTCGCAGCGTCCGCCACACGGGGCGAGTTCCCGGCCGGCCGGGCGCCGGGTTACATTCCGCGCATGCGCAGCCTCGTCCGCCCCGCCGCCGCGCTGCTCCCGGCCGCGCTCGCCGCCTGCACGCTCAACCTGCGGCAGGTGCAGGACCCGCCGCGCTCGGCCGCGGTGGCGACGGCGTACCCGTGGAACAGCATGGTCTACCTGGCGCGCACGGACAGCGGGGTGCTGGCGATCGACCTGGGCTGGTACGGGGCGGACCGGTCGCTGCGGCGGGGCCTGCGCCGCGTGGGCGCGGCGCCCGAGGAGGTGACGGACGTCTTCCTCACCCACAGCCACCGCGACCACATCGCCGGGTGGCGGACGGTGCGGCACGCGCGCTTCCACGTGTCCGCCGCCGAGGTGCCGCTGCTGGAGAGCGCTGCCCACCACCCCGACCTCCCCTCGCGCGCCGGCGAGCGCCTGGCCGGCAACCCCGCCCCCTGGCACGGCGAGGTGCGCGTGGCCGCCTTCTCCGCAGACACCGCCTTCGCTTTCGGGCGCGACACCGTGCGCGCCTTTCCGGTGCCGGGCCACACCGCCGGCAGCGCCGCCTACCTGTTCCGCGGCGTCCTGTTCGTCGGCGACGCGGTGGCCTACTCCTACCTGCGCGGCTTCCGCCCCGCCTTCGGCGTCTTCACCGACGACCCCGCCCGCGGCCGCGCCAGCATGGCCTCGCTCTGGGAGCGCGTGCGCCCCTACGCGCCGCGGTGGGTGTGCACCGCGCACGCCAAGTGCGCCCCCGCGGACTCCGCCTTCGCGCGCAAGGTGATCCGGTAACCGAAGTGCGAAAGTGCGAAAGTGCGGGAGTGCGCTCGGAACGAAAAAAAGCCCCTCCCCTGCTTGCGGGGGAGGGGTTGGGGAGGGGGCCTGTCGCGTGAGGGATTACGGCCCGAAGGGGCGAGACCCGGCGGCAGTTTGCTTGTCATACCCCAAATCTCTGCAGGTGGTTGATACCGTTGCGCTTGGCAGGGTAGCCGATAGCTTGGGAAGCTCCCCTGCAGGAGGTGCACGGTGAGCGCAGAGAATAGGAGTTGGGCCCAAGAGCAGTTTGAAGGTGCCGCTTTGGGCGATGTGCGTCGGGTGGACCGAGCGACATTCATCGCAAGCCGCCTTTTGGAGTCGCCGGGCAGCAGCATTCC
>JBFMFL010000370.1:0-6339 GCA_040752145.1 Gemmatimonadota bacterium
GATCTCCCGGGGCGGGCGTCCTGTTTTGCGCGCAGAAGCCCGCGTGAGGGATGCGAGCGCGAAGCGGCGAGACCCGCGGCTGTTTGCGGGGCTCGCCTCCGTTACGCAGCGTTGTTTGCTGCGTTACGGAGCCGCAGCCCGACCCGAGCGCCAGCGAGGGGCACGCCCGAGCCTGAATCCGTCAACGGCTCCTCCCGCGGCGGCGCGGCGCGACCGGAGGAGCAGGATTCCCGCACCCCACGTGGCACGTGGCCTGCACCCATCGCCCGCGCTCGAAATCAACCGATTCTCTTCGCCAAGGAAGCGCCATGCGCGGTCTCATCCGTACCCTGCTCGCGGGCTGGGGGGCAAAAAAGCTCGGCGGCGGGTGCTTCAGCACCATCATCATCTTCATCATCCTCTTCTGGCTGCTCGGCTACGTGCTCTGACGCCGGCGGCTACGACGCGTCGAGCCCCGTCAGCTCCTCGCTGACCCGCCAGAGCCTGCGCGCCGCGTCGTCGTCCAGCGCCGCCGCGGAAGGCCGGATCTCGCCTTCCGCGCGGAAGTACCGGCCGGTGATCCCCTCCAGCTCCGGCGCGGAGGCGAGCCGGACGATCACCCGCGCGCCCTCTTCCGGCGTCTTCAACCAGCGCTTGAGCAGGCGCAGCGGCCCCCACCCGCCGAAGAGCAGCTCCGTGCCGACGACTCCGGGGTGGGCGGCGTTGGCGGTGACGCCCGTCCCCGCCGTGCGCCGGGCGAGCTCCCGCGTGAACAGCAGGTTGGCGAGCTTGGCCGCGCCGTAGGCCCGCAGCCCGCGGTAGCGCCGCTCCCCCTGGAGGTTGTCCCACTCCAGCCGAACGGTCCGGTGCGCCTCCGAGCTGACCGTCACCACCCGGGCCGGCGCGCTCCGCTCCAGCCGGTCCAGCAGCAGCCGGGTGAGCAGGAACGGCGCGAGGTGGTTGACGGCGAGCTGGAGCTCGATCCCGTCCGGCGACAGCGCCCGCTTCGCCGTGTAGATCGCCGCGTTGTTCACCAGCACGTCCAGGCGGTCGTATCGCTCCCGGATCTCCGCCGCCAGCCCGCGCACCTCCGCCTGGACGGACAGGTCGGCCACGAACAGGTCCACGGCGCCGCTCCCCGACCCACGCACCACCTCCGCGCGCGCCGCCTCCCCGCGCTCGCGGCTGCGCGACACCATCCCCACCCGCGCGCCCACGCGGGCCAGCGCGAGCGCCGTCGCCCTGCCGATCCCCGCGTTCGCCCCCGTTATCACGCAGGTCCTGCCGGCCATCCGCGCGCTCTCGTCCGCCACGCCGCACCTCCCGGTTGGTTCTCCCGCCGGCGCTCACGCGCCGCCCTTCGACCGCTCCACGCAGGCGGCGCACCCGGCGGACGCCCGGAGCGCGAGAGGGGGTGGGAGAGTCGCGCTCCCCAACCCCCTCCGCCCGCCGTGCCGAACCGGAAGCGTCAGCCCTCTCCGTCCGCCGCGCCCGCCGCCGCCGGCAGCGTGAAGAAGAAGGTGCTCCCCGAGCCCACCGCGCTCGCGGCCCAGATGCGTCCGCCGTGCTGCTGCACGATGCTCCGGCAGATCGGCAGCCCCAGGCCCGTGCCGCCCTTGTCGCGCGCGTCCGAGCTGTCCACCTGGCGGAAGCGGTCGAAGACCACGTCCAGCATCTCCGGGGGGATGCCGCGGCCGTGGTCCCGCACCTGGAACACCGCCTCCTCGCCGCGCCGCTCCGCCAGCACCTGCACCAGCCCGTCCCGGGGCGAGAACTTCACCGCGTTGGCCAGCAGGTTCACCAGCACCTGCACCACGCGATCCCGGTCCGCGTGCAGCGCCAGCTCCGGCGCGACGCTCCACTCCACCCTCGCCCCCGCCGCCGAGGCCGCATGGCGCACCGAATCCACCGCCTCCTCCACCAGCGGCGCGGCGAGCACGTCGCCGAGGTCCAGCTCCAGGCTGCCCGACTCGAACCGCTCCAGGTCCAGCATGTCGTTGATCAGCCGCACCAGCCGGTCCGAGTTCTGGGCCGCGATCTGCACCATGCGCCGGGCCTGCGGCGAAGCCGGGTCCAGGCCGCCGCCGGCGAGCAGCCCCAGGCTGCCGCGGATGGAGGTGAGCGGGGTGCGCAGCTCGTGCGCCACCACCGACACCAGCTCGTCCTTGAGCCGCTCCAGCTGCCTGCGAGCCGAGAGGTCCAGGCGCAGCTCGATCTCGGTGACCACCAAGGCCGCCAGGTCGCTCAGCACCGACAGCTCCCGCGCCGTCCACTCCCGGGGCTCGAAGCCGGCCACGCACAGCGACCCCAGCACCGCGCCGTTCGACAGCAGCAGCGGGATCCCCAGGTAGCTGGCGAGCCCCAGCTCCGTGGTCATGCGGCTGCCGGAGACGCGCTCGTCCAGCCGGGTGTCCGCGATGACCACCGGCTCGCGCTCCACCACCACCCACTTGCAGTACGAGTCCGCCAGCGGGGCCTCCACGTCGCCGGGCCAGTCCGGGGGGACGAAGCAGCTCTTGGAGTACTGCTTGTGGTCGTCCACCACGTTGACCAGCGCCAGCGGCGTGTTCAGGAACCCGGCCGCCAGGCGGGTGAGGCGGTCGAACGCCTCCTCGGCGGGCGTCCCCACCAGGCTGCTCGCCGCGAGCACGGCCAGGCGGGCCGGGTCGCGCAGGGCGGACGGATCCGGCTGGATCCCCGTGGCCGGGCCGCCGGCCGGTTCGGATGTGTGCACGGGAAACGATGGATTGGACATGGACTGCGGAAGGGCCCCGCGGTCAGGCGGCGCCGCCCGGTGCGAGGGGGTGCTCCACGATCAGGTGCTCCGCCACGGGGACGCCGCCCACCAGGTGCTCCCGGATGATGCGCTCCAGCACCGGCGGGTCGCAGCGGGAATACCACGCGCCCTCCGGGTACACCACGGCCACCGGACCCGCCTCGCAGATCCGCAGGCAGTTGGCCTTGGTGCGGAACACCCCGCCCTGCTCCGAGAGCCCCAGCTCCCTGAGCCGGCCCTTGAGGTAGTCCCAGGCCGCCAGCGACCGCTCCCGGTCGCAGCACTTGGGGTTGGTCTGGTCCGCGCACAGAAAGATGTGCCGCCGCGTGGCGGGGATCCCCAGCGCGCCGGCGATCCGCCGGAGCCGCTCCGGGTCGGCGGAGGTGTCGGTCTCGTTCATCGGGAGCTTCGGAGCGTGACGACGGAGCGGGCGCCGGGCCTGTTCCCCGGCGCCGAGTCGAGGATCGGCATCAGCTAAGATCGCTACGAAAGCTACCTGCGCCAAGGACGATTCGCCCGGGCAGACCCTCGTCCACTCCGCCCCGGGCGCGTGGCTGAGTGGGTCGGCGCCCGCCGGTTGACGAAACGCCCGGCACGCCATAGCATATTAGGCGACATTTTCCCACCACAATACCGGGAGAGAGATGACGGCGATGCGCAGCTCCAACTTGTCCCGCCCGCGGCAGCCCTTCGCAGGGGCACGCCGGAGAATGACGGTCCTGCTCGGCACGATGGGAGTGCTCGCGGCTGCAGCCTGCGACGGCGGGCCCACGCCGGTCTCCTCTCCGAGCGATGGTCCTCACGCCAGCCTGAGCTCGGGCCCCGTTTACAACGGATACCTGATCCTCGAGAACAACAACGTGTATCCCGGCGAAGTGGCGGTCGCGAGGCTGAGTGCCACCGACCAGAGCCTCAACAAGGTCGATCTCACCACGCGGCAGGTAAACTGGAGCGTGGACAAGCCAGGCTACGCCACGCTCGGCCCTCAGTACGCGTGTGGCAGCCCTGGTGAGGTTTGCGTCAACGTCAGCGCAGTGTCCGGTCCGCAGAACGTCTGGGTTTCGGCTACCGTCGACAACCTGACCTTCCAGGCGTCTTTGCAGATTCTGCAGCCCGCGGCACCCATCTCGGTGTCCGCCATCAGCGGCCCGAGCGTGTTCCCGATCGCCAGCTGGTACACGTGGTCGGTAACTGCGAGCGGCGGGGACGGGACGTACAGTTACAGCTGGGAGCACAGCTACGACGGCGGGTACACCTGGTCCACCATTCTGATCGCCAACGGGGGCAGTTCGTTCACCCGCGACGTACGGAACGGCGACTACCTGCACATCCGCGTAAAGGTCACCTCCGGGAACGCAGCACCGGCGTACAGTGCGCCGTTCCTGATCGACGGCCGAAACACGTTCGACGGGTCCATCAACGGATCCACCAAGGTCCGTCGGGCCGGGTACTACACGTACGAAGCGATGCCACAGGGCGGAAGCGGCTCGTACACGTACAGCTGGCAGGGCGCCGGAAGCGGAACGGGCAAGACCATCACCCTCTATTACGACGGGTGCTCACCCACCCAGCAGACCGCGACCGTCAACATCTCGGATGGGACCTACACGATCCAGCGAAACATCTCGATCCTCAACGAGATCGTAGACGGCTGCTAGGCCGCGGTCTCGGATCGTCCCGACGGCTGCCGGTCAGGAGATTAGGGGGTAGCGCGAAGCGGGGAGTGCCACCTGAACAGGTGGCACTCCCCGCTTCGTACGCCTGGTCCCGAGTTCTGTCACCGCCAGAGCCGCACCAGGCGGAGCAGCACCGGGAGGAATCGCCCCAGCACCCGCGTCACCACCGCGAGCAGGGCCGATTGGAAGATCCAGCGCAGGACGACGAACATGGGCGGAGCCGGGTTGCGGTGTCGAAGGCGTTTCTGGGCCCACTACGGCGTATCGGTGCTGGTGGTTTCAGCGTCCGCCGCCGCGCTCTGCGGCGCGGCGGTGGCGCTGAACATCTGCGAGCGGATCTTCCAGTTGCGCCCGTCGCGGCGCAGCAGCATCACGTACGTCCCGGTGACGGGCGGCGCGTCCTGGTCCTGCTCGTTGGGATACCAGAAGTTCCCGTAGGCGTAGGCCACGTTGCCGCTCGCCAGGAAGTCCTCCACCGCCACCTGGATCACGCCCGTGGTGGAGAGGATCCCGCCGAACCCGGTCTGGATCTCCTGGCGCCCCCGCAGCGGCTTGCCGTCGCCCATCAGCAGGAGTGCGTCCTCCGTGTAGAAGCGCGCCGCCTGCCGGGCGTCGTCGCGCGCCCACGCGCCCCGCCACTCGGCCAGCATGCTGCTCACCCCGCGCAGCGCCTCCGCGTTGAACTCCCGCATCTCCTGCCGGTTGTCCGGCCCCCGGACGCCCGGGAGCATCTGCGCCCGCGCGCCGCCCGCACCGAGCAGGGCGAGGAGAGCAGCCAGCGGAAGAGAACGCGCAAGAAGGCGGATGGGCATGGTCGAACTGCGCTGAAGAAAGGAGATAGGTCGTGCGGCACGGCGAATTTAGCGTACCCGCAGAAAAAAGACGAGCCCCAAGCACTCGGCGGCCAAAGATGGTGGCCCAAACGGGCGGGGAGCGCACCGGCCGGCCCCAAGCGACGCGGGGGACCGGTCCGTCCGGTCCCCCGCGCGCCGTCAGAACGAAGGCGTCCCCCCCGACCCCCGCGTGCCGCCCGGCTCGTCGCGCGAGTCGCGGGTGGGCCACTCCGGCGTGGACTCCTTGGGGGGGTCCGCCGGCGAGGTCACGTCGCCCGGGTCGGTGGGCCAGTGGCTGGTACCCGTGGAGCCCGCCCCGGGATCCGTTCCGCCCGTGGATCCCGTGGACGAAGCCGAGCCGGTGGAGAACGGATCCGCCGCTGCCGCGTCCGCCGCCGCCGCTCCGCCCTGCCTCGCCTCGGCGCGCGTGGCCCGGTTCTCGAAGTCGCGGCGCAGGCTCTCCAGCGCCGACTGCATGCGGCCCAGCACCGCGTCGATCCGCGGCTGGAAGTCCGAGACGAAGTCGTCCACCTTGGGGCGCGCCCGGTTGCGGGCCTCGTCCACCTTGGGCTTCACGTCCTCCAGCGCCGCGTCCACGCGCTCCTCCAGCTCCTCCAGGGCCCGCCGCACCTTGGGGCGGATCTCCTCCATCGCCGCCTCGATCTTGCGGTTCAGCTCCTCGAAAGGATCGCGGCGGCCGGTCGGCTCGTTCTGGTTCTCCATGGTCTTCTCCGGGGCAGTGCGTGCGTACGCCGGATCGCCCGGCGCCTGGTTCCACTACGGCAGGGTCCGCGTCCGGTTTCGTGGCAAGACGCACACCGTACGGAAGAACGGCTCTATACGGCGGGTTTCGGCGTGCCCCCGGCTGCGCCGGGGTCGGGCTGCGGCTCCGTAACGCACGATACGACCGTGCGTAACGGAGTCGAGCCCCGGCGGAAACTGCCCCGCCGGGTCTCGCCCCTTCGGGCCGACATCCCTCCTAAGAAACTCCTCCCGAAGCGAGTTCGCCGGTCTCGATGGCGACCAGAGCGTAACCGAGGGCCTCGGCTCGCTTGTGCAGTTTGCGCACGAGGCG
>JBFMFL010000371.1:0-6245 GCA_040752145.1 Gemmatimonadota bacterium
GCGGGCGGCTCCGGCGCGGGCGCGGGTCCGGGATCCGACGCGGGCCCGGGTGCGGGCTCGGGCTCGGGCGCGCTCCCGGGCGGGTCGGGCTCGGCCAGCTTCCTCGCCAGCAGCCGGCCGGCGATCTGCCGCACCTCCCTGAGCGCCTCGCGCAGCGTGAGGAAGCTGGGGGCCAGGTCCCCGAAGCGGTCCTCGCACGCCCGGTCCAGCGCGTCCAGCGCCTCCAGCGCCCCGTCCAGGTCGGCCGTCATGGCGCGGTACCACTCCTTGCCGGCGTCCCGCAGCGCCTGATCGAAGGCGTCCGCGCTGACCCCGCCCCGCTCCACGGCCTCCCGCCAGGCCCGGTGCTTCGCCTCGTCGCCGCGGACGTCGGACTCGTGCCCCACCTCGCGCGACTGCTCGTAGGCGAAGAAGCCGTGGCCGGCGGGGTTGAGGGGGGCGCTGCGCACCGCGTCGAGCACGGCCGCGCTGTGCCCCACCCACTCCAGCGGCCCGGCGCGCATCTCGGCGTCCCCGTCCTCCAGCTCGGGGTACAGGTGGTCCCAGAACTCCTCGACCAGGGCCCGCAGCAGCTCCAGCCCGGAGCGGAGCCCGGCGAAGCCCTCCCGGCGGGTGAGCGCTTCCGTGAGCCACGCCGCCACCTGGAGGTCCTTGGAGCGGGTGGCGATCACCTCCCCCGCCAGCTTCACCACCAGCGCGTAGTCGGCCGTCTTCCGCTCGCGCTTCCACTCGCCCTGGTCGAGGGCGGGCTCCTCGATGCGGGCGATCCTGATCTGGTCGAAGACGGGCTCGTAGCGGACGTTCACGCCGGCCGGGTTGGCGCCGGCGAGGGGGACGAGTAGGTCGCTCCGCAGGGGCATGTCAGGGGGAGGCGGGTGGGGGTTCGGCGTGGCTCAGCCGCCGGCCGGGAGGGCAGGGACGGCGGCCTCGATCTCCAGCTCGCGCAGCTCCAGGATGGGAAAGGGCTCGCCGTCCACCAGGAGCAGCTTCTGCCCCACCGGGACCATGCCCCCTTCCGGGAGCTCCTCCCAGTCGGTGACCCGGCCCAGGCGGACCTCGCCGTCCGGGCTCCGCCAGGAGAGCGGGGCGAGCGCCGGCAGCAGCACCTCGCCCAGCTCCGTCCCCCGGAAGCCGGGCCCCGTCCTCACCACGGCCGGGGCCCAGAGCAGGTCCCGCAGGAGGCCGGGCGCCGCCACCCGCACCGAGGCCACGTGCTCCAGCGGGAGCCAGGTGTACTGCCCCGCCGCGAACACCTCCAGCCGCGGGCCGATCCGCGGGTCGGCGTCCTCCAGCGAGGCGAAGGGGGTCCCGTTCAGCGTCCCGGACACGGGGCGGCCCGGGGCGGCGGGCGGGAGCGGGCCCGCCGCGAAGGCGGCCTGGCGGACCCGCTCGGCGTGGAGGGCGCTGCGCAGGAGCCACGCGCCCAGCTCCGCGTCGCGGCTCCCGCGGGCCAGCACCTCCAGGTGCTTTTCCGCGCGGTCGTACGCCCCCGCGAAGCAGAGCAGCTCGAAGAGGAACGTCCGGCGACGAACGTCCGTCGGGGCGTCCCGGAGCTCGGCGCCGAGCGACTCGACGGCTTCGTCGAGCCGCCCGGCCTCGAACAGGGCGCGGGCTCTCACGCGGCTCCCTCCCGCCGCGTCAGACGGAGGCGGTCTGGACGCTCCAGCTCCCCACCACCGGGGAGCCGGTGGCACCCTGGTCGGCCTGCGGCGTGTAGGTCACCGTGACCCTGCCGAAGGCCAGGCTGAGCGACTCCGTGGGCCGGTCGTCCCCGCCGCTGGCGCCCGACCACTGCACCGACTCGATGTACACGTTCTCGAACTCGTACATCAGGTAGTCCACCGGCGACTCGCCGCCCGCCTTGCGGAGGGTCACCTTGGCCTTGGGGAAGTGCTTCCCGGAGCAGCACGCCTGGAAGAGCGGCGGGCTGGCCGCGTCGGTGATCTTGAGGCAGTTGAAGGAGGACACCGACGCCTTGCCCGCGCCGCCCCCCGGCCCCGAGGAGCCGATGGTGGTGGGGTTGGAGGCGCCCCAGCTGAAGCTGATCAGCTCGATCTGCTTCTCGAACCCCTTGCGGGTGGACTCGCCGTCGATCCCTTCGATCTTGAGGAATGCGTCGAACGCCATGAAAGCCTCCTGTGTGAGGTCGTGGGGGGAAGGGGGTGATCAGCCGGCGGCCTTGGGGAGGTCCGCCACCAGGCGCATGGAAACGCTCAGCTCGTCCAGCTGGAAGTGCGGCCGGAGGAAGGCCACGGAGCGGTAGGCCCCCGGCTTCCCGGGGATCTCCAGCACGCTGATGCGGGCCTCGCGGAGCGGGCGCTTGGCCTTGGTGTCCGCGTCCACCTCGTTGGCCACCACGTAGTTGGAGATCCAGCGGTTGAGGTCGTTCTCCGCCTGGCTGCGCGAGGTGTAGCCGCCGATCTTGTCGCGCATCATGGACTTGAGGTAGTGCGCGAAGCGGGAGACGGCGAAGATGTAGGGGAGCTGGGCGGAGATGCGGGCGTTGGCCGTGGCGGTGTCGGTGTCGTACGCCTTGGGCTTCTGCGCCGACTGCACGCTGAAGAAGGCCGCCTTGTCCGTGCCCTTGCAGTGCACCAGGGGAGCGAAGCCCAGGTCGGCCAGCTCCTTTTCGCGGCGGTCGGTGACGGCCGTCTCGGCGGGGCACTTCATGGTGATGTCGCCCGACTCGGTGCGGAAGTTGTGCACCGGGAGCCCCTCCACCAGCCCGCCGCTCTCCACCCCGCGGATGGTGGCGCACCACCCGTGCTTGGCGAACGCCTGCGTCACCCGCGCGCCCAGCGCCCAGGCGGCGTTGCCCCACAGGTAGTTGTCGTGGCTGGTGCCGTCCACCTTCTCGTCGTAGTCGAACGCCTCCACGGGGACCGTCGCCTTCCCGTAGGGCTCGCGGAGGAGCATCTTCGGCACGGTGAGCGCCACGTAGCGGGAGTCCTCGCTCTCGCGGAACGACTTCCACTTGGCGTACTCGGTGGTCTCGAAGATCTTGGCCAGGTCGCGCGGGGAATCGAGCTGCGCGAAGCTCTCCAGGTTGAACATCTCCGGGGAGGCCGCGGTCAGGAACGGCGCGTGGGCCGCCGCCGCCACCTGGGCCACCTTCTCCAGCAGCTCGATGTCCGGCCCGCCCCGCCCGAAGTAGTAGTCGCCCAGCAGCGCCCCGAACGGGGCCCCGCCGAAGACGCCGTACTCCTCCTCGTACACCTTCTTGAACAGTGCGCTCTGGTCGAACTCCGGGGCGCGCTGCAGGTCGCGGAGCAGGTCCTTCTTGGAGACGTTGAGCACCTTGATCTTGAGCATGGTGCTCGTTTCCGTCTGGGACAGGAGGTACTTCAGCCCCCGCCACGACGCTTCCAGCGCCTGGAAGTCGGGGTGGTGCATGATCTCGTTGAGCTGGACGGAGATCATGCGGTCGATCTGCGCGATGCGGGCGTTCAGCATCGCCTCCGTGTCCGGCGCGACGGTGATGGAGCCCGCCAGCACCTCGCTCACGAAGCGGCGGATCAGGTCCTTGCCGCGCTCCCGGGCCGGAGCCTCGCTCCCGAAGCGCCCCTCCTGGACGATCTGGTCGAGGAGGCTGGCCTCGGTGGCCTCGGCGGTGGCGGCCGCCTGCGGCTGTCCCTGCGTCTCAGTCTGCGGCATCGGTCGCTCCCCCCGTTTCGAGCTCGCTCTTGAGCCGGTTCAGCTGCTCCTCGCTGTGCAGCGTGGCCTGGAGGATGTCCTCCAGGCGGTCGTTCCCCTGCAGGCTGCCGCGGAGGTCGGCGAGCTGGCGGCGCAGCTCCAGCAGCTTGCGCAGCGGCTCCACCTGCTCGGCCACGCGGTCCGGGGAGAAGTCGTCCAGGGTCTCGAAGCTGAGGCTCACGCCGATCTGCCCGGCGGCGGGGTCGTCGCTGAGCTTGTTGGCGACGCGGAAGCCCAGGCCGGGTTTCATCTTCCGCAGGACCTCGTCGAAGTTGTCGGGGGTGACCTCGACGAACTTGCGGTCCTTGAGCCGCGCCAGGGGCGCAGCCGGGTGGCCGGTGAAGTCGCCGAGCACGCCCATCACGAAGGGCAGCTCCTTCTTCTCGATCGCCCCTCCGGTCTCCACGTCGTAGGAGATGTGGACACGGGGGGCTCGGACGCGCTCGAGCTTTCGGTGGATACTCTCTGCCATGCTCGACTCCTGGGTTGGGCCGGTCGGAGGAAGGGCCTCGGTGCGGGTCGGGGAGGACGCCGCGGGGAAAACGGGACGGGGAGCCTGCGCCCGGTCGCGCAGGCTGATCCCGGCCCGGACGCGAGTCGTGAGCCCGGGAGCGGGCCGCATACGGGCGGCGACGGGCCGCCCGTGCAACGCGGTGCATGGCGGCAGGGCGCACGTGCTCCCGCGACGTCCGTATCGCGGGCGGTCCCTGGAGAGAAAAAGCGGAAGGGGCGAGCGCCGGCAGAGAGCGCCGCGGTCCGCGTCCGCACGTCCGGCGAAGTGGCGGAACCCGCGGGCCGCCCCCGCCGCGCTCCGGCGTAGATGCGGCGACGGGGCAACATTGATGCCGGCCGCGGATCCCACGCTCGGCCCGTCGTTCATCCAGCAACGGCGTGGGTTTTCGTCATTTTCACCGCACCCGAGGGGACTTCCGCGCGTACCACCCAGGTCCCATGGTGGGACGTTTGCGCCACACCTTGAGCGGACGGTCGCGAAACGGATTGCGCTCCCCGCGGCGAGCCGCTATCAATGTCCCTCCCACCCGCGCGGCGGCCCGCCGCGGAGCCACCGGTCCTCCACCCCGGCGGGACGGCAGCATGCGACAGATGCAGAAGGTACTCTGGACCAAGGGCGTCCTGCTGAGCCCCCAGCACCTCCAGGCGCAGGACCGCTTCCTGGAGGACCTGGTCGGGTTCCAGCTCTCGGCGCTGACGTTCTGTCCCTGGGGGTTCGCGCGGCTGGAGCTGGACCGGGAGGCGCTGGCGGGGGGATCGCTCCTGCTGTCGGCGGCCGCGGGGATCTTCCCGGACGGCCTGGCCTTCGAGATGCCGGACGCCGACGCGGTCCCGCCGCCCAAGCCGCTGGAGGCCCACTGGCTGCCGGACCAGGAGTCGATGCTGGTGCACCTGGGGATCCCGGAGATGCGGACGGGCGGGCACAACGTATCCGTGTCCCGGGGCGACCGGGACACCCGCTACCTGTCGGAGGTGGCGATGCGCCGGGACGAGAACACGGGCCGGGGGGAGAAGCCCGTCCAGCTCGCGCGCAAGAACTTCCGGCTCCTGGCGAAGGGCGAGTCCACGGAGGGGTACTCGCTCCTCCCGGTGGCGCGGGTCTCCCGCGTGGCCGCCGGCGGTTTCCAGCTGGACCCGCGCTTCGTCCCTCCGCTCATCGACCTGGCCGCGAGCGAGTACCTGCTGACCGTGGCACGGCGCCTGGTGGAGGTCCTCACCGCCAGGAGCAGCGCCCTCTCGGGGGCGCGCCGGCAGCGGAACCAGTCGCTGGCGGACTTCGGGGTGACGGACGTGGCGAGCTTCTGGCTCCTCTATACCCTGAACACCCACCTGCCGCGCTTCCGCCACCTCTTCGAGGTGAGGCGTGGGCACCCGGGCGAGCTGTTCGGGGCGATGGCGGCGCTCGCGGGGGCGCTCACCACCTTCTCCACCACCACGCACCCGCGGGAGATCCCCCTCTACGACCACGCCGACCTGTCGGGGTGCTTCACGCGGCTGGACGCGATGCTCCGGGACCTGCTGGAAACGGTGGTGCCGGAGAGCGCGGTGACGCTCCCGCTGCGCCTCGCGCCGCCCTCCGTGCACGCGACGGCGATCGACCACGACCGCTACCTGGCCGCGCCGGAGTGGTACCTGGCGGTGAAGACGGGAGGAAGGCAGGACGAGCTGGTCCGCAGGGCGCCGCAGCTCTTCAAGGTCAGCTCGGCGGACCAGATCGAGCGCCTGATCAAGCGGGCGCTGGGCGGGGTGGGGCTCCGCCACGTCCCCACCCCTCCCGGCGCGGTCCCGGTGAAGCTCGGCCGCGAGTACTTCGCCCTGGACCGCTCGGGGCCGGACTGGGACGCGATCCGGATGGCCCGGAACCTGGCCGTCTACGTGCCGTCCGACTTCCCGGACGCCGAGCTGGAGCTGGTGGTGGTGCTCCCGCCCTCCGGCGGCTGAGGCGCCGGCTCCCGGGCGAGCGCCAGGACCAGGACCAGGACCAGGGCCAGCACGAACACGACCGCCAGGCCCGCCAGGAGCGGCCCGCGCGACGGCGC
>JBFMFL010000372.1:0-6194 GCA_040752145.1 Gemmatimonadota bacterium
CGGACCGGCTCCCCCCGGCCCTGCGCGCCGCCACCGAGTCGGCCGGGCCGGTCTGGCCGCGGGTGCTGCGGGCGATGGCGGCGGTGTCCCGGGCGGACGCGGCGGCCCCGGGGCCGCTGCTGCGGGTGTCGCGGAAGCGGACCGGGGTCCCCGCGGACACGCGCCTGCTCAGGAACTGCGCGTCCCAGTTGGTGAGCCGCACGCACCCGGCGGAGGTGGCGTACCCGATGGTCTCGGGCGACTTGGTGCCGTGGATGCCGTAGTGGGGTTCGGTGAGCGCCATCCACACCACCCCCACGGCGTTGTTGGGCCCCGGGGGGATCATGGCGTCCGGCTTGTCGTCCGGCACGTTTTCCAGGATGTCCGGCTGGAAGTGCCACGACGGGTCCGGGGTGATGTCCCGGATGCTGAAGTTGCCCTGCGGCGAGGGGTCGTAGCTCGCCCCCAGCGTGGACGGGAAGTGGTACAGGATGCGCCCGCCGGCGTCCACGGCGTGTACGAAGCTCCCCTGCCCGGACACCTCCAGCCGCGCCACCTGCCCCGCGGTCCGCGTGTCGGGGTCGCGGACGTTGGGGACCTGGAGGGTCTGCCCGGCCCTCACCGAGTCCAGCGCCACGCCGGGGTTGAGCTGCTCCAGCACCTCCTGGGTGACGTGGAACTGCTCGGTCAGCTTCTCGGTGAGCGTCTCGTAGCAGGTGCACTCCAGCTTGGCGATCTCGTAGATCTCGTCGCCGCTCTCGGTGGGCTCCGGCAGGTCCACGAAGGGGCCCTTCACGTCCTCGGCGGTGAGGGTGTGGGTCCTCACCAGCTGGCGGGGCTCGCCGGCGAGCTGCGCCAGGCGGTTGAAGGTGGCGCTGTCCACGCGCGCGGTGGCCGGCAGCCCTTCGCGCTTCTGCAGCCAGTACACGGCCTTGGCGGTGTTCTTCCCCCAGCGCCCGTCGATCATCCCGGGCGAGAACATCGCCCGGTCCAGCAGGATCTGGGTGCGCAGCACGGAGGGCCCGGCCACGTCGCCGAAGAGCGGCAGGTGCACGGGCCGGGAGTTGACGGCCCGGGCGCTGATCTGCTCCCACTTCTCGGGGTTGGCGGCGCTGTCGCCGGCGGTCCACGGGTCCAGCTGCACCACCTGCTCCCAGGCGTTGTCCATGCGCCCGCGCTCCAGCTCCTCGCGGGTCAGGGCGCGCTCGCCGCCCCAGTACGGCTCGGCGCTCCGCGGGGTGCTGGCCTGGGCTACGCCGCGCTCGGGCGCCTGCTCCGGCGCGGGCTCGTCGTCGCCGCCGCACGCCGCCGCGAGGGCGAGCAGGGCGGCGGGGAGGATGTATCTCGATCGGGTCATCTGGTTGTCTGGTCTCGCGTTTCGCGTGCTCCCGGAATCCGGCGCCGGACGTGCAAGGGGTATGCCCGGTGGCGGAACCCCTGCGGCGGGGCGGGGATCGGTCCGGCAGGGTCGGAGGACGCCGCGAGGAGGCCGGCGCGGGCGCGGCGGCCGGGTTGACGACCTGAGAGGAAAACGGGTAAATTCCGGATTCCGCCCGACTGCTGTTTCGGGTGTTTGCTGGAGGGATGGCCGAGCGGTTTAAGGCAGCAGTCTTGAAAACTGCCGATGGGTATCCCCCATCCGTGGGTTCGAATCCCACTCCCTCCGTTGCTGCTCCGTCTCTTCCCGGCCTTGCACTCGCCGTCGGCGGGTCTCACCACGTCCGGTTCGTCGCATCCCACAGGCTGTCTGCTCCGGGACCTTCCGGTTTGCACTCCATTACGGCAGCCCCCTTCCATCGTTCGCGTCCCCCTTGGGGCGCCTCGCACGCACCCGTGACTCATGTCGACAACTACGATCCTGGCCGCCGTTCTCCTGGTTTGCGCGTGCGTGCTTGCCTTGCTGTTGTTCCGGCTCCGCAAGCTCACGGGTGAGAACCGGACCCTGGCGGATGCACGCACCGCTCTGGAGAATCGGTTCCGGGGAGTCGTCGATGCCGAGGCCGAGCGTAGCCGCGTGCTTGCGGACCTTGAGGCTCAGCGCAGCCGCACCCTGACGGAGACCGAGGGAGAGCGGGTGAGGGTCCTCGCAGAGCTGGACCGGACACAAAAGGAGCAGACGGAGGCACTCCGAATTCTCCGCGACGAATACGGCCGCGACACTGCGGAGCTGGCGTCGTTGAAGGCCCTGCTTGCCACCGTACGCGAGGAACTCAGGATCCTGGACGAGGAGGCGAACCTGCGCTCCTTCGGGTTCTACGAGCCCCGCTGGGACCTCGCTTCGTCGGACCTCTACGCGATGAGGCTGGAAGAGGTTCGCGAGAAGCAGAAGATGGTTTTGAAGGAGGGTCGGGCGGCCGTTTGCCAAACGGAGTGGACTGTCGGCGGAAGCAAAGTGGAAGGACGGAAGATGACCGGCCGTACCCTGAAGCTGCTGCTCCGGGCATTCAACGGGGAGTGCGACGCGGCGATTGCAAAGGTCAAGTACAACAACATCCACGTCATGGAGGCGCGGATCGAGAAGGCGTTCGAAGCGATCAACAAGCTCGGGGACGTACAGAAGTGCGTGATCACCCGCGATTTCCTGAACCTGCGCCTGGAAGAGCTGTTCCTGGCCTTCGAATACCAGGAGAAAATCCAGGCGGAGAAAGAGGAGCAGCGGCGCATCCGCGAGCAGATGCGCGAGGAGGAGATCGCACAGCGCGAGATGGAGAAGGCCCGACAGGAAGCGGAGCGGGAGGAGCAGCGGTACGAGCAAGCCTTGCAGAAGGCGCGGGAGGAGATCGACCAGGCAGTCGGAGCCAAGCAGGCGAAGCTTTCCGCGAAGATTGCTGAACTGGAGGCCCGGCTCGCGGAGGCTCATGAACGGAAGGAACGGGCGATTGCTCGTGCACAGATGACGCGGTCCGGGCATGTCTATGTCATCTCCAACATCGGCTCCTTCGGTGAGAACGTCTTCAAGATCGGGATGACCCGGCGCCTCGATCCGTTCGAGCGCATCCGGGAACTCGGAGACGCATCGGTGCCCTTCCAGTTCGATGTGCATGCCGTCATATACACGGACGATGCACCGGCGCTGGAGAATACTCTCCACCGAGCATTCCATTTCAGACGGGTTAACCGCGTGAACGAGCGGAAAGAGTTCTTCAATGTCACCGTCGATGAGATCGCCGACGTCGCTCGGCGCCATCACGCAGACATCGAATTCACGCGTTTGGCCGAGGCGGAAGAGTACAGGAAGACGCTGGCGCTTCGAACGGTCGAACATGCGAATGTGCCCTCACGGGCGGGTGAACTCATCGACGGGATCCCCCAGGTCTTCAGCGGAGTGACTGCTGTGCCGGCAAGCTGACGCATGCGGGGCGGTCACCGCTGAACCGGCTCATTGGGGTCCCGAAATGGATGGTACGAGGCGCCGAGGCTTTGGTTTTCGGCGCCTTGCCTCGTCCGGGCCCTGTCTGGACATGGCAAGTCGCATGGCCGGTCGTTAAGATGGACAGAGTGGGCATCGTGACGTGAGCAGCGTTACGTCGGGTACATCGCTTTCGGGTTGGTACGTTGCCTTGGACCTGGGATGCTACCATGCAGCGATCACTTACTCTGGCCCTGCTGGTCGGCGCACTGTCCGTGAACACCTGCTTGCTTTCGGCCCAGGTGCTTTCCACCAGGCCGATTATGGAAGTTCGCGGCGCGCGGCCGCGTCTCGTCCTCAAGGAGCTGCGCAGGATCGGGAGCGAGACCGGCGAGCACGACGCGTTCGGGAGGGTCATGGGCGTCGCGCTGGACGGCCGGGGGCGGATCCTCGTGGCGGACGACCTCAACCACCGCATCGTGGTCTTCGGGGCGGACGGCCGGTTCGTGGGCCACGCCGGGAGGAAGGGGCAGGGTCCCGGCGAGATGGAGAGCCCCTGGAAGGTCGCGGTGGATGCGCGGGACAGCATCTTCGTCTGGGACATGGCGAACGGCAGGATCAGCGTGTTCGCCCCGGACCTGCGGTTCCGCCGGAGCTTCACGCTGCCGCCGCAGTGGACGGTCACCAGCATGGACTTCCTCTCCGACGGAAGACTGCTGCTCGCCGCGTACGCGAAGGGCGAGCCCGGCGCGCTCCACGTCGTCAGCCGGGCCGGGCGGCGCGAGCGGACCTTCGGGCCGCGTCCGGCGCAGCAGAACCTCGCGGGCTTCGAGTCCAGCCTGCTGGGCGGCTCGGCGGACGTGGTCGGCGGCACCATCGCGTACACGAACAAGAGCCCGTACGAGCTCACGTTCTTCGACCTGGCGGGCAGGCCGCGCTCCCGCTGCACCGGACGTCGCGACTGGACCACCCCTCCCGCGAGCGTGGTGAGGTCGAACGGAAGCGCGACGGCGATCCAGTGGAACCGCTTCGTCCACTCGTCCCGGATCGTCGGCCTCGGAAACGGTGTGTTCCTCAACCAGGTCTCCGACCCGGCTGCCGATCGGACGTACCTCGACCTGGTGACCGTGGATTGCCGGCTGCTCCGTCGCACGATCATCGAGGAACCGCTGAGCGTGGCGGCACGGTCGGGCTCACGCCTCGCCGTCGTAAGGAGCGAGGACTACCCGGAGGTGATCGTCTACGACGTGCGGGTGACGCATTGAACTTCGGGCAATGAACGAGATCGTTGCCACCCGTGCCGCCGCCCATTAGCATGCACGGGATGTAGTCCGCCCGCCCCATCCCCGCGTCCGCGGCGCCCGCCCACTCCTCCCTCCCGGGGGTCCCCCCGTGTCCGACCATCCCTCCGCTCCCGTCCCGCTCCGCTCCACCCTTCGCGCGGCCTGGCGCGACCGGAGGGGGCAGGGGCTCCCCGAATACGCGCTCCTGGCGGCGGCCGTCGCGGTCCTGGTGGTGTCGTGCGCCACGCTCTTCCGCTCCGAGCTGGAGGCGCTGCTGCAGGCGGTGGGCGTCCACATCGAAACGAAGGCCGCCCTGCTGGACGGCGGCGGCTCCGGCCCGGGTGGCGGAGGGGGCGGAGGCGGGAACGGGGGAGGGAACGGCGGTGGAGGCGGCAACGGCGGCGCCAGCGCGGGCGCCCCGGGCCACGGCGGAACTCCGCCCGGCCAGGGGGGCACGCCCCCGGGCCAGGGCAAGAAGTGAGGCCCGCCGCGCACGCCTGAGCCCGCACCCCGCCACGACGGAACCCCGCCATGCCCAAGGATTCGTACGCATCCGCCGCCGCCCGCTCCAAGGAGCGCCTGAAGAACGGCCGCAACCGGCACAACAACGCGGGCGACTGGGTGGCCAAGCTCACCAAGCTGTGCGACGACCTGCACGCCGCGGACAAGGCGAGCACCGAGTCCACCACGGCGGCGGGGCGCATGGGCTCCGCCCTGTACGTGGCGCGCCAGGGGAGCAAGAAGCTGTCGCTGGACCAGGACGAGCTGAAGCGGCTGTTCAGCGTCGCCACGGTGGTGGACGCGTCCTACCGGCTCAAGGACGACGACGGGCTGAACATGGCGGGGCTGCACGCCGAGATGATGGTGGTGCGCTACATCCTGGAGAACGTGCGCGGCGTCGCCAAGGACCAGCTCGGGCGGCTGGGGCTCCAGATCGGCACCACCAAGGGGTGCTGCCTGAACTGCGCGGGCTGGCTCAACGAGCAGGGCATCCCGCACACCGACTCCAACCTCAAGGCGTCCATCTTCTGGCGGCACCCGATGACGCTGTCGCTCTACCGGCACTACAACACGGTGGAGAACAACTTCGTCAACCTCAAGCACTACAAGGGCTGGCAGCAGGCGGCGCTGCTGGACCAGGGCTCGGACTCCGAGCTGTCCGACTGACCGCCCCCCGCGGGGCGAAGCGGCGTGCAGGCGCTCTCCCGACCCGGGGGAGCGCCTGCCGCCATTCCGGGGGCAGATGCGGGGCCGGCGGTGAGCTGCCCCGCAAGTGCCTGATCCGCAGAAACTTATGTGGGCCGCAGTCCCGTCGGGAGGCGCGGAAATTGCGAGTTCCTCCCGCTTCGGAAGGGGCGCCCGGCGCGCCGCCTTCATGTGCCACCAGGAAACGGAGGGACCCGAGATGTTCACGCGCATTCTCCCGCTGGCCGTCGTGCTCACCGCGGCGTCGATCGCGGCGTCGCCCGCTTCCGCCCAGACGACCGGACAGACCGGCACGACCACCGGGCAGACCGGCACCATGACGCAGGACACCACCCCGCGCCAGCAGGGCCAGACGACGCAGGGTCAGACGGGGCAGC
>JBFMFL010000373.1:0-6162 GCA_040752145.1 Gemmatimonadota bacterium
CCGCCGCTGGGCGGCGCTGGAGCGGCTGCTCGCGCCCGCGGTGCGCGCGGGGGCCGCGGCCTGGGCGCAGCGGGAGGCCCGCGTGAGCTCGCTCGCCCTGGCCGTGGACGCCAGCCCGGCGCCCACCTTTCTGTGCGCCGCGGACGGGCGGGTGCTGCACGCCAACCCCGCCGCGGCAGGGCTCCCGGATATCGCGGAGGGCACGGCCCCGCTGCGCGAGCAGGTGCGGGCGCTGGCGTGCCGGGCCGCCGTTCCGTCGCGCGGCGGCGGCGACCCGTGCGGCCCTCACCGCCCGGGGAGCGGCTGGCGGCTGCGCGCGACTCCGCTCGCGCCCGACACGGACGGCGCGGAGCTGGTGATGGTGACGGTGGAGCACGGCGCGCCCGCGGCGCTCACCGACCGGGAGCTGCGGGAGCGCTTCCGCCTGACGGAGCGCGAGGTGGAGATCGCACGCCTGCTGGCGGACGGGCTCTCCAACGCGGAGATCGCGGCGCGGCTGCACATCAGCCCGTTCACCGCGCGCAACCACGTGGAGAACACCATGGGGAAGCTGGGGGTTCCGCGGCGCAGCCGGGTGGGGCCGGTGCTCGCCGGGGCGGAGGGAGGGCTCGGCCAGGCCGCGGGGAGGCGCAGCGTCGCCTGACGCCGCCGGGCGGTGCCGTTTTCGAGGCACGCTCGGGCCCCGCGTGAGGGATGCGCGCCCGGCAGGGCCGAGACCCCGCGGGGCAGTTTCCGCGGGGTCTCGGCGGAGTTGCGCACGGTCGTATCGTGCGCTACTCCGCGCGCAGCCCGACCCCGGCGCAGCCGGGGGCACGCCCAACACCGCCGTTCAAAGCCGTTCCGTCCCGAGCGACCCTCAGAAGATCACCCGGTATACCAGCGAGAAATTCCGCCCCGGCCCCGGCGCGAAGTCCTTGACCCGGCTGGTGGCTTCGCGGTGTACCTCGTCGGTGAGGTTCTCGGCGCGCAGGGCGACCGAGTGCACCACGCCGCCCCGCGTCACCCGGTACCCCGCGTGCAGCCGCAGCAGGGTGTGCGCCGGGGTGGGCGGCTCGTCGGCGGCGCCCACGCGGTCCTGCCGCAGCTCGTGGTGGACGTCGCCGCCCAGGGAGAGCGCGCCGTCGTCGCGCCGCAGCGAGGCGCCCAGCCGCGGCGGCGGCATGAAGGAGAGCGGGGTACCGTCGCGCCGCTCGGCGTGCAGCCAGTCCCCCATCGCCCCCAGCACCCAGCTGCGCCCCGCGGCCCACTCCAGCGACCCCTCCACGCCCCGCAGCACCGCCCGGTCCTGCGCGTACGCGAACACCGGGAGCCGCGCCCCGTCCACCACGGTGTCGCCCCGCGCCGCCAGGTGGACGTAGTCGTCCACGGCGTTGCGGTAGGCGGCGAGCTGCCCGTTCCAGCGGGCGCTCCGCACCGTCAGCACCCCCTCCGCCGACCAGCCGCGCTCCGCCCGCAGCCCCGGGCTCCCCAGCTCCACGCTCCCGGTCCCCGCGTGCGGCGCCCCGGAGAACAGCTCCTCCACCGTGGGCGCCCGGAACGAGCGCGCCACGCTCGCCCCCGCCGTCCAGCTCGCCCCCAGCGGCAGCCTCACCCCCGCCGAGCCGGAGAGCGCACGGAAGGCGCGCTCCCGCCCCGCCCCGAACTTGGGCGTGGCACCGGAGCGGATGGCGTAGTGGTCCCAGCGCGCGCCCAGCTGGAGCGCCGGGCCGCCGGGGCGCAGCTCCGCCTCCTGGTAGCCGAACACGCCGAACCCGCGGGAATCGGCGGGCGGGGTGAGCGCCGCGGGGCCGGTGGCGTCGTAGCGCTTGAGCAGCGCGGACACGCCCCAGGCGCCCTCGGCGAACGGGCCCAGCCGCCCCTGCCGGAGGAGCGCGCCGGCGGAGCCGGTGCGCAGCGCGAAGGTCTGCTGCACCTCGCCCGCGCCGTCCAGCTCGTCGTGCGTGTAGTCCTGCGCCGTGCCCTCCACGCGGAAGCCGGAGAACAGGGCGGAGCCGGGAGTGGCCTCCACCCGCCCCGTGGCCTCCAGCCGGCTCCCGCGCAGGCTCACCGGTCCGCTCCCGGGCGGCACGGGGAGCCCGTAGCGGAACCCGTACGCCCGCAGCGCGCCGCCGGCGGCCAGCAGGTCGCCCACGTAGCCCAGCCCCAGCGCCGCGCTGCGGCTGCGGGCCGCGGTGTTGGCAAGCCGGTCGCCCAGCCGCGGGTCCGCGCCGATGCGCATGTCCCCCGAGCTGCGCCCGCCCGCGCGCAGCATGGCGGCCCACCCGCGGCCCAGCGGCAGCGTCCCGCGCAGCGAAGCGGCCCCGCCCGGGTAGGCGGATTCGGTCTGCGCGGCGGCGGCCCACTCCGGCCGCCCGGGGAGCGAGGCGGGGAGGTCGCCGGAGATGACGTTGACCACGCCGCCCAGGGCGTTGTTGCCGTACAGCAGGGTGGCCGGACCGCGCACCACCTCCACCCGCTGCGCCGTGAGCGGGTCGATGGTGACGCCGTGGTCGTCCGCCGAGCCCGCCAGGTCCGCGGTACGCTGCCCGTCCTGGAGCACCAGCACCCGGTCCCCCGTGAGCCCCCGGACGACCGGCGCCGCCGCCCCCGGCCCCATGGACCGGACCGCCACCCCCGGCTGGTTCCGGAGCGTCTGGGCGATGCTGCCGCCCATCTCCCGCTCCAGCGCCCGCCCGCCCAGCTGCGTGGTGGCCTGCGTCACGGCGCGCGTGTCCCCCGCCCCCGGCGTCGCCGTCACCTGGATCCCCGGGATGGAGAGCGGCGTGCGGGCCAGCACCAGCTCCACCGGGCCCGCCGCGGGGACGGCGACCTCCCGCCCCACGGGCGCGTAGCCCGGCAGCGACGCCTCCACCCGGTACGTCCCGCCCGGGAGCCCGCGGACGGCGAACCTCCCCTCCGCGTCCGTGGCCGCGCTCCGCCCCGAGCGCCCCACCACCACCTGCGCGGCAGCCAGCGGGCGGCCCGCGTCGTCGCGCACCGTCCCCGCCAGCACGGCCGCCGACTGCGCCGCCCCCGCGGCCGGCAGGCCGCACACGAGGGCCAGCACCAGAACGATTCTGCAGGTCATCATCCCCTCCCGACGGGAAAAGCCACGCGTGTTTCGCACCCACGCAACCGAAATTTAGATTACTCTAAAACATAGTTGCGGCACGTACAAGCTTTCGGGTCCGGCGGGACGTTGCCGGACGCGCGCGGATTCCCTAGCATCCCCGGTCCCCCAGCAGCTCCCCCCGACGCCCCAGCCCGGGAGATCCATGCAGCGACTCCGAACCCCGTCCGCGCTCCTGCTCGCCGGCGCCCTGCTCGCGGCCGCCCCGGCGCCCGCCCCTGCCCAGGACCTGCCGCGCATCCCCGAGCGCGGCGGCTGCCGCTCCGAGATGGCCGCCCGCCTCGCCTTCGGGATGTGCCCGGACAGCACCTACGACTTCTACGCCTCGGGGAGCTACCGCGAGGGGGTGCCCCGGCCGGAGCAGGTGCTGGGCTACCCCATCGGCAGCTGGCACACCACCTACGGCCGCATGGAGCGCTACCTGGACGCGCTGGCCCGCGCCGTCCCCGGGCGGGTGAAGGTGATGCCGTACGGCCGGAGCGTGGAGCACCAGACCATGTACCTGGTGGCCGTCTCCAGCGAGGCCAACCTCGCCCGGCTGGACGCCGTCCGCGCCGACCTCCAGGCGCTCGCCGACCCGCGCCGCACCACGGCGGCGGAGGCGGCGGCGATCGCCGCGCGCAGCCCCATCGGGGTGTGGATCAACGCCGCCAACGACGGCAACGAGACAGCGGCGTTCGAGGCCGCCATCCAGATCGCCTACCAGCTCGCGGCGGGCGAGGACGACCGGACCCGCGCCATGCGCGACGGGGCGCTGGTGCTCGTCAACCTGGCGCACAACCCGGAGAGCCACGAGCGGCACGTGGCCTGGTACAACGCCTTCGTCGCGGGCGACGCGGACCCGGCGGCGCTGGAGCACCGCGCGCCCTGGGGGATGAGCACCAACAACAACCACTACCAGTTCGACCTGAACCGCGACGCCCTGGGGCTGGTGCAGACCGAGTCGCGCGCCGTGGCGGCCGAGCTGCAGCGCTGGCGCCCGCAGGTGTTCGCCGACCTGCACGGGCAGACCGTGCAGTACTTCTTCCCGCCCGCCGCCGACCCGGTGAACCCCTTCCTCCCGGAGCAGGCGACCCGGTGGCTGGAGACCTTCGGGCGGGGCAACGCCGCGGCCTTCGACCGGCAGGGGTGGAGCTACTTCACCCGCGACGTGTTCGACCTGCACTACCCCGGCTACTGGGACTCGTACCCCACCTTCCAGGGCGCCACGGGGATGACGTACGAGACCGACGGCGGGGGGAACCGGGGCGTGCGCTGGCGGCGCGACGACGGCACCATCCTCACCTTCGCCGACGGGATCGCCGGGCACTTCGTGGCCTCGCTGGCGACCATCGAGACCGCGGTCCGGAACCGCGAGGAGCGGATGCGCGACTTCCACCGCTTCTTCGCCTCGGCGGTGGAGGAGGGGAGCCGGGGCCCGCTGCGCACCGTGGTGCTCACCCCCGGCCGCGACCCGCGCCTGGCCGCGAAGCTCGCCACCACCCTGCTCCGCCACGGCGTGGAGGTGCGCCGCGCCACCTCCGGCGGGCGGGTGGCCGGCACCGACTACCTGAGCGGCGAGCGCGGGAGCCGCGAGGTGCCGGCCGGGTCGTACCTGGTGGACCTGGCCCAGCCCATGGGGCGGCTGGCGCGCGTGCTGCTAGCCCCCGAGACCCCGCTCCCCGCCAGCTTCGCCCGGCAGGAGAACGAGCGCCGCGCCCGCAACGCCCGCCGCGCCGAGGGCGAGCAGGAGGGGTACGCCTTCTACGACGTGACCGCCTGGAACCTCCCCATGGCGCACGGCGCCTCCGGCTTCTGGACCGGCGACCGCGTGGCGCTCGCCTCCGAGCCGCTGCGGCTGGACGAGGAGGCCGCCAAGGCCCCCGGGGGGTGGGAGGGCGAGACCGCGTGGGAGGTCCCCGGCGGGGTGGCGGGGCGGGCCGCGAGCGCCTACGCCTGGCAGGCCGGCACCGACGGGGCCACCCGCCTGCTGGCCCGGCTGATGGACGAGGGCTTCAACGTGGCCGTGGCCGGCCGGGACCTGGTGGTGGACGGGCAGGACTTCCCCCGCGGCACCTTCGTGGCCCGCGTGGAGCGCAACCGCCCCGAGCTGCACGCCCGCATCGACGCGCTGGCGCGCGAGGCCGGGGTGCGGGTGGCCGCCTCGCAGAGCGCCTTCCAGGAGCGCGGCGCCGTGGGGACCGGGTCCGGCTCGGTGAGGACGCTGCGGGCGCCGCGCATCGCCGTGCTGGCCGGGGAGGGGGTGGACCCCACCTCGTACGGCGCCCTCTGGTTCCACCTGGAGCGCCGCATCGGGCAGCCGTTCACCGCGCTCCGCGCCGGGGACCTGGCCGGGGTCCGGCTGGACGACTTCGACGTGCTCGTCTTCCCCGACGGCCGCTACGGCGCCACGGTGGGCAAGGCGGGCGCCGAGCGCGTGGGCGAGTGGGTGCGCCGCGGCGGCGAGGCGATCGGCTACGCCGGCGGCGCCGCCTTCCTGGCGGAGCAGGGACTCGCCGGCAGCGAGGCCGCGGAGCCCGCCCGCCCCTCCGCCGACTCCCTGGCCGCCGCCGCGCGGCGGGTGGAGGCGCTGGCCCCCGGCGCCGAGCTGCCGCCGGCGCGCAGCCCGGAGGCCCGCCCCGACGCGCCCATTCCGGTGCCCGGCGCCTTCCTGCGCGGCCGGCTGGACCGCACCCACTGGCTCACCTTCGGCTACGACCGTGCCGAGCTCCCGCTGCTGGTGCAGGGCCCGCCGCTCCGCCTCTCCGCCTCCGGCGCCACCCCGGTGGTCTACGCCCCCGGCGACCGCCTGGTGATGAGCGGCCACACCTGGGGCGACAACACCCGCTCCGCCTACGCCGGCCGGGCCTTCGCCACCGTGGACGCGCTTGGCGACGGCCGCGTGGTGCTGCTCGCCGAGGACCCCCTCTTCCGCGGCGTCTTCGACGCCCCCGCCCTGCGCCTCACCAACGCCATCTACCTGGGCGCGCGGGGCCGGTAGCCGGGCGCACCCGCGAGAATGGAGCGGGGCGGGCGCGCGGCTTCACGCGCCCGCCCCGCCGTCGTTTTCCGGC
>JBFMFL010000374.1:0-6159 GCA_040752145.1 Gemmatimonadota bacterium
GCGCCGCCCCCGGGGGCGCACGCGCCGGCGCTGCACGTGGTGGGCGGCGGGCCGGGCGCGTCCGGGACGGCGGAGGGCGGCGACTGGCGGGAGGCGCTGCGCGAGGTGCTCTTCGGGCGGACCATGTTCCTGCTGGTGGGCGGCATGGCCATCGGCTTCCTGTCGGGGACCACGGGCTGGGAGCAGGTGAAGCCCTTCTTCGAGGGCGGCTTCAAGGGCGCGCTCACCCTGTTCCTGCTGGAGATGGGGATCCTGGCCGCGGCCCGCCTGGGCGACCTGCGCCGGGTGGGGCTCTTCCTGCTGGCCTTCGGCATCGGCATGCCCATCGTGCACGGGCTGCTGGGGGTGGCGCTGGGGCACTGGGCGGGGCTGGGCCTGGGCGGCGCCACGGTGCTTGGGGCCATGGCCGCGAGCGCCTCGTACATCGCCGCGCCGCCCGCCGTGCGGACCACGCTCCCCGACGCCAACCCGACGCTGTACCTGACGGCGTCGCTGGCGATCACCTTCCCCTTCAACCTGCTGCTGGGGATCCCGCTCTACTTCGGCTTCGCCCGCTTCCTGGCGGGCGGTTGACCCCAACGGACACACGGAGACCTGCGAACATGAACGACATTCTCTCCTCCACGCTCTCCCGCCGCGACGCGCTCCGCCTGGCCGCGGTGGGCGCGGTGTCCGCCGGCGCCGCGGCCGCCGGGGTGCTGGCGACGCCCGGTCAGGCGCACGCCGAGGCGTTCCCGGCGGGCTTCACCCGCCCGGTGGCCACCCCGGACGAGGCCCTGCGCGCCCTGCGCGAGGGGAACGCCCGCTTCGTCGCCGGCCGGGTGACGGAGCCCCACCGCAACCTGGCGCGGGTGCGCGAGGTGGCCCCCACGCAGACGCCCTTCGCCTCCGTGCTGGGGTGCGCCGACTCGCGGGTGCCGGTGGAGCTGGTGTTCGACCAGGGCTTCGGCGACCTGTTCGTGTGCCGCGCGGCCGGCAACATCGTCTCCCCGGAGATCCTGGGGAGCCTGGAGTTCGGGACGCTGGTGCTGGGGAGCAAGCTGCTGCTGGTGCTGGGCCACAGCGCCTGCGGCGCCGTCAAGGCCACCATCGCGGGGGAGGCGGTCCCGGGGCAGATCAGCGCCCTGTACCAGCACATCCAGCCCGCCGTGGACGCCGCGGGCACCGACGTGGAGGCCGCCATCACCGAGAACGTGCGCATCCAGGCACGCCTGCTCAGCCGCTCGTCCCCTGTGATCGGCGGGCTGATCGAGGAGGGCAAGCTCAAGGTGGTGGGCGGCGTGTACGACCTGAACACGGGGGCGGTGAAGTTCCTGGAGGGATAGGGATAGGGGACAGGGAACAGGGGACAGCCTGCAACGGCGGGCCCTCACCCGGCTCGCTTGAGGCTCGCCACCCTCTCCCAATCCTGGGAGAGGGGGCAACGGCTGGATATCCAGGTACGGCAGGCGGTTGCGTGAGGGATGACGGCCCGAAGGGGCGAGACCCGGCGGCAGTTTGCCGGGGCTCGACTCCGTTGGCGAGCGTTGTTTGCTCGCCTACGGAGCCGCAGCCCGACCCCGGCGCAGCCGGGGGCACGCCCAAATCCGCAGTGCCGTGCTGTTCGTGAGAGGGGCGACAGCATAGAATCCCCCGCATGCCATCGCTCAAGTACCACCAGCTCTACTACTTCTGGGTCGTCGCGCGGGAGGGCAGCATCGCGCGGGCGACGCGCAAGCTCCACCTGGCCCAGCCCACCATCAGCGGCCAGCTGCGCGAGCTGGAGCGGACCATCGGGGAGCGGCTGTTCGCCAAGAGCGGGCGCAACCTGGTGCTCACGGAGATGGGGCACGTGGTGCTGCGCTACGCGGACGAGATCTTTTCGCTCGGCCGGGAGATGATGGACACGGTGCAGGGGCGTCCCACGGGACGGCCGCTGCGCTTCGCGGTGGGGATCTCGGACGCGCTCCCCAAGCTGACCACCTACCGGCTGATCCGCCCCGCGCTGGAATTGCCGGACCCGTTCCGGCTGGTGTTCCGCATCGACAAGACGGAGCGGCTGCTCGCCGACCTCGCCATCCACGCGCTGGACCTGGTGCTGGCGGACGTCCCCGCGCCGCCCACCGTCAAGGTGCGCGCCTTCAGCCACGTGCTTGGGGAGAGCGGGGTGACGGTGTTCGGCACGGAGGCGCTGGCGGCCGGGTTCCGCGAGGGCTTCCCGCGCTCGCTGGACGGCGCCCCCTTCCTGCTGCAGACGGAGAACACGGCGCTGCGCCGCTCGCTGGACGGCTGGTTCGCGGAGGAGGGGATCGCCCCGCGGATCGTGGCGGAGGTGGAGGACGTGGCGCTGCTCCAGGTGCTGGGGCAGCAGGGGATGGGCCTGTTCGCCGCCCCCTCGGTGGTGGAGGCGGAGGTCCGCAGCGCCTACGGGGTGGGGACGGTGGGGCGGCTGGAGCGGGTGCGCGAGCGCTTCTACGCCATCTCGGTGGAGCGCCGCCTCACGCACCCCGCCGTCCTCGCCATCTCGGAGGCCGCGAGGACGGGGCTGTTCGGGCAGGAGGAGGGGACGGGGGAAGAGACGGGAGAGGGGCCTGCAGCGGACGCAAGCGAGGAGCCCGCGTGAGGGATTTCGGCCCGAAGGGGCGAGACCCGGCGGGGCAGTTTCCGCCGGGGCTCGACTCCGTTAGCGAGCGTTGTTTGCTCGCTTACGGAGCCGAAGCCCGACCCCGGCGCCAGCCGGGGGCACGCCCAAATCCGCCGTTGAAGTTCACGTCCCCGCCAGGTTCTTGAGAACTTTCGCCTGGTAGTGGTACGAGTTGATCCCGCCGCCGTTGTACCGCCGCACCGCGTACGGCCAGTCGCAGCCGATCCGCTCCCGCACCGGCACGTTCTTGTAGGACGCGGTGCCGTAGTACTGGGTGGGCGCCCAGACCGTGCCGCTGCCGGGGAACACGGGGAGCCCCGGGGCGGTGTCGCGGAAGCCGGCGGCGGCGCAGCAGGCCCGGCAGTCGGTCATGTAGCGCGGGTCGGACGGGGCGTACTTGCAGATGCGCAGCGGCCCCCTGCCGATCTCGGCGATGCGGTCGTCGGCGGTGGAGGTGGGGCCGGCGACGAAGCCGTCGAACTTGTCGCGCAGCAGGTCGGCGGCGCGCGCCACGTTGTGGCCGGGGTCCAGGATCAGCCCGGTGACCTCCTCCGGGCGCGGCGGGTGGTGGAACAGGGTGTACTGCCCGGCGCCGTAGCCGCGCGAGGTGATGACGCTGGGGTCGCCGGAGTTGGTGTCGGTGCCCACCACCACGAAGTCGTCCTGGTCCGCGCCGGCCGGGACGACGAAGTGCATCAGCCCGCTCTCCTGCTTGAGGATCGCCACCAGGTACGGGGTGGGGACCCGGGTGGAGGGGAGCGCGGCGATCTGGATGGCGATCTTCTGGTTGTCGGCGGCCGGCGTCCTGGAGAACGGCAGCTTGGGGAACCGCGTGTCGTCCAGGATGTCGGAGATCACCTCCACCAGCGTCTGGTCCACCCGCCCGTCCACCGCCGCCACCCGCCCGCGGTTGTAGTCCACCACGCGCACCGGCGCGCTCCCGTCGGACCCCTTGCCCGCGTTGTGCAGCAGGTCGAACTGCAGGGCCCGGACGGCTTTCTGCGTCCCCGGCCCGAACGCCCCGTCGATGCCGCGGCGCAGGTAGCCGAGCGCGCGCAGGTCGTGCTGGAGGTCGCACACCTGCTGCTTCGCCGCGGGCGAGCCGATGGCGAGGACGAGGCCGGGCTGGCGGTAGCTGAGGACGGGCATGGCGGGGTCCTGGGCGAGGTCGGGGGGGCGGCGCTGCCGGGGGAGGACGGCGCTCCGGCGGGAGTATCGGCAGGCGGGGACGGGAGGGTAAGGTAGGGACGAGTGCGAAAGTGCGAAAGTGCGGGAGTGCGGGAGTGCGGGAGTGCGGGAGTGCGGAACAACGGAAAGTACGAAGTACGGAGTACGCTGAACGGCGGGTGCGGGCGGGGCGCGGAATGGGTCCACTGGCCCGGCGCGGGGTTCGTGGATAGCTTTCGGGGCCCCTCCCCCCTCCACAGACACGCTTTCGCCCGATGCAGAACGCACCCGTACTCCCCCTGCGCGGGGTGGACCTCCACGCGCTGGACCGGCTGGTGGACGCCGTGGGGACGGTGTTCCGGGGGCGGCGCGAGACCGTCCGCCTGGCCGTCGCGGCGCTGCTGGCCGGGGGGCACGTCCTGTTCGAGGACGTGCCCGGCGTGGGCAAGACCACGCTGGCCCGCGCCCTGGCGACGGCGCTGGGGCTGGACTTCCGCCGCATCCAGTTCACCAGCGACCTGCTCCCCTCGGACGTGCTGGGGGTGTCCGTCTACAACCCGCGCCTGCAGGAGTTCGAGACGCGCCCGGGCCCGGTGTTCACCCAGGTGCTCCTGGCCGACGAGATCAACCGCGCCCCGCCGCGCACGCAGAGCGGGCTGCTGGAGGCGATGCAGGAGGGGCGCGTCACCCTGGACGACGCCACCCGCGAGCTGCCGCGCCCCTTCCTGGTGCTCGCCACGCAGAACCCGCTGGAGCAGCACGGCACCTACCCGCTGCCGGAGAGCCAGCTGGACCGCTTCCTGATGCGGCTCACCATCGGCTACCCGGAGGCGGCGCGCGAGCGCGAGATCCTGCTGGGCGCCTCGTCCCGCGACCCGGTGGAGGCGCTGGACCCGGTGATGGGCCCCGGCGAGGTGCTGGAGCTGCAGGCCCGCGTGGACGGCGTGCGCGCCGACCCGGCGCTGGTGGACTACCTGATGGAGATCGTGGCGGCCACCCGCGCGGACGGCCGCCTGCGCGCGGGCGTCAGCACGCGCGGCGCGGTGTCGCTCTTCCGCGCCGCCCGCGGCTACGCCCTGGTGGACGGCCGCGAGTACCTGGTCCCCGACGACGTGCGCCGCCTGGTGGTGCCCTGCCTGGCGCACCGGGTGCTCCCCGCCGGCCTGGGCGCCGGCGGCGCCGCCGCCCACGACGAGGCCGCCGCCGTGCTGGAGGAGATCGTCGCCCGGATCGCCGTGCCGGTCTGACGGCCCTCACCCGGCTCGCTTGAGGCTCGCCACCCTCTCCCAATCCTGGGAGAGGGGGCAGACGACGGTACAGAGGACGAGTCTGCCGTTGCAGGCTGTTCCCTGTCCCCTGTCCCCTGTTCCCTTGCAGTTCCGCACTCCCGCACTCTCGCACTTCCGCACTCGCCTGCGCCCGCCCCGCCGGCTGCGCTTCACCCGACCGGGGTGGATCGTCACCGGCGGGTCGCTGGTGCTGGGCCTGGCGGCCATCGGCACGGGCAACAACCTGCTCTTTTTGCTGCTGGGGGCGGTGCTGGGGTTCATCGCGCTCAGCGGGTGGATGTCCGAGCAGACGCTGCGCGGGCTGGAGGTGCGGCGGCGCGGGCCGGTGGCGGCGACGGCGGGGGAGCCGGCGCGCATCGCCTACGAGGTGACCAACGGCAAGCGGCGCCTCCCCAGCTTCGCGGTGGAGGTGGGCGAGGCGGGGCTGGCGGGGCGCGCCTGGATCCCGGCGCTGGCGGCGGGGGAGGGCGCCACGGCGCGCGCGGAGCAGGCGTGGGAGCGGCGGGGCGTGTACCCGCTGGAGCGGGTGACGCTGGCCACCTCGTTCCCCTTCGGGCTGTTCCGCAAGGAGCGCGACCTGGACCTGCCCGGCGAGGCGGTGGTGCGGCCGCGCGCGGACCGGCCGGTGCGGGAGCCGCGCCCGGCGGGGCGGCGCTCGCTCGCCACGGACCGGGCGCTCGCGGGAGCCGCCGGCGGGCGCGGCGACTTCCGCGCGCTGCGGCCGTACCGCTCCGGCGACGACCCGCGCGACGTGCACTGGCGCACCACGGCGCGCGTGGGCGAGCCGGTGGTGCGCGAGTTCGAGCGCGACCGCTCGCGGGCGCTCTGGCTCTGCCTGGAGCTGCGCGCGCCGGAGGGCGACGCCGCCGAGGCGGCGGCGGAGACGCTGGCGGCGCTGGCGGCGGGGGCCCTGCGCCGCGGCGAGGTCTTCGCGCTGGCGACGGGGGACGCGCGGGTGGCGCCGGGGAGCGGGCCCGCGCAGCTGGAGCGGGTGCTGGACGCGCTGGCCCGCGCCCGCTTCCGCCCGGACGCGCCGCGCCCGGCGCCGCCGGCCCCGCCCGCGGAGTGCGTGCTGGTGAC
>JBFMFL010000375.1:0-6111 GCA_040752145.1 Gemmatimonadota bacterium
TACACGGATCTGCCGTGCTCCCCCTTCCCTCGCTTGCGGGGGAAGGGGCCGGGGGGATGGGGGGCAGCCCCTCGCGCCGAACCCGCCCCGGCGCCGTGCCGTTCTCCCCTCCCCCTTGCGGGGAGGGGCCGGGGGAGGGGGTCGCCGTCGTCGTTGCAGGCTGTCCCCTGTAACCTGTCCCCTGTAACCTGTCCCCTGTAACCTGTCCCCTGTAACCTGCCGTCTCCCTCCCGTGGGCGCGGGCGGGAACACCGCCGCCTACTCCACGCGCAGCTCCAGGCGCAGCGTGCGCCCGGGCTGCGGGAGGCCGCACTGGTCGTAGACCGCCGCGTCGGCCACGTTGTCCAGGGCGAGCACGGCGCGCAGCCGGCGGGCCGGCGGGCCCGCCCGCCAGCCGCGCGACACGCGCACGTCCGTGCGGGCGGAGGCGTCCAGCGCCACCTCGCGGCCCAGCTCCGGGTGCACGCACCACTGGCGGCCCTGGAAGCGGACGCCGGCCTCGCCCCGCAGCCCCAGCGGCAGCGGCGTGGACGCGTCCAGCGTCCCCGCCACTCCCGGCTGGTACTCCGCGCGCCCCGAGCCCCCCTCCGCAGACGGGTCGATCAGGCGGACCCGCTGGAGCGTCAGGCTCCCGGTCAGGGCGCGCGCGCCGGCGCGCCAGTCGGCCAGCAGCTCCGCGCCGGTGCTGCGGATCGCATTGCGGTTCTCGCGGCGGAAGCGGCCGCCGCCCAGCCCCACCCGCACGATGGCGTCCTCCAGCCGCTGGTGGAAGCCCACCGCCTGCAGCTGGAGCGCGCCCAGCTGCGCCGTGCCGCCCGCCTCCGCGGCGAGCAGCGTCTCCGGGTGCAGCTCCGGGTTGGGCTGGAAGCGGCCCAGTGCGCCGGAGTACAGCTCGCGCAGCGAGGGAAAGCGCGAGCGGCGGCTCAGCCCGGCGTGCAGCGACGCCTCCGCGCCCAGCGTGGCGGTCGCGCCCAGGCGCGCGCCCCAGTCGCGGAGGCGCCCCAGCGGCTCCTTGTCGCCCGCCTCCGGCGTGTCCGCTCCGTCCGCGCTCGCCCCTGCCACCAGGCGCAGCAGCGACACGGGGCCAAGATCCACGAGGCGGCGCTCCGCCTCCGCGCCCAGGCTCCACAGCCGCTGCCGGTAGCGGTTGGCGCCGCCGGGGTCCAGGACCTCGTCGCGGCGGGTGTCCGCCAGCGTCAGCGCGGCGCGCAGGTCGGCCGCGGAGCCCAGGGTGTGGTCGCCCAGCAGCCGCAGCGACAGGGTGCGGTCGTCGGCGTCCTCGCGGCCGGTCACCTCGTCGTAGGCACGGTCCGCGTAGCCGGCCAGCTCCGTGCGCGCGGCATCGAAGCCGAACGCCGCCTCCAGGTCGCCCTCGCCCAGCGGCGTGGCGCGCATCCCCGTGCCGGCGGAGAGCGCGGCCACGGCGCGCGAGGCCTCCGGGTAGCGCCAGAAGCGCGGCTGCTCCAGGTGCAGCTCCGGGGTGACGCCGCGCCGCGCCCGCGACCCGAAGCCCGAGAACGACAGCCACGCGCCCCCCGCCGCCCGATGCCGCAGCGACAGGAAGCCGTCCACCGACTCCGCGTCGCTGTTGTCGCGCAGCCCGTCCTCCGCGCCGGGGTCCGCGACGCCGCCCGCCAGCGCGAACCCCGGCTGGCCGCGGAAGCCGGCCCCCGCGCGCAGCGTGGTCTCCCCCGCCCCGCCGCCCAGCGGCGCGGCGAGCGACGCGCTCAGCATCCGGCTGCCCAGGTGGTCCACCGCCGCGCCGGCGCGCAGTGTCTCCCGCTCCGCCCCGCCGCCGCGGACGTGCGCCACCCCCACCTCCACCACCCCGCCCAGCACGTTGGGCCCGTGCAGCACCGAGGGCACGCCGCGCACCAGGGTGATCCCCTGCGCCCCCGTGGCGGGCACCACCGACAGGTCGGCGCGGTCGTCCCACCCCAGCGTCAGCGGCACGCCGTCCACCAGCACCGCCACCTGGCGCGACTCCGAGCCGCGCAGCGACAGCTCGGTCTCCCCGCGCGAGTTGGTGCGCACGCGCACGAACGGCGTCTCCCGCAGCACCTCCGCCAGCCGCGGCGCCGGCGGCACCGCCACCGAGTCCACCCGCAGCACCACCGCCCCCGCGCCGCCCACCACCGCCGCGGGCCGCTCGGCGGTCACCACCACCCCCTCCACCGCCACGGGAACGGTGTCGCGCGGGAGCGTGTCCGCCGGGGCCTGCGCCAGGGCGGGCGCGGCGGCGAGCGCCGCCAGGAGCGCGGCGGCCGGGGAGCGGAGCGGGGCGCGGGACTTCGGCATGCGGGGAACGCTTATGGCGGCCGGACGGACGCACGATCCGGGGGGCGGGCGCGGCGGCGCGCGGGCCGGCGGAACGGATGCGTCCGGGATTCGCTGCAAAGTGGCGTCCCGCACCGCTCCCCGGCAAGTGGCGGCGCCGCCGCGCGGGCCGTAGCTTGCACGGGAGCCGGACCGCCGGAGCGCCCCGCCCCGCAACGACGCCACACCTTCCATGACCGAAGAGCCGGCACCCTCCTCCCCGCTCCCCGACGACGCCGCGGGGTACGCCCCCCCCGCGGAATCGTCCCCGGCCGCCTCGCGCGTCCCCGGGCCCATGCGGGTGCTGCTGCGCATCCCGCTCTTCTACAAGATCCTCATCGCCAACGCGCTGATCGTGGTGCTGGGCACGGTGGCCGGCACCTGGGTGACCGCCGCGTACGTGCGCGAGGCCCCGCACCGCTCCACCTTCGACCTGGTGGGGCTGCTGGTGCTGGGCGGTCTGGTGCTGAGCGTGCTGGTGAACGCGCTGATCCTGCGCCTGGCGCTGTCGCCGCTCAAGCTGCTGGAGGGCGCGGCCTCGCGGGTGCGCGCCGGCAACCTGGACGCGCGCGTCCCCCGCTCGCCGGTGGCGGACCGCGAGCTGGAGCGCCTCACCGGCACCTTCAACGGCATGCTGGACACGGTGGCGGTCTACCGCCAGCGGCTGCGCGACGTGGCGGTGCGCGCCCTCACCGCCGCCGAGGAGGAGCGCAAGCGCATCGCCCGCGAGCTGCACGACGAGACGGCGCAGATGCTGGCCGCGCTCCTCATCCGCGTGAGGATCGTGCGGAACTCGCCCGACCCCGAGGCGCTGGACGCGCTGCTGGAGGACATGCGCCGCGAGATCGGCGAGTCGCTGGAGGGGATCCGCCGCTTCGCGCGCGGCCTGCGCCCGCCCGCGCTGGACGAGCTGGGGCTGGGCCCGGCAATCGAGTCGCACGCCCGCCACCTGGCCGAGAGCGTGGGCCTCTCCATCCGCGTGGACGCCGACCCGCTGGAGGGGATGCTCACCCCCGAGGCCGAGCTGGCGCTCTACCGCATCGTCCAGGAAGCGCTCTCCAACGTGGTGCGCCACGCCGGCGCCACCCGCGCCGCGGTCCGCGTCGCCCGCGCCCCGGACACGGTCACCGTGACGGTGGAGGACGACGGCGCCGGCTTCGACGTGGCCGCCGTCATGGCCGGCGAGCGCAAGGGCCTGGGCCTGTTCGGGATGCAGGAGCGCGCCGCCTACCTGGGCGGCCGGGTGGAGATCGACAGCCGCCCCGGGCACGGGACGCGGGTGCGGGCGGTGGTGCCGGCGGCGGGAGGGTGAGGACGAAGTGCGGGAGTGCGGGAGTGCGAAAGTACGGGAGTGCGAAAGTGAACGGCAGTACGGAGTACGAAGTACGCTTCACACCGTAAGGCCGGCTTGCAGTTCTCCCCTCCCCTGCTTGCGGGGGAGGGGCCGGGGCGGGGGGCCCGCCACGGCGCGCCGACGCCCGCCGACAGGAGCCGTTGCAGTTTCCGCGGTACCCCCATGATCCGTTGCGGAGGGAGACAGCCGGGCAGTTTCGGCTGGCTCCCTCCGGCGCAGGGAAACCCGCCGGCGGTTTGGCGGGGTTCCCGGAGCCCGCGCAGGAGACCGGCCGGCAGTTTGGCCGGGCTCCGTAGCGGCCCCACCACGACAATCGAACAAAACGCCTGGCAGCCGCCTTCCGCGACCCGTTATATTTCAGGCTGCGAACGAAGCTGATCTCGACACACGGGAGACAAAACGCCATGTCGGAACGGAAACGCGAAACGCTGGTGATCATCGGCTCCGGCCCCGCCGCCTGGACGGCCGCGGTCTACGCGGCGCGCGCCAACCTGGAGCCGGTCGTCTACGAGGGCGAGCCGTCGCGCGAGATGATCCCCGGCGGGCAGCTCATGTGGACCACCGACATCGAGAACTTCCCCGGCTTCCCCGAGGGCGTGGGCGGGCAGGAGCTGATGGACCGCATGAAGGAGCAGGCGGTCAAGTTCGGCACGCGGGCCGTCATGGAGAACATCGTCGAGGTGGACTTCACCCGGCACCCGTTCGTCCTCAAGCCCAGCTACGGCGACGCCGTCGAGGCCGTGTCGGTGATCGTCGCCACGGGGGCGCGCGCCAACTGGATCGGCCTCCCCAACGAGGAGCGGCTGGCGCAGACCGGCGGCGGCGTGTCGGCGTGCGCGGTGTGCGACGGGGCCCTCCCCTTCTTCCGCGGCAAGACGCTGGCGGTGGTGGGCGGTGGCGATTCGGCGATGGAGGAGGCCACCTACCTCACCAAGTTCGCCGGCGAGGTGGTCATCATCCACCGGCGCGGCGAGTTCCGGGCCTCCAAGGTCATGGCGGAGCGGGCCCTCGCCCACCCCAAGATCCGCGTGGAGTGGAACACCCAGGTGACGGACGTGCTGGGCGACGAGGTCATCACCGGGCTGCGCCTCCGGGACACCGTCACCGGCGAGGAGCGGGAGATGGAGGTCGGCGGGCTGTTCGTCGCCATCGGGCACACGCCCAACACGGCGTTCCTGAACGGGCAGCTGGAGCTGATGCCCAACGGCTACATCAAGCTGCCCACGCCCTGGCGCACGGTCACCAGCGTCCCCGGCGTGTTCGCGGCCGGCGACGTGATGGACGACTACTACCGCCAGGCGATCAGCGCCGCGGGCTCGGGCTGCATGGCGGCGCTGGAGGCGGAGCGCTGGATGTCCCACCACGGCGTGGAAGGCGCGGAGCCGCCGGTGATCGAGACGGCGGAAAGCTCCATCGGCGTGGTGGATGCGGTGGAGGTGCGGTAGCCCCGCCTTCGCTCGAAGCTGACGACGTGATATGGCGGTAACATGCCGGGGCGCTGCGAATCGGAGCGGGTGGTGCCGAGTGAACCCACGTGAGCCGCGCTTCTGCTGAAGCGTGGTTCAGGGTTGCCGGCTAAGAATGGCAACGGTCCGCAATTTCGCAACGAATTGAGCAACAGACAAAATGGCAGTCACGCTACACGAAAGAATCGGCAGCGGAGGGTTTGGGACGGTGTATCGTGCGACCGACGACCTTAACAGGACAGTTGCGGTCAAGGTAATTTCCCGGTCTGCGGCGCAGTCCTCCAGTGCATTAGAACATGCGCGCGCTCTCGCGCGCGTCGATCATCCGCACGTGGTTACGATCTATAGGGTTGAGGCAGTTACGGACCCGGAGGATGGCTTGACGGCGGACGGCGTCGTGATGGAGTTCGTGGATGGGCCCACGCTTGCGTCGCGAGTGGCTACTGCGCGTTTGTCCGTAGACGAGCTTCGCGCCATAGGGCTGGCCATTATCAGTGCGATGAAGGCCCTTCACGACAACGGAGTTGCTCACCGGGACCTGCACGAGGATAACGTCCTTCTCGGGTCTAAAGGCGTGAAGGTCATTGACGTCTTGTACCGCGAGCAGGACTCGCTGCGCCTCCTCTCAGGGCGTGGGCGAGAGGAACTGCTCGGCAGAGACCTTGAGGCGCTGCGCAGACTAATCACCTTCGCGATTCGAAATTCGGAACTGAAACCGGCGCAAGCGGATGGATTCGCGAGAGCCGCGGTTTCCGCTGCTGACGTGGAAGGGGTCGGAGACGCGTTCCGTGCTGTGCTAGAGACGCCGAGCCCCCTTGATACGGAATCACCTGCTGTTCTTACAGCTTAGGTTGTCACCCCATGCAGGGCTGAGAAAGGAACTCGGCCCAGGACCAGAGGTGCTCAGTCAAGCCCAGCGCTATCGCAGGTGAGCGTCGGCGGTAGCTGCGGCCGGTCGAGGGATCCGGTTCAGCC
>JBFMFL010000376.1:0-6031 GCA_040752145.1 Gemmatimonadota bacterium
GCACCCCGCCGCGGCCGCCGCCAGGGCGAGCCCCAGCGGCAGCGCCGCGGCGCGCCGGCTCACCGCGGCCTCCCGGCCAGGCCGTCCAGCTGCTGGATGGTCTTGGTGGACGGCCCGCGCTCCCGCTGCAGGCGCTGCGCCACCGCCTGGGCCCGGCCCAGCACGCGCAGCGCGTTCTCGCCGGCCAGCTTGCGCAGCTCCGCGTCGGTCCAGCCGCGGCGCGCCAGCTCCGCGAACAGCGCCGGGTAGGTGGACACGTCCTCCAGCCCCTGCACCGTCTCCGAGATCCCGTCGAAGTCGCCGCCGATCCCCACGTGGTCCACCCCCGCCACCCGGCGGACGTGCTCGATGTGGTCGGCCACCTGCGCCAGCGTCGCCCGGGGGGAGGGGTGCGCCGCCATCCACGCCTGCGCCTCGCGCCGCATCGCCTCACGGTCGCCCGGGGCGCGGCGGCGGAACTCGGCCATGGCGCGGTCGCGCTCCGCCGCGTGGCTCGCCACCTCCTGCGACACGAAGGTGGGGACGAAGGTCACCATCACCAGGCCGCCGTTCTGCTTGAGGCGCACCAGGATGGAGTCCGGCACGTTGCGGGGGTGGTCGGTCACGCCGCGCGCCGAGGAGTGCGAGAAGATCACCGGCGCCTCCGTCACCCGCAGCGCGTCGCTCATGGTGGCCGGCGACACGTGCGACAGGTCCACCAGCATCCCCAGCCGGTTCATCTCCCTCACCACCTCCTCGCCGAAGGGCGTGAGGCCGCCGTGCCGCGCCGAGTCGGTCGCTGCGTCCGCCCAGTCGGTGGTGACGTTGTGGGTGAGCGTCATGTAGCGCACGCCCATGTCGTAGAAGGCCCGCAGCGCGCCCAGCGAGTTCTCGATGGCGTGTCCGCCCTCCATCCCCAGCAGCGAGGCCACCCTGCCCTGGCGGAACACCCGCCGGATCTCGGCCGGGGTGAGCGCCCAGGCGAGGCGCTCCGGGTACCGGTCGATGATCTGCCGGGCGATGTCGATCTGCTCCAGCTGCACCCGGGCGTACCCGGGCGTGCCGGTGACCCGGCCGTTGGGCGCGTACAGCCGCTCGGACGGCTCGCCGGGGAGGTACACCGACCAGAACTGCGCCCCCACCCTGCCCTGCTTCAGCCGCTCCAGGTCGGTGTGCCCCGGCGCGCGCTGCCGCAGGTCGTACGCGGCCACGTCGCCGGGGCGCAGCGAGTCCTCGCGGATGCGCCAGGGGAGGTCGTTGTGGCCGTCCACCAGCGGCGTGGAGCGCAGCACGCGCTCGGCGCGCGCCAGGTGGGGGTCGCGGGCCTGCGCGCCCGCCGGCGCGGGGGCGAGGACGAAGGCGGCGAGGGCGGCCGCCGGCAGGGCGGACTTCAGGAGCAGGACGCGCATGGCTACCCGGAGGTGGTGCGGAAACGGAAGTGTGTGCGGAGGTGCAGGCACAGAATGCGCTGTGCGGGGCCCCCTGGCAAGCCGGCGGGGCCGCCGCGCCCCGCACCCGACCACCCCGTCCCCCGGTCCCATGCCCGACGCGCTCGACCCGGCACGCACCCCGCCCCCGGAGTTCCGGGAGCTCGCCCGCGAGGTGTTCGCGGAACTCATCGCCATCGACACCACCGACACCGGCGGCAGCGTAACGGAGGCGGCCCTGGCCGTGGCGCGGCGGCTCCGCGCGGCCGGCTGGCCCGAGGAGGACGTCACCGTGGAGGGGCCCGACCCGCGCAAGCACAACCTGGTGGCGCGGCTGCGCGGCACCGGCGCGCGCCGTCCGCTCCTGCTGCTGGCCCACCTGGACGTGGTGGACGCGCACCCGGAGGAGTGGGCCACGCCGCCCTTCGAGTTCGTGGAGCGCGACGGCTTCTTCTACGGCCGCGGCACCACCGACCAGAAGACCCTGTGCTCCATCTGGATCGCCAACCTGCTGCGCATGCGCGCCGAGGGCTTCATCCCGGACCGCGACCTGGTCGTCGCCCTCACCGCCGACGAGGAGTGCGGCGACCACAACGGTGCCCGCTGGCTGTCGCAGGAGCGCCGCGGGCTGGTGGACGCCGAGTTCGGGATCAACGAGGGCGGCTACGGGCGCATCCGCGCCGGGCGGCGCATCTCCAACACCGTGCAGGCCAGCGAGAAGGTGTACGCCGACTTCGAGCTGGAGGCGCGCGGCAGGGGCGGGCACAGCTCGCTCCCCACCGCTGACAGCGCCATCTACCACCTGGCCGGCGCGCTCTCGCGCATCGCCGCCCACCGGTTTCCCGTGCAGATCGGCGAGGTGGCGCGGGCCTTCTTCGAGCGCATGGCGGACGTCGAGACCGGGCAGGTGGCGGAGGACATGCGCGCCCTGCTGCGCGACCCGCCCGACCCCGCGGCCGTGGAGCGCCTGTCCGCGCTGCCGCAGTACAACGGGCTGATGCGGACCACCTGGGCGGCCACGCGCCTGGACGCGGGCCAGTCCAACAACACCATCCCGCAGAGCGCGCGCGCCGTGGTCAACTGCCGGCTCCTCCCCGGCATCACCCCGGAGGAGGTGCGGCGCACGCTGGTGGAGGTGGTCGCCGACGAGCGCGTGGAGGTGCGCCCCCTGGTGGCCGCAAAGCCCAGCCCGCCCTCGCCGCTCCGCCCCGACGTGCTGGGCCCCATCGAGCGCATCACGGCGGAGATGTGGCCGGGCGTCCCCGTGGTGCCCACCATGGGGATCGGGGCCACGGACAGCCTGTACTTCCGCCAGGCGGGGATCCCCATGTACGGCGTCACCGGGATCTTTTTGGATGTCGACGACACCCGCGCCCACTGCCCCGACGAGCGGATCTCCGTGCAGTCGTACTACGAGGGGCAGGAGTTCCTGTACCGTCTCGTCAAGGCGCTGTCGGGAGGCTGACCGGCACCGGGGATCGCGCTGGCGTCCGCGGCCCCCCACCCCGGCGCTGCGCGCCACCCCTCCCCCGCAAGCGAGGGAGGGGACAACTGCACCGACCTGTCGTGCTCCCCCTTCCCTCGCTTGCGGGGGAAGGGGGCCGGGGGGATGGGGGGCCCGCCCGCCTCGATCCTAAACCAATTGGTTGACAATCCCGCGCCGCGCCCGTACTGTAAACCACATGGTTGAGCGACACGTCGACGAGCTGAGCCGCGTGTTCCAGGCGCTGGCCGACCCCACGCGCCGCGAGATGCTGCACTCCCTGGCGGGGCGGGAGCGGACGGTGAGCGAGCTGGCCGCGCCGTTCCGGATGTCGCTGGCGGCGGCATCCAAGCACGTGCGGGTGCTGGAGCGCGCCGGGCTGGTGCAGCGCACCGTACAGGGCCGCACCCACCGCTGCCGGCTCAATGCCGCCCGGCTGGCCGAGGCGCAGGAATGGCTCGCCTACTACGAGCGCTTCTGGAACCAGCGCCTGGACGCGCTCGACGCCCTGTTCCGCCCCCCTCCCACCCACCCCGAGGAGACGTCCGAATGAAGATCGCCCTCACCAGTGTCTTCGTGAACGACCCGCTGGAGGCCTTCAGGTTCTACACGGAGAAGCTCGGCTTCGTGGAGAAGATGTACATGCCGGAGCACTTCCTCGCCATCGTGGCCTCGCCCGAGGACCCGGACGGCACCGGCCTGCTCCTGGAGCCCAACCAGAACCTGGGCGCGAAGGAGTTCCAGAAGGGGATCTACGACGCGGGGCTCCCCATCATCGTCTTCGGCGTGCCGGACGTGCAGGCCGAGTACGAGCGCCTCCGGGACCGCGGCGTGGTCTTCAAAAAGGAGCCCACCAAGACGGACTGGGGCGTCGAGGCGGTGTTCGACGACACCTGCGGCAACTACGTCCAGATCGCCCAGCAGTGAGCGTGCGGGAGCCGGAGGACCGGACGGCACCGCCGACGCTCACGGTGGTGCGCACCATCGGCGCGGCGCCCGGCCGCGTGTTCGAGGCGTGGACGGACCCGGCGCTGCTGCGGCAGTGGCTGGCGCCGGGCCGGCTGGAGGTGGTGGAGGCCGCCGCGGACCCGCGGGTGGGCGGGAGCTACCGCGTGGTGGTGGTGGACCCCATGGGCAACCACCACACCACCACCGGCGAGTACCGCGAGATCGTCCCCGGCGAGCGGCTGGTGAAGACCTGGGTGTACGAGGGCCCCAGCCACCCCGCCGGCCGCTACCCCACCCTGCTCACGGTGGAGTTCCGCCCAGCGGGCCCGGACGCCACCGAGCTGACCATCCGCCAGGACCGGCTGCTCAACGAGATCGACCGCGAGGGCAACCGCGACGGCTGGCGCCTCTGCCTGGACAAGCTGGAGGCCCTGCTCGCCGCCTGAACGGCGGTACGGAGCGACAGCAGTACGGAGTACGCTGAACGACGAAGGCGCCCCGCCGGGACCTCCCGGCGGGGCGCTTTTCACGTACTGCGTACTCCATGCTCCGTACCGCGCTTCACTTTCGCACTCCCGCACTTCGCACTTTCGCACTGCCGTTCAGTCCGTCGCCTCCGCCGCCGTCTTCGGCGCCGGCATCGACGCGTAGAAGTCTTCCCGGAAGCGCCGCATGTAGTCGTGCAGCAGGTGTTCGACGCGCTCGGCGCTCGGCGACACCACCAGCAGCCCCGCGTGGTGCCGCTTGTGGAGCCGCCAGACGATCTCCGGGTCCGCGTAGGCAGAGGTGTCCGGCCACTCCTGGCGCGCCAGCGAGATCAGCAGCCCCGCCGCGTCGTCGCGCGCCTCCGGGGCGCGGTACGCCTCGCCGCGGGCGTCGGCCACCTCCACCCGCGCCCACTCGCGCCACAGGTTGAGCCCCGTGGCCGCCTCCACCATCTCCGAGATGTTCGCCCCGCCCACCCGCGCCGCCGTCTCCAGGAAGTAGAAGCGGCCGTCCTCCTCGCCGTGGATGAACTCGGTGTGCAGCGCCCCGCGCACCATCCCCAGCGCCCCCATCAGCTCGCGGTCCAGCTCCTTGAGCGTGCGCGAGGTCTCCGACTCGCGCGGCAGCGTCCGCGTGCAGAACAGCCCGCCGCCGTGGTACACCTCGAAGGGCGGGTTCACGTAGCCGTGCGCCTCGTGGAAGACGATCTCGCGGTCCCAGGCGAGGGAGTCCACGTGGAAGACCTGCCCGCGGACGAAGCGCTCCAGCAGGTGGAACGAGCGCTTGTCGCCCAGCTCCTCCATGACCTGCCACACCTCGTCGGCGTGGTGCAGCTTCCGGATCCCGATGGCAGACGCCGAGGAGCGCGGCTTCAGCACCCAGGGCGCGGGCACCGTGTCCAGGAAGCGGCGCACCTGCTCGTCGTTGATCAGCCCCACGAAGTCCGGCACCAGGATCCCCGCCTCGCGGGCGCGCAGCCGCATGGCCAGCTTGTCGCGGAAGTAGCGGACGGTGGTCTCGCCCATCCCGGGGATGCGCAGGTGCTCGCGGAGCGCCGAGGCCATCTCCAGGTCGAACTCGTCCAGCGGTACGATGCGGGCAATGTCCTCGCCGCGGGCCAGGTAGCTGATGCCGTGGATCACGTCCTCTCGCCGGTACAGGTCCGGCATGTAGAACACCTCGTCGATGCTCTCGCGGGGCCAGTCGGCGTCGCGCAGCTTCTCCACGGTGATCAGCAGCACGCGGCAGCCGAGCCGCTTGCACTCGCGGATGAACTCCTGGCCCTTGAGGTAGCTGGACAGGCAGAGGACGGTCGTGGGACGGGTGTCGTTCACGGGTATTCCGGAGGCCGTTGGGTGGGGTGGAACCGCACGCCTGTCCGACACTCAGATCCTGTGCCAGGAACTGCGAACGACGGGAACCGCGGGTTCGGGCGTGCCCCTCGCTGGCGCTCGGGTCGGGCTGCGGCTCCGTAGGCGAGCAAACAACGCTCGCCAACGGAGTCGAGCCCCGGCGGAAACAGCCCCGCCGGGTCTCGCCGCTTCGCGCTCGCATCCCTCACGCGGGGCTCGCGCTTGCGTCCGCTGGGGCCCCCCACCCCGGCGCTGCGCGCCACCCCTCCCCCGCAAGCGAGGGAGGGGAATCTCCACGCTTCGACCCCCGCCGGTGCCGTGTCGTGCTCCCCCTCTCCCCTTGTGGGAGAGGGGGC
>JBFMFL010000377.1:0-6028 GCA_040752145.1 Gemmatimonadota bacterium
ACCGCCTCGGGTCCCGCCGCGTAGACGGCCAGTATCTCGTCGCGTGTCAACATGCAGCCTCCGCTCTCGACCAGGGCCTTGCTCCCGAGACCCGCTGCATCAACTATGCTCAGGCTGAGTAGTTACGTACGGAGTACGCTGGGGCGGCCGGCTCACGCCAGCGCGGCGCACGTGACCATGCGCATGTTCAGGCCCACGGTGAGCACCTCCTGCGTCACGGCATCCGCATACGGCGGCACCACCAGGGGATTCGCGCCCACGTACACGGCGCCCGCATGGGGATGGTAGGTGATGTTGAGCGCCTCCAGGATCCGCTCTCCCACAAACGGCGCCGCCGCGCCGCGTCTGCCGTCGTAGCAGTTCATCGCGCTGAGCCAGTTGTCGTTGAGGTCCGTCGCCACGTCGACCGCGAAGGTGGCCCCGCGGTTGCCGCCGACGAAGACCACCTCCAGGTTTCGGCACTGGGCGTCGGCGGTCCCCATCAGGTGAATACAGCGAGCCAGGAACGTGGACATGTGCCGCTCCGGCTCCACGTGCCCCAGGCACCCCCGCCGGGTCGCCGGGTCGTGCACGACGACGCCCATGCAGCCCATCAGGCCGCTCGTGGCCATGGCCGCGCCGGACCGCGAGTACGCGTACCGGCCCGTGGCGATGTGGACGCCGGCCGGCGTCTGGTCGGTCAGGTTGCGAACGATCATGCCCCGTGTTCCGCCTTTCTCGGTGAGCGCCTCCGCCGGAGGGGCGGCCGCGTCCCCGGTTCATCCCGCTCGAAGCGCCGAGCTCCGGCGGTCGTAGAAGCGCACCATCTCCTCACGCACCTGCTTCCACGGAGCCATGCGCACCGGCACCTCCGGGAGCGACTCCAGAAAATAGCGGCCGTAGCTCTTCCTGGCGATGCGGCCGTCCAGCACCATCACCACGCCGTGGTCCTCGCGCGAGCGGATCAGCCGCCCGAAGCCCTGCTTCATGCGGATGGCGGCGTTGGGGAGCATGTAGCTCATGAACGAGTTGCCCCCCGCCTGCTCGATGGCCTCGATCCGCGCCGCGGTCACCGGCTCGGTGGGCACCTTGAACGGCAGCTTGGGGATCACCAGGCCGCGCAGCGGGTGCCCGGGGACGTCCACCCCCTCCCAGAACGAGGTGGTCCCCAGCAGGATCCCCCGTCCCGAGGCGGCGAAGCGCTCCACCAGCTGCCCGCGCGGCCCCTCGCCGTGCACGAACAGCGGCCACTCCAGGTCGATCTTGCGGCGGCGCAGCTCCCCGGCCACGTGCCGGAGCGCGCGGTACGAGGTGAAGAGCACGAACAGCCCGCCGTCCGAGATGCGGGCGTGCTCGATCACGGCGCGCACGGTGGCCTCGTCGTGCCGCGGGTCGGAGTCGCCGGCGGGGACCGGGAGGTCGGTGGGGACCACGAACAGCGCCTGCTCCGCGTAGTCGAAGGGCGACGGGTACACCGCCTCCGCCACCCGCAGCTCGTCCTCCGCCTCCTCGCCGCGCGGGGCCCACAGTCCCAGGCGGTTCCGGACGAAGCGGAAGTTGCCCTGGGTGGCGAGCGTGGCCGAGGTGAGCACCACGCTGGGCACCTTCTCGAACAGGCTCTCGCGCAGCACCGAGCTGAGGTCCAGCGGCGCGGCGGAGAGCGTCAGGTTCCCCTCGCGGCCGTCGCGCTCGGGCTGGCGCTCCATCCACCTCACCATCTTGAGCCCGTCGTCGGGGGGGCGCAGGGCGGCGCGCAGGGCATCCGCGGCGGACTCCACCCGGTTGGCGGCGCCGCGCAGCTCCATCAGCTGCGGCTCCAGCATCTCCTTGAGCGCCTCGTCCAGCCCGATCCGCTCGCGCAGCAGCTCCATGCCGCGCAGCAGCGAGTCCATGTTCTCCAGCAGGCCCACGAGCGCGTCCTCCAGCCCCAGCACCCACACCGGGTGCCGGGGGAAGTCGTCGTGCAGGCGCACCATCATGGCGCCGGCCTCCTTGAACACGTCCTCCAGGAAGGAGAACACCGTGCCGGCGCGCTCGCGGGCGCCGTCCAGCGCGGGGAGCAGCCGCTCGGAGATGTGGTCCAGGGCGCCGCGGGCCAGCAGGTCGTCCGGGCGCAGCCGCAGCGCCTCGGCGAAGGCGGGGAGCAGCCCCTTCTTGCGGTTCTCCAGGCGCGACAGGGTGCGGTACAGCCCGCGCCGGGAGATGGTGGCGCCCAGGTGGCTGGTGGCCGACTCCTCCAGGTTGTGCGCCTCGTCCAGCACCAGCCGGCGGTACTGCGGGAGCACGGCGGGGGCCGTCCAGTTCCCCTGCATGCGCCGCACGGCCAGGTCGGAGAAGAGCAGGTGGTGGTTCACCACCACCACGTCGGCCGAGGAGGCGTCGCGGCGGGCGCGTTGGTAGAAGCACTCCTCGAAGTGGGGGCACTTGGCGCGCAGGCACACGTCCGACTCGGACGAGACCTCGTCCCACACCTCGGCGGAGGGGCGGAAGGACAGGTCGGAGAGCGAGCCGTCCTGCGTCTTCTTGAGCCACTCCACGATGGAGGTCAGCTCCGCCTGCTTGGGCGCGTCGAAGAGCGCGGGGGCGGTCTCCCGGGCCAGCAGGGCGCGGCGGATGGACACGTAGTTGCGGCGGCCCTTGACCAGCGCGAAGCGGAAGGGCTCCCCCAGGGCGCGGCGAAGGAATGGGAGGTCCTTCTCCACCAGCTGCTCCTGGAGGTTGATGGTGTTGGTGGACACCACCGTGCGCTCGCGGTTCTGGAGGGCCCAGCGGATGGCCGGGAGCAGGTACGCCACCGACTTGCCGGTCCCCGTCCCCGCCTCCGCGATCCCCACCCCGCCCTCGTTGTAGACCCCGGCGATCATCCGCGACAGGCCGCGCTGCTGCGGGCGGTCCTCGTAGCGCGGGTGCCGCCCGGCGACGGGGCCGCCGGGCCCCAGGTCGGCGTCGATGCGGTCCAGGTCCAGCGGCTCCGTCCGGTCCTCGTCGGGCGGCTCCACCACCACGTACAGCTCGGACGCGGCGTTGTCGGTGATGGCGAAGCCCACCCCCTGCTCCCAGAGCTGCGCGGCGACGGCGAGGTCGGCCTCGGAGGGCTCCAGCCGGCCGGAGGGGTGGTTGTGGACGAGCAGCCCGCCCGGCTCCGGGTTGCGCAGGGTGGCCAGCACCGCCGTGGCGTGCCCGCGCGCCACCACCCGCGGCTCGTACACCTCGCCGTCCTCGCCCACGCGCGCGAGGAAGCACACCTCGTTGCCGCGCGCCCTGGCGATCTCGCGGCGCACCAGCTCCGAGGCTTCGAGGGTGAGGTAGAGGTCCTGGCGGGTGGACGGCGGCATGCCCTCGGTACCGCGTGGCGGCGCGGCGGTTCCCCGCCCCGGAGCCCCGTCGTGGACGCCGGGTGTGGCGCGCCCGGTACACCCCTGCCGCGCGCGTGCCGCACCCGGGTGGGGCACGACTGGAACAGCGCCCCCCGGGCCGGGTACCCGCAAGCGCAAACGTATGATGAAGTTGGTGGACGCGGACGGGTCCCGCCGGAGCCGGCCGGCCGTGCGGCACGGCGCCTGCCCGGTGGCCCGGCGAGCCCACGCGACGCGTCCAGTTTCCGCACACCGTCGAAAACCTGGACAGCGTCCACCCCGTCACATATATTCGGACAGAGTAGACAATGTCATAATCCGAGCTTCGGTTCCTGCCCGCAGCGCCGGCCCCACGGAGCGGTCCGGCCGCCCCCGGCGGCACCCCAGTACAGCACACGGCTCCACACCTTCCCGACGGCGCTGCCGACGCACCGCGGCACCCGCGCGCACGGAAGAACGTCTACCGAGAACCGAACCATGAACATCAGCAAGGAGAACGCCCTGCGGGCGGTGCTCAGGGCGGCGCTGGAGGGCCGCGAGGAGGAGGCTCGCTTCCTCCTGGGTGGCGTGGTCGCCGACCGGCCGGAGGCCGGCTCGGACCCCGAGGGCCTCCAGGACTACATCTTCGCCTCGGCGCTGTCGCGGCGGCTGGACCCCGCGCGCTCCGCCGAGATCAACCTGTACCTGCAGCAGTTCGAGCTGCAGCAGATCTCGCTCTTCAACCTGCTCGCCGAGCACCTTCCCACCGTCAGCCTGTCGGTGGCGGTGTCCAACGAGATCCTGGCCGGCTTCCTGGCCGGGTGGGACGAGGTGGCGCTGCTGGACCTGGGGATCGGCACCGGGCGGCAGGAGGCGGCCATGCTCCGCGAGCTGGCCGGGCGCGGCGAGCTCCCCCGGCGCCTCACGGTGTTCGCGGTGGAGCCGGACGCGGACAGCCTGCGCACCGCGGAGGAGTCGCTGCGCCGCACGGCCGAGGAGCTGGGGATGGAGCTGGAGTTCCACGGCCTCAACCTGATCGCCGAGCAGCTGGAGGACGAGCACTGGGCGCTCTTCGGCTCGGTGCGCGGGCCGCTGGTGATGCACGCCGCCTTCGCCGCGCACCACATCCGCGACCGGGGCAACGGCTACTGCGCCCGCACCGAGTTCTTCCGCCGGCTGCGGCAGCTCAACCCGCTGGCGGTGGTGCTCTGCGAGCCCAGCTCCGACCACCACACCCACCTGATCGGGGAGCGCTTCGAGAACTCGTGGCGCCACTTCGGCCTCACCTTCGACCTGGTGGACCGCGCGGGGCTCCCCCCCCGCGAGGCCGCGGCGATCAAGATGTTCTTCGCCCGCGAGATCCAGGACATCCTGGGCAACGCCGAGGACACCCGCTGCGAGCGGCACGAGAGCGTGTCCGCCTGGGTGGAGCGGCTGCGGCGCGCGGGCTTCACCCCGTACGGCGACTTCGTGCTCCCCGACCACGTCCGCCACGAGGTGGTGGCGGTGAAGCCGCGCGAGGGGTACGTGGGGCTGGACTACTCGGGCGAGACGCTGGTGGCGGTGATCTGCGCCACCTCCGGCGACGTGGCCGCGCAGGCGCGCCTGCACCACCCGTCCAGGGTGCTCCAGGTGGCCTGACGCCTGGACCTGGCGCGCAGCGACCGTGAGGCGGGGGCGGGGGATCCGGGGCGGATCTCCCGCCCCCGCTTCGCGTTCCGCGGTCCGCACCCCGTGGCCTCTTCGTCACGCGGGTTGCACGTACGTGCGACGGAGCATAGAGTGTACGCTCCTTGTGGGACAACGCTGCACATCCGTTTGCGGTTCCCGCTCATGCCGGCGCCCCCGCGTGCCGACACTCTCCCCCGCGGCATCCTCCGCGTTCGACCATCTTCATCCCGAGATCGCCATGACCGCCCGTCCCTACCCGCCGAACTACCAGGTCAGCGGTGGCAACATCCTTTCCATGCTCAGCGCCATGGGGCCGTTCCGGAAGCGGGGCGAGCAGATCCTCTCCGAGCAGGGGATCGCGAACGTCTCGGCGGAGGCGTGGTACCCGCTGGAGGGCTACGTCCGGGCGCTGGAGACCATCGGCGAGAAGATGGGGCCCAACACGCTGTTCCAGATCGGCAAGCAGATCCCCGACCACATCGCGCTCCCGCCGGGGCTGGACTCGTTCGAGAAGATCGCCGCGTCGTTCGGGATGGCGTTCGACATGAACCACCGCGGGCACCCGGGGAAGATCACCTACCAGATGACCGGCGACCGGTCGGTCACCATCGTCACGGGGACGCCGTATCCCACCGACTTCGACCGGGGGGTGACGCAGGGGTTCTTCCACAAGCTGATCTCGGCGCGGGTGAACGTGGTGGAGGCGACGTCGCAGCCGAGCAAGCGCGACGGGGCGGAGACGTCCACGTTCCTCGTTTCGATGCTCTGAGTTCTTTTGCGGGGGGCCGCTCCGGAGCCGGACGATACCGCCGTCCGTCTCCTGCGCGGGCTTCGGGAGCCAGGCCAAACTGCCGGCCTGTCTCCCTGCGCACGGAGGGAACCAGCCGAAACTGCCCGGCTGTTTCCCTCCGTCTACGTTTTGGGTTTGGTCCGGCGGCGGCCTCGGGCCCCCGCTATCGGATCGGGCGCTGGTGGGCGGCGGCTTCCACTACGATACTGCGACGGGCGGGACCGGAATGCCGGTCCCGCCCGTCTCGGTTGTG
>JBFMFL010000378.1:0-6022 GCA_040752145.1 Gemmatimonadota bacterium
TCCGCCCCGGCCCCGGCCGGGTGGTGGGGCCGGGCGCCGGCGCCGGGGAGGTGGAGGTGGTCCTCCCCCGCGCCGCCCGCAGCGCGGTGGTGGAGGTGGACGGGCGCCCGTACTTCCGCAAGGACGGCGACGGCATCCGCCTCCTCGCCCCCGCCTCCGACAGCTCCGGCTCCGAAGTGGTCTTCACCGTCCGACCCTGACCCCGTCCACCCCGGCGGCGCCCCCGCGGGCGCCGCCGCGCTCCACGACCCGTTCCACCGCACCGCAGTGTCCCTCGCCGCCCTGCTCCTGTTCGCCCTCCTCCCCGCCTCCGACGTGCACGGCACGGTGCGGGCGGAGGGCTCCGCGGTCCCCATCCCCGGCGCCACGGTGCAGGTGGTGGAGCTGAAGCGCACCGCCGTCACCGACGAGCGCGGCTACTTCGTCCTCCCCGGCGTGGAGGAGGGGCGCTGGACCGTGCGCGCCTCCGCGCTCGGGTTCCGCCCGCACACCGTGGTGGTGCGGGCCTCCGGCGGCGGCTCCGTGCGGCTGGACTTCGACCTCCGCGCCGAGGCGGTGCGGCTGGAGCCGGTGGAGGTCAGGGGCCGCGAGGAGGGGACCGCCGTCTCCGGGGCCCACTCCGCGGGGCCGGGCGCGGTGCGGCTGGACGGCCGCGCCGTGCGGCTCACCCCCGCCCTCGCCGAGGCCGACGTGCTGCGGGCCATCCAGTCGCTCCCCTCCGTCGCCAGCATCTCCGACTTCTCCAGCGCCCCCTACGTGCGCGGCGGCTCGCCGGACCAGAACCTGATCACGCTGGACGGGATCCCCCTCTACAACCCGTACCACCTGGGCGGGCTGTTCGGCGCCATCGACCCGGACGCGGTGCAGTCGGTGGGGGTGCTCGCCGGCGCCTTCCCGGCCGGCGCCGGCGACCGCATCTCCAGCGTCATGGAGGTCCGCACCCGCGACGGCGGCCGCGACAGCGTCCGCGCCACCGGCGCGGTGGGGCTGATCTCCTCGCGCTTCGGGGTGGACGGGCCCACGCCCTGGGCCGGGGGGAGCTACCTGCTCTCCGCGCGGCACACCTACCTGGACCTGGCCACCCGCGGGGCCGAGGCGCTGGGGATCATCCCCGTTCACCTCCCCTACGGCTTCTCCGACGCCCACCTCAAGCTGGACCAGGACGCCGGGGCGCTGGGGCGCCTCTCCTTCTCCGCGTACCTCAACGACGAGACCCTGGTCTACCAGCAGCGGGGCGAGAGCGACGCCATCGACTTCGACTGGGGCTCCGAGGCGTTCGGGGCGCGGCTGTGGCGTCCCTTCGGCGCCCGCATGGCCGGCGAGCTGCGGGCGGGGTACAGCGGCTTCGGCGGGCGCTTCCACGCCACCCAGCGCCGCTGGAACAACGAGACCCAGCGGTACGACGACGACGACCGCTACCTGGTGCGCGCCTCCACCGGGATCGGCGACGCGGTGCTCGCGGGCGGCCTCACCTGGTACGGCCGCCGGCACCAGCTGCGCGGCGGCGCGCAGCTGGACGCGTACACGTTCCGGCACGACGTCCGCCCCACCGACTTCGACGACGACGTGGAGGACTTCGTCCCGCCCTTCCACCGCGAGGACCGGCCCCTCACCTTCGCCGTGTACCTGGAGGACGAGTGGACGCCCACGGACGCCCTGTCGCTGCGCGCCGGGGTGCGGGTGATGACCGCCGGGTCGCGGGGGACGGAGTGGATGCCGCGCCTGGGGATGCGCTGGGCCCCGTCGCCGCGGTGGGCGCTGTGGGCCGGCGCCGGGCGCTCCGCCCAGGTGATGCACAGCCTGCACGACGCCGAGGCGCTCTCCACCTCCGTCGTCGCCTACGACATCCTGGCCGCCGTGCCGGAGGAGATGGGGCTCACCGTGGCCGACGACGCGGTGCTGGGCGGCGAGTGGACCTCGCCCCGGCTCAGCCTGCGCGTGGAGGCGTACGAAAAGCGCTTCCGCAGCGTCCCGGTCACCCCCATCCCCGAGGACCCGCTGGGCCGCGGCCTGGTGGTGCCGGACGAGTTCCGCCGGGGGACGGGGTGGGGGCGCGGGGTGGAGCTGCTGGCGCAGTACTCGCGCGGCGGGGCGGGGCTGAACGCCGCCTACACCCTGGCCGCCGCCCAGCGGGAGGTGGACGGCGTGCGCTACACGCCGCGCTTCGACCGGCGGCACACGCTGGACCTGAACGGCTTCGCCCCGCTGGGCGCGCGGGGGCAGCTCAGCGCCCGGCTGGTGATGGCCAGCGGCCAGCCCTACACCCCCGTGGTCGGCGTGGTCAAGCGCTACGCCTTCGACCCGGACGACGGCACGCTCCAGGGGTACGAGCAGCTGGCCCCGGTGATGGGCGAGCACAACTCCGCCCGCCTCCCCGGCTACGCGCGGCTGGACCTGGGGCTGCGCAGGGAGTACCGGCGCCGCTGGTTCGGCAGGTCCACCACGGTCACGCCGTACCTCCAGGTGCTCAACGTGCTCAACACCCGCAACGTCCTGTTCGCCATGCCGGACGAGTTCGACGGGGACGGCGGCCCGGGGATGCGGGTGTCGTACGCGCCGCAGCTCCCCGTCTTCCCCACTTTCGGGCTGGAGTGGAGGTTCTGATGCGCCGCGCCCTGGCCGCCCTGCTGGCCCTGGCCGCGGGGTGCGACATCGTCCCCCCGCCCACGGCGGTGGACCTGGAGCCCAGCCTGCAGCTCAACGCCGTGCTCCGCGCCGGCGCCGACACGGTGGCGGTGCTCCTCGAGAGCACGGGGACCGAGAACGGCGCGGTCCGCACCACCCCCGTCTCCGGGGCTCAGCTCCGCCTCGCCGGGCCGGGCGCGGAGGTGGCGCTGCGGGAGGCGCCGGCCGGGTTCCCGGCCTGCGTGCGGCACTTCGACCCCTCCACCGGCCTCCCCGCCAACGGTCCCGCCGGGCCCGGCTGCTACGCGGGGGTGGTGCCCGGCGGCGTGCGCGCCGGCGCCTCCTACACCCTTGCCGCCGAACTCCCGGGGCACGCCCCGGTCACGGCGCGCACCACGGTGCCGCTCCCGCCCGAGCCGGTGTACCCGGTGGCGGGGACGCGCATCCCGCTGCGGCTCACGCCCAGCCCCGGCAATTCCCTCCTGTTCACCGACGCCCTCACCCTCCGCTGGCGCACCCACCGCCAGGGGGAGCGGGTGCTCCCCGGCGTCGCGGCCGGCAGGGTGTACCGGGGCGGCCGGGTCGTCCCCGGCGCGCAGTGCGGCGTGTACCTGAGGAGCGACGCGGACCTGGTGGTGGACGGAACCGGGCGCCAGGGCTTCGCCGACTCCGCCGTCGTCACGGGGATGGTCTCCGGGTGCGGGGAGTGGACCGGCACCGGCGCCTCGCGGCGGTTCGTCACCCTGCAACCGGACTCGGTGGAGGTGCACCTGCACCTCACGGCGCTGGACTCCGCCTACGCCCTTTCCCGGGTGAGCTTCGGCGGGGCGGTGCGCGAGGCCGGCGCTTCGGTGGGGGTCACGGGCGCGTACGGCATGTTCGTGGGGCTGGCCCCGTCGCGGCGCAGGATCGTGTTCGTGGGCCCCGGCGCCTGACGGCGGCGCCGAAAATGCATGGCCTTCCCGCCCCCCGGACCCCCGGGCGGGAGACTGCGGGAACCCGGCGCGTGGAGCCATGCCGAGTAGCATCGTCTGTCAGAACTGCGGCGAGAAGATCGACCCCTCGCAGGCGTCCTGCCCGCTCTGCGGGGCCCAGCGCCCCCACGCCGCCGCCCCCGAGGTGTGGCGGCCGCCCGCCTCCCGGCGCGCCGCGCTGGTCGCCGGCATCCTCCTCGCGCTCCTGATCGTGGCCGCGCTGGTGTGGCGCATCGCCGACTCGCGCAAGACCCCGCTGGAAGGCGGCGGCCAGATCCTCCCGATGGACGAGTCCTCGTCCCGCTGAGCGGGGGAGAGGGATGCATCCAGTGCCCCTTTGAGCCGAGCAGGGACATTGCGGCATGCCAATTGTGCCATTATCGTGTGCGTGAGATGCCCGCCAGGAGGAAATTGCCAGGCTGTCCGGTCCCTCTTCCGACACGAGGTTCACATGTATTACTTGCTTCCCCACGGTCCGGGTGCTTTTCTCCTCCGGGTCGTTGTTCTGGCAATCCCGCTGCTCGCCGGGTCCGGCTCCGTCCCTGCCGATGCCCAAACGGTGACCTGCTACGACACGGTTTGCACTACTTTGTCCGACGGTAGCATAGTCTGCGTTTCTAAGCAAAAGGCGTGTCCTCTGACGAACACCTGACGCTTGAGGGTGGGGAACGTCCGCCGGTCAGCAGGGCCCCCGAACAGGTGGAGTGCATCATGCCGAGCAGACAGTACTTCCGCCCCGTGCCCGCCCTGGCCGGCCTGTTGGCCCTGACGGCCTGCGAGCATCCCCTTGATTTGCCGTCGGGGGTGTCGCCGCGCGCGGAAGCCGTCGCTTCACCCGCTACAACGGTCGACATCGCTGCGCTTCAGCGCGTAGTCGCAGCACTCGCCGCCGAACCGGCCACCGCCTCAGCGGCCAGCCAGGCGATGGCCGGTCTTCCGGAGGCGAAGAGCTTCGCGCAGCGACTCGACGCACGATTCTGGGCCGGCTTTGACGCCAACGTACCGTCGCAGCCGGCGCGTTCCGTTCCGCGCCGCTGAAAACGAAGCTCGATGCCTGGTAAATGGCCGGGCCTCCACCCCGTGGAGGCCCGGTCCGTTTCTCCGCCCATTCGTCCGTACATGACACGACTACTTCGACGGCTGGCCGGCGTGGCGCTCACGGTCCTGCTGACCGCGTGCGGTGATCCATCCTCTCGCACCACCACGACGACCCTGGTCCGCGACAGTGCCGGAGTCGCCATCGTGGAGAACCCGTCGGAGACCGGCGACAGCCTGGCCTGGCGGATCGCGAGCCGGCCGGCGCTGGACGTCGGTGGCGGGGCGACGCCGAGCGAACAGCTCTTCCAGGCGCTCGCCGCCACCCGCCTCCCGGACGGCCGCGTGGTGGTGGCGAACGCTGGGACGCACGAGCTGCGCTTCTACGCTTCGGACGGACGGCACCTCCTGACCGCCGGTCGCGAGGGCGACGGGCCGGGGGAGTTCCGGCACCTGGGGTGGGTTGGTCTCCTCTCCGGTGACACCCTGGCCGCCTGGGACGCCGTGCAGGGCCGGCTCTCCGTGTTCGACTCGCGAGGCCGCTTCGTCCGCGGCTTCACGTCTACGGGGCTCCCCGGCATCTTCCCGCAATTGCACGGCGCCTTCGCGGACGGGTCTGTCGTGCTCGCCACGGGGATGGACCTTGCCAGGCTTCCCGCGGCCGGCCAGGTGTGGCGGGACACCGCGGCGTACGTCCGCGTCGGTCACGCAGGCGAGCGGCTCGGCGACCTAGGCCGCTTTCCGGGAACGGAGCAGTTCGCCGCCTTACCGCCGGGCGGCCGTGGCACCTTCATCGTGAACACCCGGCCGTTCGCGCGCCGGACCGTCACGGCGGTCCGTGGCGACCGGCTGTATGTCGGCACCGGCGACCGCTACGAGGTGGCGGTCTACGACGCGTCCGGGAGGCTGGCCAGGCTGGTCCGGAAGGAGCACCGTCCGCTGGCAGTCACCAGCAAGGACCGCGAGGACTACAGGGCGAGCCTCGTCAACCTGGGCAGCGAGCAGGCCCGGCGTGACGAGGAGCGGATGCGGGAATCCGCGCCGTACCCCGACGCGATGCCGCCATACACCGGGCTGCGGGTGGACGCGGAGGGTTACCTGTGGGTGGAGGAAGCCGTCCGGCCAGGAGAGCGTGGGGCGGGCGTGCCCTGGAGCGTGTTCGATCCGGAGGGCCGGTTCCTCGGGACCCTTCGCCTCCCTCCCGCCTTGCACGTCCTGGAGATCGGCCGCGACTACGTGCTCGGCCGGGCCAGGGACGAGAGCGACCGCGAGCACCTGCGGCTGTACCGGCTGGAGCGTCCATCCGCCGCGCCCCGGACCTGAACCGGCGGACCAGCGATCCGCATGCAAAGGCAAGAGCCCCGTCCGGCGCATCGCCGGACGGGGCT
>JBFMFL010000379.1:0-5980 GCA_040752145.1 Gemmatimonadota bacterium
CCGGCCCTCACCCGGCTCGCTTGAGGCTCGCCACCCTCTCCCAATCCTGGGAGAGGGGACGACGGCTGGATATTGAGGTGGGGCACGCCCAAGTCTCAGGGCCGTCCGATCGGCTCTTCCGGCTCGACGACGGTGGCCTCCATCGCCTCCTCGGCCTCGCGCTCGGAGGGAGCGACGAGACGGTACCCCTCGCTGCGGGCGATGACCAGCGAGGTGAGCAGGTCGCCGGTGACGTTGGGCACGGTGCGCGACATGTCCAGGATGCGGTCCACGCCCAGCACCAGCGCGATCCCCTCGCCGGGCACCCCCACCATCTCCAGCACCAGCACCAGCAGCGGGATGGAGCCGCCCGGCACGCCCGCGGCGCCCACGGCGGTGATCACCGACATGCCGATCACCAGCAGCTGCGACGACAGGGAAAGCTCCACCCCGAACACCTGCGCCAGGAAGAGCACCGTGATCCCCTCGAACAGGGCGGTGCCGTTCATGTTCATGGTGGCGCCCAGCGGGATCACGAAGCCGGCGATCTCGCGCGGCACGCCGAACTGCTCCTCGGCGGTGCGGATGGAGGTGGGGAGGGTGGCGTTGGAGCTGGAGGTGGAGAACGCCGTCACCATCATGGCGCGGCAGCGGCGCAGGAAGTCCAGCGGCCGCACCCCGGCCAGGGTGCGCGCCAGCGTGGGGATGATGCCGAACAGGTGGATGGCCAGCCCCACCATCACCACCACCACGTACATCCCCAGCGAGCGGAGCACGTCGAACCCGAAGCGCGCCGTCACCGAGAAGATCAGCGCGGCCACGCCCAGCGGGGCCAGCTTCATGGCGAAGCCGATGATCACCATCACCACCTGGCTCACCCCCTCCAGCACCCGCAGCACCGGCGCGGCGGCGTCCCGGGGGATGCGGGTCAGCGCCACGCCGAACACCAGGGTGAAGAAGATCAGGCTGAGCATCTCGCCCTTGGCCGCGGCGTCGATGGGGTTGCGCGGCACGATGTTGACGAAGGTGCCGACCCCGAACCCCGTCTCCCCCGCCTGCGTCACCTTCTCCGACGCCTCGGTGGTGTACTCGGCCAGCAGCGCGGCGCGCACGCCCGGGTCCAGCGCGTCGCCCGGGCGGACGGTGTTCACCAGGGTGAGCCCCAGGCACGCCGCCAGCGCGGTGGTCGCCAGGAAGAAGGCCAGCGTCTTGCCGCCCACCCGCCCCACCCGCGACAGGTCGCCCAGCGCGGCCACCCCCAGCGCCAGCGAGGTGAACACCAGCGGCACCACCACCATGAACAGCATGCGCAGGAACACCTGCCCGATGGGCTGGGCCACGTTGTCCACGGCCCAGAGGAGCCGCGGATCGTCGCGCCACAGGGCGTTGGCGAGCCCCCCCGCGCCCGCGCCCACGGCGAGGCCGAGCAGGATCTTGGTGTGCAGCGGGATGCCGCGGCCGGCGTTCTCCTCGTGCATCGGACTGGCTCCGTGGCGGGTGGGGCGGCGCCGTGCGTGCCGGCGCGGGACGAAAAGGGGTCCCGCACGGCATCGTGCAGAGTTGATGCCGGCCGGGAATGAGTAGGTGCGGCGCGGGGCGGGCGCAAGCCGCCCCGGGACCGGGCGCGCGGGTGCGGGAGGCGGTCCGCGGGCATATGTTCTACGCCGGGTCCGGGCCCTCGCCGGAATCGGCGCTCCCCCATGCGGCGGAGGGGCCCGCGGCGCGGTAGACGGGGAGCGCCGCTCCCCCGGGAGAGAGGGAATGGGGTACTTCTACGTGTTCTGCGCGGGCCTGCTGTGGGGGCTGCTGGGGCCGGTCTCGCGAGTGGCGCTCCAGGAGGGACTGGGGCCGCTGGAGGTGGCCTTCTGGCGCGCGGTGATCGCGGCGGTGCTCTTCGGGGCGCACGCGGGGCTGCGGCGGCGCGTGCGGGTGGCGCGCCGCGACCTGCCGGCGGTCGTGGGGTTCGGGCTGGTGGGGGTGGCGTTCCTGTACGGGGCGTACTTCATGGCGGTGCGCGAGGGCGGGGCGGCGCTCGCCGCGGTGCTGCTGTACACGGCGCCGGTGTGGGTCGCCGTCCTGGCCTGGCTCTTCCTGCACGAGCGGATGGGCGGACGAAAGCTGGCCGCGCTGGGGCTCGCCTTCGCGGGCGTGGCGGGGATCGCGCTGGCGTCCGGCGGCGGGGGCGGGGTCCGGGTGACCCCGGCGGCGCTGGGATGGGGGCTGGCCGCGGGGTGGGCGTACGCACTGTACTACCTTTTCGGCAAGCGCTTCTTCGAGCGCTACGAGACCTCCACGCTGTTCCTGTACGCGCTCCCGGTGGGGGCGGCGGCGATGCTCCCCTTCGTGGACTTCGCCCCCAAGAGCCCGACGGCGTGGGCCGCGCTGGCGTTCCTGGCGGCGGTCCCCACCTACGGCTCGTACCTGTTCTACGGGGCGGGGCTGAAGCGCATCGAGGCCACGCGCGCGGCCACGGTCGCCACCGTGGAGCCGGTGGTCGCCGCGGTGGCCGCCTACCTCGCCTGGGGCGAGCGCTGGAGCCCGTCCGGGTACCTGTTCGCGGGGCTGGTGCTCGTCGGGGTGCTGCTGATGGTGTCGGAGCGCGGCCCGGCGCCGCCGCACCCGGAGCATCCGTGAGGCGAAGCGTGGCAGGCGATTCGGCCAGGTAATTGCTCGAGATCCGGGGGGGCGTCCCAGGAGCAGATCAGAGGAACTGAGCGCGCATGCCGGTCATCAGCAGATTCTATGGGATTGTGGTATTCATCAACTACAGGGACCACAACCCGCCGCACTTCCATGCCCGGTACCAGGACCAGGAAGTGATCGTGGAGATTCAGAGCGGCGTCGTTACAGGTACGATGTCCAAGCGGGCACTCCAGATGCTGTTCGAGTGGCATGAGCTGCACCGAGAGGAGTTGATGGACAACTGGAACCTGGCTCGGGACCACCGAACTCTGGTTCCGATCCCCCCCCTTCCCTGAAAGGTCGAGATGTTTCTTCACATCCTTCGTGTGGATCCCCTGCGGGATTATCACATCCGGGTGGAGTTCAGCAACGGTGTGGTGAAGGAAGTGGACCTCGCCGAAGAGCTCCACGGCGAAGTGTTCGAGCCGCTCCGCGACACTGCGCTGTTTTCCCGGGTCGCCGTCAATCCGGAGACAGGCACCGTGGAGTGGCCGAATGGGGCGGACCTCGCTCCGGAGTTCCTGTACGAGCTGGGAACCGAGGTACAGCGGGTAGCCTGAAACCCTACACTCCGGACGGGCGCCCACCGCGGACGAACAGCGGGGCCCCCGGTCCGACCGGGGGCCCCGCCGTGCATCAGGCCGATTCGCGCGCGTCGCCTACGGCTTCGCGGCGTCCACGCGGTAGACGCGTCCGCCGGACACCACCGCCACCCGCTCGCCCAGGGCGAAGTAGCGCGCCAGCTCCGGCTCCCGCTTCAGCAGGTCCCAGTACGCCTCGCTCCCGAACTCCAGCCGCGTCTCCGGCAGGCGCCCGGCGGAGTCCAGCTCCGAGTCGGTCCACGCGCCCTCGCGCAGGTAGAAGGTCTTGCGCCCCACCGTCCGCACGGAGGCGGAGGCGACCACGACGCCCTCCAGGCTGACGGCCTCCTGCTGCGCGCGCGCCGCCTTGCTGGCCTGCACCGCGCCGGCCCCGGTGGTGGCGGTGGGCGCCAGGACCGCGGGGGGCGGCGGGGGCGGGGCCATGGGCGAGACCGGGGCTCCGCGCTGGCGCGCCTGCGTCCGCGCGTCGCGCGCCACGCCGCCGGCCGCGCCCACGCCCGAGAAGTCCCGCGCCGCCTGCTCCGCGCCCGGCTCCAGCGCCAGGTACGAGGTGTAGGGCGTCACGATCCCGTAGCGCGTCCCCAGCTCCACCACCTCGTCGCGCAGCTCGCGGCTCTCGCCGTAGGTGCGGATCTGCTCCATCAGCCAGCCCACGCGCCGGGTGGCCCAGAGCCGGGGCAGGAACTCGTGCCGCTCGTCGCGCAGGGGAAAGCGCAGCCCGGAGAACGAGAGCACTTCGCGCCGCGGGCTCGCCCGGCCGCTGAGGCGCGCGGTGACGCCCGCGAGCTCGCGCTCGCTGCGGTAGCGGCCCACCAGCGCCACCTGCCCGCCGCGGAACAGGTCGGGGAGGACCCGCGGGTACACCAGGTCGGTGCGCACCTCGCCCAGGTCCAGCCGCAGGTCGGTGAGCACGGGGTGGTTCACCTTGTCGAAGAACGACGAGACCTTGACCTCCAGGTCCTCCCGCGGCTCCACGTACTCCGCCGTCCCCCCGTTCTCCGCGGCGACCCGGTCCAGCAGCCGGGTGTTGACGTCGTAGCCCACGCCGAAGGTGAACAGCCGCACCGCCCCGCGCCGGGCCCGCTGCGCGTTGGCCACGATGCGCTCCGGCGCGGTCTCGCCCACGGTGGGGAGGCCGTCGGTGAGGAAGACCAGCAGCCGCGGCCGGTCGCCCTCGCGGTCGAACTGCTCCAGCCCGGCCACCAGCGCGTCGTTGATGTTGGTGCCGCCCACGGCGCGCAGCCGCTCCACGAACTCGGCGCCGCGCCGCTTCCCCGCGGCGTCCGCGCGCACCAGCCCCGTCTCCATCAGCCGCGTGTCGCCGGAAAAGGCGACGACGTTGAAGCGGTCGTCCGGCCCCAGCCCGCGCAGCCCGAAGGCCAGCGCCCGCTTCGCCTTCTCCATCTTGTCGTCCTCGGCCATGGAGCCCGAGGTGTCCAGCACGTACACCACGTCGCGCGCCGGGTACTCGCGCCCCCCCGCGTCGCTGCGCGGCGTGAGCAGGAGGAGGAAGTAGCCGTCCCTGCCGGGCTCGCGGTAGGTGAGCAGCGACAGCCCCACGTCCTCCCTCGCCTGCGCGAAGAAGAGCTGGAAGTCGCGCCGCTCGCGCCGCCCGTCCGTCTCGAAGGAGACGGCGGCGACCCGGTCGCCCTGGCTGCGCCGCACGTCCACCTGGTGGCTGGGCGAGTACACGGTCCTCACCGCGTGCTCGCCGCGGATCTCCACCCGTCCCGCCACGCGCTCCACCGGCGCGGCGCCCCGCCCCACCCCCAGCGGGTAGCGGTACCCGACGGTGCCCCCCTCCGCCCTGAGCACCTGCGTGTAGACCAGCTCCAGCTTCTTGGTGCTGCGCGGGAGGATGGGGAAGATGCTGGCCTGGAACAGGTTCTCCCCCGCGTACTCCAGCAGCCCCGGGTCGCGCTGCCTGCGCACGATGCCGTCGTAGATGCGCCGCGCCTCCTCGCGCGACCGCACCTCGCCCGCCAGCCGCCGCTCGCCGTCCCAGATGGCGAACTCGCTCACCGACGCGTCCGAGGGGATGGGGAACAGGTACGTGCCCTCCAGCGTGGCCTCGGTCTCGTTGCGGAACACCTGGGTCACGTGCGTGGTCGCCACCTGCCCCTCGATGCGGGTGTCCAGCGTGACCGACTCCACGGGGAGCGACGGCGGCAGCGGCCGCCGGCACTCGGGGCGGCAGCGGTCCGGCACGATGGTGCCCTGGCCGGCGAGCCCGGCCGGGAGCGCGGAAGCGGAAGCGAGCGCCAGGAGGAGCGCGAGAGGAAAGCGGGGACGCATGGGAACGCCTGGGGATGCCGGTGGAAGGGTGCAGCGGGACGAACCGGGAGTTCTACTTGGGGCGGCGCCGGGAGTTCCGGGGAAGGGGAATGGCAGTGCGAAAGTGCGAAAGTCCGAAAGTGCGCCCCCACCCGGATGCTCGGGTGAGGGCGCCGTTCGCCGTTGCCGTTCCATGGTTCCCACATGCTGTACGGAGGGAGACAGCCGGGCAGTTTCGGCTGGCTCACTCCGGCGCAGGGAAACCCGCCGGCAGTTTGGCGGGGTTCCCGAAGCCCGCGCAGGAGACGGACAGTAGTAGACGGGTTGCACAATAGCGGGAGAGCGGAGGAGGTGTGAGGCGGCCGGGCTCGGAGTGGAGGGGCGATGCTCACCAGGAGAGGCGGCCCATGACACGGAAGTTCTGTAAGCCGCAGACGATGCCG
>JBFMFL010000038.1:0-21307 GCA_040752145.1 Gemmatimonadota bacterium
CTGTTCAGGACGCCCTCCGGAGTCGCATCTGATTAAGCCGTCGCCTCTTAGCCGAACGACAAGCGTTTCATTCGACAGGGTCGGCGGCAGACGGTGGAAGACTCACGCGGGCATCGCGCTGGCGTCCTCGGGGGCCCCCACCCGGCTCGCTTAGGCTCGCCACCCTCCCCCGTTCCGGGGGAGGGGAATCTCCACGCTGACGATCCTTGCCGTCGCCGTGTCGTGCTCCCCCTCTCCCCTGGTGGGAGAGGGGGCCGGGGGGTGAGGGGTGGCCCCTCGCACCGGAGTCTGACCCTCGGACTGTCGTGCCGTTCTCCCCTCCCCCTTGCGGGGAGGGGCCGGGGGAGGGGGGCGCCGTGCCCGGGGGTGAGGGGTCACGCCCGCCGCACCGCCACCGCCAGGTCCGTGACGAACGGCGGGAGCCGCAGCACCAGCCCGCCCTCCGGCTCCGCCTCGAACTCCCACTCGCCGCGCGCCTCCCCCGCCTCCGTGTCCCACGCCGTGGCGACGTAGCGCCCCGCGGCCAGGCCGGGGACGCGCACCTCCGCCGCGAGCGGCTCGGCGTCGCGCCGGAGCCGGCCGTCCCGGCCGATGGTGTCCTTCCTGAGCAGCCAGACCACAGCCTGCGCCGCATCGCCGCAGCCGAAGGCGGCGAGGGCGGGCGTGGAGGGCTCCATCTCGTCGTTGAGGTTGCGGCGGCGGAAGGTGGTCCAGTCCACCAGCGGGAGGAAGCGGGACATGCCGCGCTGGGCCACGCGCATCCCCACGGTGAGCACGTGCGGGTGGCGGTTGGGCCAGCGCATCCCGCCGCCCGCGCCGCCGGAGGCCAGGTGCGCCCACTGGATGTGGCGGAAGTACTCGTCGTCGAACGGCTCCGGCAGCGTGCGGTGGCGGTCCTTGAAGGTGTAGATGGGACCGTGCTCGCTGTCGAAGAAGGGGCGCAGGTCGCGGATCTCCGCCAGCGCCTCGCGCGTCAGCCGCCCGGCGCTCACCGCCGGCGCCACCGTGTCGCGCGGGTCGTCGATGGTGCCCTGCTCGTAGAAGTGGCTGTTGGCGAAGTCCAGCTCCGGGTGGCGGAGGATGGGGTCCACCAGCGCCCGCTTCCACACCAACTCCGGCCCGAACACCGACACCGTCTGCGGGTGGGCGCGGCCGTGCAGGCGGATCTCCGTCTCGCGGAGGAAGCGCGACAGGTCGGCGATGACGCCGGGGAACAAGTCGAAGCGGTTGTCGCCCTGGGCGGGGTGGAACTCGTTCCACAGGTCCCAGGCGAAGAGCACTCCGCTGTTCCCCCAGCGCTCCGTCGCGAACTCCAGCCGCCGCTTCACCGCCGCCCGCGTCTCCGGGCAGATCAGCAGCTGCGAGCGGTCCGCGCAGGGCCCGCCGTTGCGCCGGTTGTAGGGGTGCTTCTTCCAGCGGATCCAGGTGAAGAAGGTGTCGAACGGGGTGAGCAGGATCCGCATCCCCACGCGCTCGCAGAGCGCGAACAGGTCGTCCCACAGCCGCACCATGTTGGGCTGGAACACGCCCACCGGCCGCTCCAGGTAGCGGTGCTCGCGGTGCGCGTACTCCAGCATCAGCCGCAGCACGGTGACGCCGTTCTCCTTGAGCCAGCGCAGGTGCGCCTCCACCCCCGCCAGGTCGCGCCGCCGGAAGAGCCCCGCCAGCTCCGGCCAGGTGATGGCGTCGTTCTGCCCGACGGGCGTCCACGCCTCGCCGTGCTCCGTGACGAAGTAAGGCGCCCCGGGCGCCACCGAGATCCAGGGGAGCGGCGCCGCGGTCGGCTCGGCGGCGGCCGCCAGGGGCGAAGCGGGTCGCGCCGCGCGCGCCCGCGGCGGCGCGGAAAGCAGGGTAGAACTCACGAATTCACAACCTATCTGGAAGCAACCGTAGTCGCGTGAGGGATGTCGGCCCGGAGGGGCGAGACCCGACAGCAGTATCGTCGGGGCTCGACTCCGTTGAGCAGCGTAGTTTGCTGCTCTACGGAGCCGCAGCCCGACCCCGGCGCCAGCCGGGGGCACGCCCCAAACCAGCGGTTACAAATCACCCCGCATACCGCCGCGTCATCCGCGCGCAGAAGTCCGCGAACTCCTCGATGCGCTTCGGCGGACTCGTGTAGTGCGGAACCACCCCGCAGTGGTCCGGCGTGAAGCAGAAGGTCACCGTCACCTCGAACTCCTCCAGCGCCGCCATCTGCCGGTCGAACCAGGCCAGCGAGTCCGGCCGGTGGTCGTCCGACCAGCTCAGCCCCGTGCGCAGCCGCTTGATCCCCATCTCCCGCATGCACTGGACAGCATGATCGAGACGCGGGTCCTGGAAGTGGAACCACTGGCACACCCCCATCTCCGGGGTGAACTCCGCGAACCGCCGCTGCGCCCGCTTGGGCCGCCCGTCCGCGTCGAACAGCCCCATGTGGAAGTGCCGGTAGTACGACGACCCCTCCCGCTCCCGGTGGCGCGTGGTGGCGCCCCAGGCGCGGGGGAGGTCGAAGAGCGAGTACCAGTGTACCCGCTCGGCCCGCCCCAGCAGCAGCCCGGCGGTGCGCAGCAGCCCGTACTCCTGCGTCTCCTCCGCGGCGAAGGTGGACACCCCCACCTCCGACACCCACACCGGCAGGTGCGTCTCCCCGCGGATGGCGGCCAGCTTCTCCGGCCACTCCTGGATCATCCACAGGTTCCAGTCCAGCGGAAACCCGTGCACCGCCACCACGTCCACCGCCTCCAGCACCCCCTGCTCCCGCATGTTGCGGATGAAGCCGGGGTCGATGGGCGAGATCCCGCCCAGCACCCGCTTCACCGACGCGCTCTCGGCCGCGACCGCGGCGGACGCGGCCTTGGTCATCTCCGCGAAGACCCGCCACCCCGGGTCGATGCCGAAGTCCCAGTGCGAGGTGTTGTTGGGCTCGTTCCAGATCATCACCGCCTCGACCACCTGCCTACCTCCCGCGGGACGGGTACACCGCGCGCGGCTGGTCGTCGGGGAGGTCGGCCACGCGGCACAGGTAGACCTCCTGCTCCGGGTGCTCCACCACCTGGAACCCGGCGCTCCGCAGCATGGCCTCGGCGCAGGCGGCGTTGGGCACCCACCAGTTGGTGAGGTCGCCGGTGTAGCGCTTCTCCACGAAGTGCATCTTGGGGTAGCCGGGCCGGTCGAAGACCTCCTCCTCGGAGAAGGGGTAGTCCGGCTCCAGCGCCTCCACCTCCGTGCTGCCGCGCTGCATGCTCTGGAACAGGAGCAGGTCGCCCACCACGTGCTCGCGCAGCAGGTCCAGCGCGAGGAGCGGGTGGCGCAGGTGGTAGAGCACGCCCATGAAGATGACGAAGTCGAACTTCTCGCCCAGCTGCCCCACCTCGTACACGGACATGCTGCGGTACTCGACGTCCAGCCCGTTCACCTCGGCGGCGAAGCGGGCCTGCGCCAGGTACAGCTCCTCGCTGTCGATCCCCACCACGCGCTCGGCGCCGCGCCGCTTCATCTCCATGGAGTAGAAGCCGGCGTTGCACCCCACGTCCAGAACCGTCTTCCCCGTCAGGTCCCGGGGGATGACGTGCGCGAAGTTGCGGAACTTGAACGACGGGTAGTCGCCCAGGAAGTGCTGCGGCGCGGTGCGGACCCCGCGCAGGTCCAGGTTGTGGAACCAGGGCTCCAGCTCCCGGACCCGGTCGCGGATCCGGTCCACGCTGAGGTCCGCCTGCAGTGCGGCTGCCGAGTTCACCCCTTCTTCTCCCTCCTCAGGTGAGCAGAGCGCGGCTCGCGGGGAGGAGCTCCGCCTCCGCCGCCGGCCGCTCTTCCAGCACGTGGATCGCCTCGCGATACCCGTGCAGCGTTCCCACGTCCACGTACGCCTCGCCGGCCGGGATCCCCCGCGCCTCGCCGCCGCGGGCCAGCCAGGCGTTGACCAGCGTGCCGATGTACTCGTCCCTCCGCCCCCGCTCCTGCCACAGGTCGTGAAGCTCGGCCAGCACGGAGCCGGGGAGCTTGAACGCCCCCCAGATCCAGTGCGACTCCGCCCCCGGCTGCTTGACCTGGATCTCCCGCACCCGCCCCTCCCCGTCGGTCACGACCGCATCGAAGAACTCGGGCCGCTCCACCGGGAAGAGCAGGAAGGAGAGCACCCCGTCCGGGAGCCGGGCCAGCCCGTCCTCCGGGAACCAGATGGTGTCCGGGAGCCCCACCAGCACCTGCTCGTGCGGCGCGATCAGCGGCAGCGCCCGGAAGATGGAGTCGCAGAGCCCCGCCGGCTTCGGCTGCACCACGTAGCAGACGCGGGCCTCGCCCACCTCGCCGCCGTAGTAGCCCAGGATGTCCGACTTCCCCGGCGAGATCACGAAGCAGATCCGGTCCGCTCCCCCGCGCACCATCCGTTCCACCAGGTACTCGCTCACCGCGCGGGGCCGCTCCACGCCGTCCCCGTCGAACTGGCTCCCCACGGGGAGCAGCTCCTTGGAGAACGCGAGGGGCTGGATGCGGCTCCCCGCCCCGGCCGCCGGTACGATCCCCCACATGCTCACACCTCCATGGAAAGGGTGCCGTCGGGCTCCAGCGCGTCCCCCGCCCCGAACTCGCCCCGCGCGGCGTACGCCGCGGAGAGCGAGTCCTCCAGGTCGCGGGCGCGCCGGTCGGCGTGGTGCTCGTCCAGCGCGCGCTCCCGCGCCCGCCGCGCCACCCGGTCGAGCTCCTCCCGGGGGAGCCGCAGAGCGTGCAGGGCGTCTTCGGTGGTGCGGGCCACCAGGATCTCCTCGCCCGGCGCAAAGAACTCGTCCAGCCCGGTCCACCAGTCGCTGAGGATGGGCGTGCCGCACGCCGCCGCCTCGAACAGCCGCCCCGAGGGGCAGTGCCCCATCGCCGCCATGGCGGCGCGGGTCACGTTGAGCGTGATGCGGCACGACGAGTAGAAGGCCGGGTGGTCGCCGGGCGCCACGTGGCGGACGAAGAACACGTTGTCCGTCCAGGGGAAGTCGGGCGGGTACAGCGCCCCGCCGATCAGGAAGCGCTGCTCGGGAAGGCGCCGAGAGGGCTCGATGAACAGCGCCTCCAGCGCCGCCTGCCGGTCCGCCGCGTAGGTGCCCAGGTACGACAGGTCGGCGCGGAAGACGTCCTGCGCGGGGACGCGGCGGTGTACCTCCGGGTCCACGCTGCCGTACAGCGGCACGGCCCGGCGCGCGCCCAGCCGGGTCTTCAGCTCGCGCAGCGAGGCGCCCCCGGTGAAGGAGAGCACCAGGTCGAAGTCGCCCAGGCCCCAGGGCGGCAGGTACGGCACCGTCTCGCCGCGCTCCAGCGCCTGCAGCGTCACCGGGGTGTCCATGTCGTAGAAGACGCGCGTGGCCGCCCGCGACCCCAGCACCAGCTCGGAGGCGGCGACGCCGTCCGGGCAGTACGAGGTCACCATCCCCACGTCCGCGTCCTCCAGGTGGCGCCGGGCGGCGGGGAGCGCCTCCTCCCACGACGGGTACAGCACCAGCTCGCCCCCGCCGGGGAGCTCGCGCAGGTCGCGGTGCTCGGCGTAGTAGGGCACGTCGCGCTCGAAGAACACGATCTCGTGGCCGCGCGCCGCCAGGGCGCGACAAAGGCCACGCCAGAGGGTGGCGTGGCCGTTTCCCCACGAGGAGCTCACCGTCAGGCCGAAGATGACCAGTTTCATGCCGCCGCAGCACCCCTCCCCGGTGGTTCTCCGCTGGCTCCGGGCGGGCGCGGCGGAGCCGTGCGTTTCCCGGGCCGTGTGGTGCGGAGTTCCGCGAAATCCATGCCTTTTGCGGGGCGGAGCAACGTAGATGCCGCGGAAATTCCGGGGTTTGCGGGGGTTAGCGGAAGGCTGGAAACAGATGGAGCAAAGTGGATGAAGATGCTGGGTGGTTCGGGGGCGGTGCATGGACGGCGGCGGCTTCGAACTGCGGCGTCGGGCGTGCCCCCGGCTGCGCCCGGGGTCGGGCTGCTGAAGCCGGTGCCGCGGCCCCCGGTCGCCGGATCGCCGGATCGCCGGATCGCCGGATCGCCGGATCGCCGCAGAAGAGGTAGAGCCTGCCGTCCAACCGTACAGGCTCCTCGCCCGGACATCGCCCGCTGACGGTCACCTCACTGCATCAGAAGATCCGGGCCCGACCCTCCGTCCGGACGGGTGCATCTTCACGCGGCGCCCCACCCACCGCGTAGGACGCGAACAGCGACAGCAGCGGCCGCGCCGTGCGCCGGCGGCTCTCCTGCGTGAAGGTCGCGTCGGCGATCCGGAACTCGAGGCGGTCGCCGCGCAGCGGGTCGTTGAGGCGCAGCGTCACGCGCCCCCGGTCGCCGGCGAGCCGCTGCGTCAGCGCCAGCTCGCTGGTGAACGCCGGCAGGATCTCGCCCTGTTCGATGGCCTGCGCGCTCCGGCGGTATGCGTAGAGCTGCGCCGTGGTGTTCTCGGCCACCCGGAGATCGACGGTGAGCCGCGCCGTGGCGTACACGCCGCTGCTGCCGAACACGTCGGCCGTCGTCTCCACGTGGGCGACGCTGCCCGCCAGCGTTACGACGGTGCCGCCCGTCGGTCGTGCGCGCACGCTGCCGTCCGCGCCGACGGCCCGCGTCCGGGTCAGGTTCCTGAGCGTGGTCGTCGCGCCGCCGCGCGCCGTCGCCGTCTTGAGCGGGCGGATGGGGTCTCGCGTCCAGCGGAAAAACGGCGTCAGCTGCAGCGTCAGCAGCGCGCCGTGCCGTTCCACGCCGGCTTCGACCTGGTCCGAGACCTCCGGCAGCAGCGACGGGTTGCCGACGATCTCGTCCACGTCGTCCCCGCCCATGGAGAACGGGTTCAGCATCTCCGGCCCCGGGCGGCCGATGCGGCGGCCGTACGCGAGCCGATACCTGAGGAGGCGACGCGCGTCGGTCCATTCGCCGCCGATGCTGGGGAAGAAGCGCACGGCCGTCCGTGCGCTGGCGGTTTCCAGCTGGATGCGGGTCCGGTCCGCCTCCACGCGCAGCCCCGCCTCCGCACGCACTCCGCCAACCGAGCGGTGCGCGACGACGTAGCCGGCGTGTACGTCCGCGTCGTAGCGGTAGGCCCGCGACACGGTCGCGCCGAAGTGGGTCGCATCGTGGGCGGCGGTGAGGGTGCGGAACCGCGATTCCTGTCCCACCTCCAGATCGACGCCCGGGAAGCGCAGGCCGAGGTCGTTCCGCAGGACGTGCTCGCGCTGGCGCGAGGCCATGACGGCGGTCATGTAGCGGTAGCCTGCACCCTCGTCGTCGTAGTCGCCGCGGAAATCCTCGTTCACGAAGCTGGTGCGCGCTTCGGAGGTGAAACGGACGGTCCCCCGGTCCACGCTCGCGACGGCGCTCAGCTCGGCCGACGGGATCGTGTGCTCCAGCAGGCTGCCGGTCGCGCTCGTCCCCGTGTTGCCCGCCGCATCCGTGTAGACGAACGCGCTGCGGTTCCGGTACGCGCCTTCCATCCACGAGTACGCGCCGCGCAGCGCCAGGGACGTGTTCGGGGCCGGCGCGACGGCCGCGCCCGCCAGAAGGGAGTGCAGGCGGTGCTTCTCACGGGCACGGCTGTCCTGGTCCGTCTGGAGAGGGAGGTCCCCGGGCACGAGGCTCCAGCGCGCGGTGTTCGAGTCCGTCCGCGGCCGCATGCCGGACAGGGAGTACGCCGCATCCCAGCTCAGGTTGTCGCCCACATGGCCGGAGGCGGCGGCGGAGCCCATGTAGTGATCCTCCGTCGCGATGGAGGCCGCCAGCGAGCGCATGCCGGTGCGCCGCGTGGCGGCGTCGTGGAAGACGAGGTTCACCACGCCGGCAGCGCCATCTGCATCCTGCCTCGCGGACGCGGCGGTGCCCGCCTCGACGCGTTCCAGCGCCGTCGCCGGCATCTGGCGGAGAAACGCGGCGAGGGCGTCGCCGGTCAGCGGGATCCGGCGCCCGTCCATCAGCACGAGCACGCTCGTGCTGCCGCGCATGCTGATGCGCCCGTCCGCATCGACATCGACGCCCGGCACGGTGCGCAGGAGGTCCGCGATGCTGCCGCCCCGCGCGGCAGACGCACGCGCGTCCACGACGGTGGCGCCGCTGCGCAGCTGGACCGCGCCGCGTTCCGCGCGCACCGCCAGCGTGTCCAGCGCCGTAGCGCCATGGTGTTCGTGCTGTGCCGCCGCCGTCGAGCCGGTGCATGCGGCAATGAACGAAGCGACGAGCGCGATTCGCGGTTTCACCGGACCGCTTCACTGCCTGTGGGTGCAGGCTGCACGGGGTCTATGCCATTCCTGTCGACCAGCCAATCATACCTGTCGGCGCCGGCAATTTCATGGATATGCTCCAGGAGGCTTTTCGTACGCCGCGCTCCCGGACGGTTCCGCGGCTAAGGTCACGGGAAGGTCGAGAACAGGTCGTGCGCCGGAAACGACGTGACGCCCGCGAGCCCGTTCCGGAGCGCGGCGTCGAGCTCGGCCTCCAGGTTGGCCGTCAGGGAGCGGGTGTTGAACAGCCCGACCAGCGAGAAGTCGTGGTACGTGCGCACGAGCATGCCCGTCGTGCCGGGCAGCGTTCCCCCGTGCCACCAGTTCGCGTCCCCCTGGGTCGGGCGGACGAACCAGCCGGCGCCGTAATGGCACGCGCCATCCGGACATACTGCAGCGCCGCTGCCGGTCATCTCCGCGACGAGGCCAGGGCCGAGGATGTCCGGACGGTCGGCGCGGCCATCGACGCCGCCCAGGAATCGCAGGAGATCGACGGTCGACGAGACCCAGGCGCCGCTCGCATCCCCCGCTTCGAGGTGGAAGCCCCCGTAGTTGAGGGGCACCATGCCTTCGCCCGGGAACACGGATGGCACCGGCGGCGCGTTCACGCCCGCCCCCGGCCAGTAGTACTTCACCTCGTCCGCGAGCGCGTCGCGCATGCGCGACCTGCCCTGCTGCGTGCGAGTGGCGCCCACGGGCTGCAGCACGCGTGCGCGCACGTACTCCGCGTACGGCATGCCGCTCACGCGCTCGATCACGCGGCCGAGAACGATGTAACCGAAGTTCGAGTAGGCGAACTTCGCGCCGGGATCGAAGTCCAGCGGCATTCCCTTCATGTAGCGGACGAGCGTTTCGGCAGACGCCGGCGCGGGCGTGCCGACCGCGGCGGCGGCGACCGCCGGCCGATCGATCGGGTCGAATCCGCCGTTCGGCTTGTTGCGATCCCAGCCCCCGGTGTGGTTGAGCAGGTGCCGGATGGTGATCTGCTCCCACCGCGGATCGACGGTCGCCCCCGGCGCAGGGGTGAGGTGCGCGATGAACGGCGCCACGCGATCGTCGAGCTTGAGCCTGCCTTCTTCGACGAGCTTCATGACGGCGGCGGCGGTGATCGGCTTGGACACGCTGGCGATCCGGAAGAGCGCGTCCGGCTGCACCGGCGTCTTGTTCTCGACGTCCGCGTAGCCGAAGCCGCGCGCGTAGACGAGCCTTCCGTCTTTGACGACGGAGACCGCGGCGCCCGGCACGTCGTGCTTCTTCATCAGATCGGAAATGGTCCGATCGAAGCTTTCCATGCCGGGCACCGCCTGGCCGGTAAGCGGGAGGCCGACCGGGGTAGGTTCAGGTCCGGGTCCGGGTCCGGCCGGACCGTCGGATCCGCCGCAGGCGGCGAGAACCAGAAGCGCGAACAGATACCGTTTCAACGAAGCCTCCAGGTTCACGCGATTTCGCACGAAGGAGACGAAGGTGCGATGCCGCTCGCGGTCGGCGTGCCGCCGCTCAGCGCAGCCGGGTCAGCCGGACGATGCGCGCCGTCGGCGCCATGGACACGAGCTCCAGCGAGACCCCGCGCGGCCCGTCGCCCATCAGGTACAGCGCCGCGTGGCCGCCGTCCGCGGCCGCGAGGGTGTGTTCGCCGCCGACGCGGCGGCTGGCGCGGCCGGGGAAGCCGGCGGAAAGCGGGCCCGACAGGCGCGCACGCTCGGAGTGGTCCCACGAGGTGTAGCGCGGCAGGTCGTGCACGACGCCCGGGTCGATGAGCCCGGCGGTGACGCTCGCGAGCGTCTGCCGGTCGGTCAGGTCGGCGTAGTCGATGCCGAGCACCGAGGTGACGTGGGCGATGACCGCCGGGCGATCGAGCCAGTCGACAGGCGCGTAGATGAGGCGCTGGTACAGCGTCGGCCGGCGGCCATGATCGACGGACGCCTCGCCCGCCAGCTCGCGCAGGAAGAGCAGCATGCGCGCGTTCGCGCCGTAGCGGCCGTTGCTCTGCCAGGGCCCGAGCGCCGGCTCCGTGCCCCACATGCCGAGCGCGCCCTCGAAGGTCGCCGGTGCGTCGCCGCCGACACCCGAGTGCCGCGCGCGGAGCGGCTGCCCGGAGCCGATGCGGCTGGCCGTCTCCATCGCGAGCGTGGCCAGCCCCTCGTTCAGGATGCTCTGCGTGCGGTCGCGGCGGCTGGTCAGCAGGTCGGCGTTGTGGGCGTATTCGTGAATGAACACGCCCGCCGCGAAGTTCGCGTTCTGGTTCTGCGGCAGCGCAAACCGATCGGCGCTGTGGAGGCTGACCACCATCTCGGAGGCACGCGGGCAGCTCGCCTGGCTCGCGACGTTCACGGTCGGCAGCGGCCCGTCGTAGGCGAAGCCAAGGCCGAACGAGAGAGAGCCGAGCAGCACGTAGAAGCGGCCGCCGCCCCCGGCGGGAGGCAGGTAGTCGGCAGCGAAGACGGAGCGCATCGTCGGCAGCAGCAACCGGTCCGTCATCGCCGCCGCGTCGCGGAGCCAGCCGTTCTTCGCCGGGTCGAGGAACGCCGCGGCCGACGGGTGCCGCAGATCGACGACGACGGCGACCCGGCCCGAGACGGCGACCACCTTCGCCTTGAAGCTGGGCACCGATTCCGCCGGCTGGTGGCAGATCTGCGGCGTCCCGGAGAACCAGTCGACGAAGCGCAGCGTGTCCCCGGCGACCGCCGTCGCGTAGCGCGGGTCGAAGGACGCCGGCGCCTGCGAGTAGCTGCCCGTCGGCGCGGCCAGCCCGGGCATGGCAGGCTCCAGCGGCACGCCGGCACCGCGTGCGGAGAACGACGCGAGCGTCGAGGCGGCGGCGTCACCGGTGCCGAGGAGGCGGACGGAGACCAGCATCCGCTGGGACTCCACCTCCGCCGTCGGGACGCCCAGGTTGGCGGCGCTCAGCACGTAGTCCTCGTCGGCCGCCGGGAGGCGCAGACAGTGCAGGTCGTCCTGCGTGAGGATGCGCGACTCGGCCGGGCGCAGCGAGACGCTCGGCGGGACGCGTACGACGGCGCCGATCGGCGCCGATCCATCCGCCGACACCTTCACCGCGCGCATGTCGGTCTCGCAGGCGCGCATCGACGGCACACGGAACTCGGCGACGCTGTCGGAGCGGGCGACAAGCTCCGTCGCTTCCACGCCGTCGAGCAGGAGCGAGCGCAGGCTGGTGAGGCCGGAGCCGCGGACGTGGGCGATCTGCCCGGGACGGAGCGTATCGACGGAGGTCACGTGGACCGGCCGCGTCGGTTCCACGGGTGCGCCGCCATCGCAGGCGGCGATCAGGGCGACGACGAGCACGGGGAGCAGCGGGGCACGGCGCATGGCGACCTCCGGGGAACCAGCTCCAGAGAAGCTCATCGACTGATACGATTTTCTTCGATGCCCGCGTTCCTCACGGCGTGGGCGTCGGCAGGCGGCCGAGGATGAAGTTCAGCACCCGTCCCGCGGCCGGCGGGTCGAAGTTCGACAGGACGACGACCACGTACCCGCCGTCCGGCTCGAACGCGAGCTCCCCGTTCATCCCCGCCGCGCCCCCGCCGTGCCCGACGAATCGCCGGCCGCCCACGACGCGGTCCTGGAACCCGTATGCGTACTGAACACCCGGGCCGACCGGGACCTTGCCGCCGAGGAGCAGCGCCGTGTGCGCCGAGTCCAGGAGCCGGCGGTCCCGGACCGCGACGGCGAAGCGCGCGAAGTCCCCCACGGTGGAGTATCCGCCCCCCGCAGGCGTGCCGCGGTAGGGCAGCGTCGGCGCGTTCGACACGAGCGTGCCGGACGCCTGCCGCGTGTAGCCGACCGCCCGCCCGGGCACGAGCGAGTCCTCGGGCGCCGTGCCGGTCGCCGTCATCCCCGCCGGCGCGAGCACGCGCGCCGCGACGTGGTCGTCGTAGCGGGTCCCGCCCAGCCGCTCGACGAGGGCGCCGAGAAGGATGAAGCCGTAGTTGCTGTACACGTGCTGCGCCCCCGGCGCGAACTGCAGGCCGCGCGTGCCGTAGAGGCGGAGGTAGTCCCCCGTCGTGCGGAGCTCGGTCCGGTGCGCCGTGAACAGCGGCCCGAAGATGTCGCCCGTGCCGCCGGTGTGGGTGAGCAGGTGGTGAGGCGTCACCTTGGACGCCACGTCCGCGTTCGGGTAGTCCGGGAGGTACGTGCCGAGCGGCGCGTCGAGGCGCAGCGTCCCGGCCTGCACGAGCTGCAGCGTCGCGACCGCGGTCACCATCTTGTACATCGACCCGGCGCGGAACTGCGTCTGCGGCGTGTTCGGGACGCCGCGCTCCCGGTCCGCGAAGCCGTAGGCGTCCTCGAACAGCGTGCGCCCGTCCCGCGTGACCAGCACGGCGCCGGAGAACTGGGCGGCCTCCGTGTCGGCCGCGAGCTGCGCGCGGAGCGCGGCCACGAAAGCCGAGTCGCGCGCCGCCGCGGCGGTGTCCGGTCCGGGTTCGGTGATCTCGCCCGGCGCCGTGCCGCACGCGACGCAGACGAGCAGGGTCAGGGCAGCACCGATCCGCGTCATTCGCAGCTCACCGCCGGCCGGTAGGTCTGGTTGTGCAGGCTGCCGGAGGAGCCGCCGATCTGGGTGCCGCCGCCGGTCACCCAGATCAGACCGTCCACGAAGGCCGAGCCGACGACCCCGTGAATGGGGATGGGCATGTTGCGGAGGCTCGTCCACTGGTTCGTCCGGGGATCGTAGTACTCGTGCTGGGGCGTCATGCCGGCCGGCCCCTCGCCGCCCCACACGTGGAAGCAGCCCCGGGCCACGACGCCGTTGATCCCGCTGCGGCCGCTCAGCAGGGGGGCCGCGGTCGTCCAGCTCCGCGTCTGTGGGTCGAAGACCTCGTGCGCCGTCGACTTGAGGGGCGACAGACCGTTGCCGAGACGCCCGCCGACGATGTGGATGCGGCCGTTGATCGCCGCACCGGCGATGTGGTTGCGCTGGCTGGGCAGATCCGGCAGCGCCTCCCACCGGTCTGCCGCCGGGTCGTAGACGGCGAAGTCGTTTCCGCGCGGCACGCGTCCCCCGGCGACGTAGATCTTGCCGCCGTGCGCGACGGCCACCCCCCCGCTGCGCGCGGTGGGCATCTTCGCCTTCTCGACCCATTCACCCTTCGCGGGATCCAGCTCGTACACCGTGTTGACAGCCGTGGCGCCCTGTTGATCATCCGTGGTCTGGCCGCCGAGCAGGTAGACCTTCCCGTTGACGCCGGCCGCCATCCCGTGGTTGTTGGGCTGCGGGAGCGGCGGGCCGAGCTGCCAGCTGTTGCTCGCGATGTCGTAGATCTGTACCGTCGTCTTTGTCCTGTTGGGGCCTTGCTGAGGGGGATAGCCGCCCAGGACGTAGAGCTTGCCGTTCGCTTCGGCGAGGGCGAACTCGGAGTTGTTCTCGAGCAGGTTCGCCCGGGTCCCCCATTCGCCGTCAATCGGGACCCGCACGCGAACGCGAACGGAGTCGCGCACGTCCGCGTGGCTGGAGAGCGTAGCGACCACGTACGTAGAGCCGACCGCAATGCCGCTGATCGCGCCGCTGGCGTTCACGGCGGCCACGCCCGGGTCACGCGAGACGTACTGTGCCGGCCCACTGGTGTTGAGTACCGTGGCGGTCACCGAAGCGGAAGCGCCCACGTCCACGGTGACGCTGTCCGCGGAAAGCGTGAGCTGCGGATCACCGCTCCGTCCAGCCGGGTTCTTGTCGCATGCCGGGAGGGCGGCAGCCGACAACCCTACAGCCACCAGCGCGATTGCGGGTTTCATGACACTCTCCGGGGAGGTTCGTCGATTCGATGCTCACGCCGACCACTCGGTTCCGACCAGGTAGCTGCGCCCCCTTTCCGACGATGACGTGTCAAGGCGCGGAGGAGCCTCAGAGGTGAACGCGCGGCGGGCCCCGATTATGACAGGTCCAACCCGTTCCTGTAATCGAGCGCGCCGCGGCTTTCGCTTCAGCAAGCACTTACGACGACGGTTCCTCCCGCCATCCGCTGCCACCCGAGCGCCGTCTCGCGAGAGGGCAGCCAGCTCGCGCTCGAACGAGTGGAGCCGTAGCACCCGTACGTCGAGATCGCGCCGTTCGACCGGTCGCCGAGCCAGCCGGCGGTTTCCGTCATCGCACGGAGCGGCGCCCCCGGAGTCGCCGGAAGGCGCGCCGCGAGGACCGCGTCGATCCAGCCGAACATCAGATCGAGGTCGACGATGGGTCCGTGACCGAAGGCGTCGATCGAAAGCGACCAGGTCGCCCCGGCGGCTCGGCCGGCTTCGAACACGGGCGTGATGTTCGCGGTCCGGTGCGGCTCATCCATTCTTCCGATCAAAAAGAATCCCGGAACGGTGGCCGCCGCCCCTGCGGGGCCAGGGTTGTGGCAGCCGCCCTTCATGGTGACGAACCCTGCCACCCGGGCGGCGTGAGCGCGGCTGAACCCGTACGCGGTGCATCCCCCCTGCGAGTGCCCGACGAACAGGACGGGGATGCCCGCAAGCTCCGGATGAAGGCTCTGCGCACCCACCTGGGAGAGTGCCTGAAGCAGCTTTTCGTAGTCTGCGGGCTGGTCGAGCAGGGTCGTCGTTCCGACGAGCGCCACGTTTCCGCCCGCGAGCTCGAGTGAGCGCCGCTTCACCTCCGCCAGCTCGGACGGCAAGCACCAGATGCTGCATCCGGTGCCCGAGGCGCCGCTCACGAGGCGGCGCGAATCCAGGGGATTGCCGGTGGCAGGGTCTCTCAGGCCAGGCAGGAAAACGATCGCGGCCTTGTACTCGGGTCTCCCCGGGGGCAGGTATGCGACGGCGTTCTGGTACGTGAACAGCGTCTGGTGCTCCAGCACGACCTCGTGGACGTTCGCCCCCTCGTTCAGGCTGACGCTCTCGGACCGCGGATCGAAGCGCGGGGCGCTCGTGACGATCGTCGCGCCGCCGACCGGCAGATCCCGGAGCTCGAATCGTCCGTCTGCGCCGGTCGTCGCGGTCGCGCCGTCGATCTTCACCGATGCGCCCTGGACGACGGCTCCGGTGGCGGCTCTTACGACGCCGGACACGGCCGCGGTCGCGGTCGGGCGGGCGGGGTCGCTCTCCCCGCACGCGGCCACGGCCACCGACGCCACCAGAGCTGCTGCGAGCGTACGGATCGATGTCGAGAGCTGCATGGACCTCTCCTCTCGGATGGGGGAGTCGGAAGCCAACAGGTCGTTCCAGCCGCGTCTACGTAGCCGCGCGAGAGCCAAACGATTGGAGCGCGCTGTGAGCTGGTGAGCAGGATGACGGGCCGGCCGGGCACGAGGGCGGCGAGGGCGAGGAGGTGCAGGCCTGCGAGCGTGCCGGGGCGTCTTCAACGTGCCTTCTCTCCCACCCACCGACAAGGATCCTGGGGCAGACCCTGGAATCGCTGGAGTGGATGCCCCTCCGCGGGCTCACCCGATCCGGAGGACCTTCTCCAGCCGCTCGCGGTAGCTGCGGCTCGAAGGAAACTTCGTTCCTTCCTGCATCGTCACCACGTACTCTCCCCGGTACACGGATTCCACCTGCTGGACCGCCCTGGCGTTGACGATGGTCGACCGGTGGATGCGGACGAAGATGGCCGGGTCCAGCTTCACCTCCATCTCCGCGAGAGTCTCCCGCAGGACGTGCAGGTGTTTCCGGGTCTTCACCTCCACGTAGTTGCTGCTCGCCCTCACGTAGAGGATCTCCTCGGCGTCCACGAACGAGACGCGGGCGCCCGAGCGGAGAGCGATCCGGTCGGGGTAGGGGCGTCCTTCGCCGCCGACGCCACCCCTGCCGAGGAGCGAGGCCAGGCGGTCCGCCAGGTCACCCTCGCGCACCCCGTACGCCTGTCGTTTCGCTCTGAGGAGGGCTGCCTCGAAGCGCGCGTCGTCGAACGGCTTGAGGACGTAGTCGAGTGCGTGCACCTCGAAGGCCCGAACCGCGTGCTGGTCGAAGGCGGTCAAAAAGATCACTGCAGGCGGAAGGTCGCTCCCCAGCTCCTGCAACACCCCGAACCCGTCCAGGTCCGGCATCTGGATGTCCAGGATGAGGATCTCCGGGCGGAGGCGCCGGATCTCCGCGACCGCCTCGACGCCGCTGCCCGCTTCACCCACGATCTCCACGTCGGCGTCGCGCGACAGCAGCCGCTGCACCCCTCGACGGGCGATCGGCTCGTCGTCCACGATCATCGCACGCAGGGGCGCACTCATCCGCGCCCCCCCGCCGCCACGTCCCCCGGCGCCCATTTCAGCGGAAAGGAAACGACCGCGACGACACCGCCGTCCTCCGCGTCCTCGACCTTCAACTGCCCCTCCGCCCCGTAGAGCCGGTGCAGCCGGGCCCGCGTGTTCTCGAGGCCGACGCCCGCCTTGCCGCCAGGGGCCGCGCCCTCGCCCAGACCGGGACCATCGTCGCGAACGGAGAGCAGGATCCGATCGTGATCCTGTGCGGCCGTGATGCGGACGTGGCCAGCCGTGCCACGCCGGGCGATCCCGTGTCGAATTGCGTTTTCCACGAGCGGCTGCAGGATCAGGTTGGGAACCAGGGCATCGAACAGCCCCGGCTCCACGTCGATCCGGACGCGAAGGCGGTCCTCGAACCGGAGCCCTTCGATGTCCAGATACCGCTGGACGAACTCGATCTCTTCACTCAGTGGCACCTCCTGTCTGCCGATGTCTTCGAGGACGTGACGGAGCAGACTCCCGAGTCCCGCGAGCATGCGGACCGCCCGGTCGTTGTCGCTCTCCCGGACCAGCATCGCGATGGTGTTGAGAGTATTGAAGAGGAAGTGAGGATTGAGCTGCATTCGCAGAGCCATGATCTGCGCCTGCGCCAGCTGCGCCTCGAGCTCGCGAGACCGGAGCTCCCGGTCGCGCGCCTGTTGCTGGAGATCCAGGGCGATGGCGGCGATCAGAACTCCGATGTAGAAGAGGACGTTGAGATGAGACTCCCCCATCGCGGCCCGGGAGAGGCCCTCGAGGAAGGAGAGGTGCGGCGGTCGTGTGGCGACGGTCCGCAACAAGGCGTCGAAAACGGCCGCGTGCGCCACCGATATCGCACCCAGCAGGACCAGGTGGTACGCCACCTCCTTCGGCCCGATCTGCGACGTGAGCCGCAGCCGCCGTGCGGCGATCACGAGGAGAGGGGCGGCCAGGAGCAGGAGGTACCACGCTCCGATCTGTGCCACCAGGCCCGGGGGGAAACCCGGTCCCGCATCCCGGGTCCGCTGGATGGCGAACCCCCGGTACGCCGACCAGAGTGCAGGGAGCGTCCAGAGCACGAGCAGCGCGATCCAGAGGCGAGCGGGCCGCGACGCAGGGACGATCCTCAAGAGTGCTTCCAAGGCTGGCGTTGGGGGACCATGCTCGCAGCCGACGCCGTGGAGCCGCCGCCCCCGCCAGTTCCCATTCACTGGCGAAGACCCGCGGTTCATCCGGCCACGACCGGTCCGAAGAGACCTCGTGAAGCCGCCGCGTACGACGCGGGAGCGTCCTGCGCCTCCTGACCAGGAGCGACTTCCAGGTCCGGCAACGTCGGACGGGGCCCCCTCGACACCACCTTAGAGAGAAGTGTCAAGGGAATCGAGTTCCTGCACCTCGACCCCGAGAATCCTGCTCCCGAGCAGCCCGTGCAACAAGGTTCGTGGGACGAAACCCACCCGTCGTCCAGCTGAAACGCTGAACATCCCCGGTGGGTGCCGCTGCGGACGTCGGCGAGGCAAGCCGTGCCTGCCCCCTCCCCCGTGCCGGGAGAGGGGGGCGGCGGTGAGGACGCCCAGCGCCAGCGGCATCGCCAGCCCCAAGCGGAGGGTCAGGCGGGCGGCGGTCCGCCGACGCGGTCCTCGGGCGGGAGCAGCTCGCCGATCTGCTCCAGCGACTTCTCCAGCGTGACGATGAAGCGCAGCAGGTCGGGCCGGCGCTGCCCCAGCTCGCGTACCAGGGCGGCGAGCGTGGAGGTGAGGTACGCCCTGTTGGGCACCTCCACCTCGTAGAGCAGGTTGATGGCCAGGCCGGCATCCACCTGCATCTCGCGCGGGCTGCCGTACAGCTGCCGGGTGAGCCGCCGCACCAGCCGGTCCAGCGTGGCGTGCAGGCGGCGCAGGTCGCCGGGTGGCGGGGCGGGCTGGTCCATGGGAGGGGCGGGATGGGGTGCGTGGCTCAGCGGACGGTGACGACCAGCGGGGCGCTGCGGTTGTCCAGCCGCCGCTCGCCGGCGCGGAGCCCGGCCACGGCGCGGTACGGGCCCGCCAGCCGCGGCGCCCGCCACGCCAGCCGCAGCGTCTCCGTCTCGCCGGGATCGACGAAGTGCCGCTCGTCCAGCTCGCAGGGGTAGCCCCCGCCGATGGAGCCCTCGGCCACCAGGTAGCGCCGGATCCCCTCGGGCGTGGTCACCTCCACCTCCAGCGCCGGCCCGCACGCCCCCGCGATGGCGATGCGCCGGGCCGTGGGGTTGTACGCCTCCACCACGAAGCGGACGCTGTCCCCCGGCGCCACGCTCAGCGGCTCCGCCCGCACGGACACGCGGACCTCCGCGTCCGGATCGGCCACGGACGCGCACCCGAGGGCGGACACGGCGAGGAGCGGGAGCAGTCGGCGGAGCATGGCACCGGTACCGGGCAGCGGGTTTGGCGGCCGCGCGCCAAAGCTCGACCGGGGAGCCCGCGGACGCAAGCCTCCTGCCGGCCGCAGCGCGCCCCGCGCGGACCGACAGCGGTATCGCCGGGCCCGGCGCTCCGCCACCACACAGTTTGTCCTTCCGGTGACGCCACGAAGCCTTGCGCGGCGCGAGGGCGCCGGTTACTGTGCGGGACCGGCACAGTCTGGCAGGTTCTATGTGTGTGCGTGCGGCTGCCCCAGCCGCGCCGCGCAGCCCGCACCGCCCCGTCACCCACCGTCACCCGGCCGGAGGCTGCATGAAGGACGTGAAGGAAACGCTGGCGAACGTGCTGACGGTCGTGCTCACCCTCTGCGCCGTGATCGTCACGGGGCTGGTGGTGCGCAGGGAGTTCTTCGCCCCGCAGCCGCCCGACCCGGGCAGGCCGGTGGAGGTGAAGGGGTGGGAGCCGCTGGCCCGGAACGCGAGCGTGCTCGGCGCGGCGGACGCCCCGGTGCGCATCGTCCTCTTCTCGGACTTCCAGTGCCCCTTCTGCGCGCGGGTGAACGAGGGGCTGGAGCGGGTGCGGGCCAACGACCCGCAGCGGGTCGCCATCGTGTTCCGCCACTTCCCGCTGGAGGCGATCCACCCGCACGCCGGGGCGGCCGGCAACGCCGCGGAGTGCGCCGGGGTGCAGGGCCGCTTCGAGGCGTACCACGACGCCCTGTTCGCCGCGCAGGACTCCATCGGCAAGCGCGCGTGGGACAGCTACGCCGAGGAAGCCGGCGTTCCCGACCTGGCCGAGTTCGGCCGCTGCGTGGCCGAGGACCGCTTCGCCGCCCGCGTCGCCTCGGACCGGGAGGCGGGCGAGAAGCTGGGCGTCAGCGGCACCCCGTCCTTCGTCTTCGAGGGGAGGATGATCACCGGCGCCGACGCGCCGGAGCGGCTGGACGCCTGGGTCAAGGAAGCCCTGGCCCGCGAGGGCGGCACGGTCGCCAGGCGGTAGGCGTGGGGTGCGGCCGCGCGGCCCGAACGGACGGGGGCGGGAACACCGGTTCCCGCCCCCCGCGGCGCGCCCACCCGTATGCGGCCACGGGCCCCCGGCAACCCTGCGGGCATTCGCGGCGTCTCACCTTTTTGTGCGGCGTGGAGCCGGGGAGCCCCGGCGCCCTGCGTACTGTCAGCTTGTACGCGCCGAAGCTCTTGCCTATTTTTCGCCTCCATCCGTTCGCCCAGTCTCCTTTTCAGCCCCCAGGCGCGTCCTCATGATCCGCTCCCGCCGCACTCTCGGCATCGCCGTGGCCCTGCTGTCCGTCCTGGCGCTCTCCACCGCCATCTACGCCCGCATCCGCGGCGAGGGCGCGGACGGCGAGGGCGGGGCGGCCCCCGGGTCCGCCCCGGCCGCCGGCGCCCCGGGGACCTCGGCCTCGGGCACCTTCTCCACCGACGTCGCCATCCCCGTGCAGGGGACCGAGGCCACCCGGGGGACGCTGGTGGTGGCGGTGGGCGCGGCGGGGCAGGCGGAGGCGTGGAAGCGGGCCATCGTCACGGCGCAGGTGACGGGGCGCATCGCCGGGCTCCCGGTGCGCGAGAGCGAGGCGGTGGGCGCGGGGCAGACGCTGGCGGCGCTGGACCCGGCGGAGTACGCGCTGGCCGTGCAGGAGGCGCAGGCCGCCGTGCGCGACGCCGAAGCCCGCTTCCGCGAGCAGACGCTCTTCGACGAGCGCATCACCGACGCGGCCACGCGCGAGGAGCGGGCCAAGGTGGCGCGCGCCAAGAGCGGGCTGGAGGCCGCCGAGGTCCGGCTCCGCAAGGCGCAGCTCGACCTGCAGCGCACCCGGCTGGGCTCCCCCTTCGGCGGCCGCATCGCCGACGTCAAGGTGACCCCGGGCCAGTGGGTGCAGCAGGGCGCGGAGCTGATGACGGTGGTGGACCTGGACCCCATCCGCGTGGAGGTGCAGGTGCTGGAGAGCGAGGTGGGCTTCCTCGCCCCCGGCCGGGTCGCCCGGGTGTCGTTCGCCGCCTTCCCCGCCGAGCCCTTCACCGGCCGGGTGGAGACCATCAACCCGGTGGTGGAGAGCGGCACCCGCACCGCCCGCGTCACCGTGCTGGTCCCCAACCCGCAGGGGCGCATCCTCCCGGGGATGTACGCCCGCGTCTCGCTGGACGCCCGCCGCTTCGAGAACCGCGTGCTGGTGCCGCGCACCGCCATCCTGGAGCGCGACCGCCGCACCATGCTCTTCGTGTACGACGGCGACGACCGCGGCGGGCTGGCCAAGTGGCGCTACGTGACCACCGGGCTTCAGAACGAGGCGCAGGTGGAGATCGTCCCCAGCGAGGAGACGGACAGCGTCGCCCCGGGCGAGACGGTGCTCACCGACGGCCACTACACGCTGATCCACGACGCCCGCGTGCGCCTGGTGGACGACGTCAAGAAGGCGGGGGGGCGGCCGCAGTAGCCGCCGTCCGCCGCCCGTCCCGCGGGGGCCCGCCCCCGCGCCCCCCCCCCCCCCCCCCCCCCCCCCGGGCCCCCGCGGGGTGGTGGG
>JBFMFL010000038.1:21317-35139 GCA_040752145.1 Gemmatimonadota bacterium
GCCGCTGTCGCCGCGGCCCGCCGCCCGGCCCGGGGCGCCGCCCGGCGGCGCCGCCGTCCCCTTCCCGCCCTGAAGTGACCCCATGAGGTATCTCGTCCTCGCGACGGCCCTGCTCGTTGTTTCCACCCGCCTCGCCGCGCAGGGGGCGCCGCGCGAGCTGTCGCTCGACGAGGCGCTCCGCGCCGCCGAGGAGAACAACCCCGCCCTCCGCAGCGCGCAGGCCGGCGTCCGCGAGGCCGCCGCCCGCGAGCGCCAGAGCAGGGGCGCCTTCCTGCCGCAGCTCAGCGCCAGCGTGGGGGTCGGCGGCGCCCTGTCGGCCAGGCGGGTGGGCGAGGACGAGTTCGGGAACCCGCTCCCCGCCGCAAACGTGGTGGAAAGCACCAGCACCGACACGCGCCACGGCGTCAGCCTGGGGATCCCGCTGTTCGAGCGCGGACGGATGGGGGAGCTCCGGGCGACGCGCGCGGACGAGACCGCGGCGGGCGCCGTCGTGCAGGTGGAGCGCGGCAGGATGCGCGCCGAGGTCAAGCGGAGGTACCAGGACGCGGTGCGCGCCGAGCGCATGATCGAGCTGGAGGAGCAGCTCCTGGCCTCCGCGCGGGAGCGGCTGGACGCGACGCAGCGGCTGTTCCGGATCGCGGCGCAGGGGATGGTGGAGGTGCTGGGCGCGGAGGTGGAGGTGGCGCGGGCGGAGCAGGCGGTGGACCAGGCCCGCGGCGAGGCGCGCAAGGCCCGGCTCGCGCTGGGGGAGGCGATGGGGACGCTGGAGATGGCGGACGCCGGGCTCTCCACCGGCCCGGTGGAGGTGTTCGATCCCGCGGGGCTCCGCGCGGACTCGCTGGTGGAGCGGGCGCTCGGGATCCACCCGCGGGTGGCGGCCGCCTCCTCCGGGGCCGTCGCCGCCGACCACCGCGTCGGCGCCGCGCGCGGCCAGCGCTGGCCCAAGCTGGACGCCACCCTGGGGTACAGCCGCTCGTCGCGCAGGCGGGACTACGACGCCTTCGGGGACTTCGCCAACCCCTTCAACCCCTTCGACCGGTCGCTGTCGTTCGGGTTCGACGTGGCGCTCCCCGTCTTCGACCAGTTCCGCACCTCGGCGCAGGTGGCGCAGGCCGACGCGGCCCGCACCCGCGCCCGCGAGACGCTGCGCTCCACGCGGCTGGCCGTGGAGCGCGAGGTGCGCAGCGCGCTGATCGACCTGGAGAACGCCTTCCGCGCGTCGCAGCTCTCCGAGCGGGCCGCCAAGCTGAGCCGCGACCGGCTGGAGATGGCGCGCGAGCAGTACCGCCTGGGCGGCATCTCCTTCACCGAGCTGCAGCAGGTGGTGGACCGCACCGCGCAGGCCGAGCGCGACGCGCTGCGGGCCCGCTTCGAGTTCGCCAACGCGCTCGCCACCCTGGAGGAGCGCGTGGGCGCCCCCCTGGGCGCCTGAGACGGAGACGCCACCCGCCATGTCGCTCCCGCAGCTCTCCATCCGGCGCCCCGTCGCGGTCGCCATGTTCTTTCTGGGGGTCGTCTTCCTGGGCGTCCTCAGCTTCGTCCGCCTCCCCATCGACCTCCTCCCGGACGTCGCCTACCCGCGGCTGGTGGTGTACACGGCCAACCCCGGCGTCGCCCCCGCCGAGGTGGAGCGCTTCATCACCGAGCCGGTGGAGCAGGCGGTCAGCACCGTCCCCGGCGTGCAGCACGTGGAGAGCTCCAGCCGCGAGGGCGGCTCGCTGGTGACGGTGAGGTTCGCGTGGGGCACGGACATGGACTTCGCCGCGCTGGGGACCCGCGAGAAGCTGGACAACCTGCGCGACGCCCTCCCCGAGCTCGCCTCGCGCCCCGTGGTGCTGCGCACCGACCCGCGCAGCGAGCCGGTGATGGCGCTGTCGGTGTCCGGGAACCGCGACCTCCCCGCCCTCAAGGACCTGGCCGAGTCGGTGTTCCGCCGCAGGCTGGAGCAGATCGACGGGGTGGCGCAGGCCACGGTGACCGGCGGGCTGGAGCGCGAGATCCAGGTGGAGGTGGACCCCCGGCTCATGGAGAGCTACGGGCTCACCATCGACGACCTGGCGAGCACGCTGGACGCGGCCAACGCCAGCGCCCCGGGCGGGACCATCCGCCGCGGGCGCTACCGCTACTCGCTGCGCACCCTGGGCGAGTTCCAGAGCGTGGACGAGATCGGGCTGGTCCCCGTGTCGCGGAGCGAGACCCAGGGGAGCGGGCAGGGCCAGGGCGGCGGGCAGGGCATGGGCGCCGGCGGCACGGCCGGCGACGCGCTCCCCACGAGCGAGGTGCTGCTGCGTGACGTGGCCCGCATCACCGACGGCTTCCAGGAGCGCGAGTCGGTGGCCCGCTACAACGGGGAGGAGGCGGTGGGGCTGCTGGTGTTCAAGGGCGCCGAGGCCAACACCGTGCGGGTGGCGGAGCAGGTGGAGGAGGTGATGGCGGAGCTGCGCCGGGAGTACCCGGAGGTGAAGGTGGAGGTGGCGATGAGCCAGGCCGGCTTCATCTCCGACGCGCTCGCCAACGTGGTGCAGGAGGTTCTCCTGGGCGGCATCCTGGCCTTCCTGGTGCTCTTCCTGTTCCTGCGCGAGGTGCGCTACCCCGTCGCCGTGGCGCTCGCCATCCCCATCTCGCTGATCGCCACCTTCGCCCTGCTCCAGGCCGCGGGGGTGTCGCTCAACCTGCTCAGCCTGGGCGGGCTGGCGCTGGGCGTGGGGATGCTGATGGACAACTCCATCGTGGTGCTGGAGAACATCTTCCGGCACCGCGAGCGGGGGCTGGGCCCGGCCGCCGCCGCGGCGCTGGGCGCCCAGGAGGTGCAGCGGGCGATCACCGCCTCCACGCTCACCACCATCGCGGTGTTCGGCCCCATCGTGTACGTGGAGGGAGTGGCGGGCGAGCTGCTGGGCGCCCTGGCGCTGGCGGTCGCCTTCTCGCTGCTGGCCAGCATCGGGGTGGCGGTGACGCTGCTCCCCACCCTGGCGGCGCGCTGGGGCGAGGGCTCCGGCCGGCCGCCCGGACGCGCCCGGGCGGCCGTGGGCCGCTTCTTCGCCCCGCCGCTGGACGCCTTCGACCGCGGCTTCGCGCGCTTCACGCGGTGGTACGAGCGCCTGCTGGAAACGGGGATGCGGCACCGCGGCCGGGTGATCGGGCTCGCGTTCGTGCTGCTGGCGGTGGGGCTGGGGATCGGGATGTCGCTGGAGCGCAGCGTCCTCCCCGAGGTGGACCAGGGCGCCTTCCGGGCCCGCCTGGAGATGCCGCGCGGCACCCCGCTGGACGTCACCGCCGAGGAGGCCGCCCGCCTGGAAACCCTCTTCCGCCGCGACCGCGCCGTGGACGCGGTGTTCACCCGCGTGGGCCGGCAGACGGCGATCGCGGGGATGGACGAGGCGGAGAGCGGCACCCACACCGCCACCCTGGAGGTGCGTCTCCGGGACGGCGAGGCCACCGCGGGCGCGCTGGGGCGGCTGCGCGCGGGGCTGGCCTCCTTCCCGCCGGGCGCGGTCTCCATCGAGTCGGGCCAGGCCACCGCGCTGGGCAAGCTGCTGGGCGGCGGCGAGTCCGACCTGGCGGTGCGCGTCCGCGGCGAGGACCTGGACGCCGCCCTGGCCTACGCGCAGGAGGCGGCGCGCCGGCTGGCGGGGGTGGGCGCGGTCGCCAACGTGCGCCTGGGCACGGAGATGGGCCAGCCCGAGGCGCGGGTGGAGATCGACCGGGAGCGCGCCGCGCAGTACGGGATCGACCCGCGCGAGGTGGCGGAGACGGTGGAGTCGTACATGAAGGGCAAGAAGGCCACCGAGTTCGTGGACTTCGACCGCAAGGTCCCCGTGGTGGTGCGCCTCCCCGAGGCGGAGCGCCGCTCGCTGGAGACGCTGGAGGCGCTCCGCGTGAACGGGGTCCCGCTGCGCGAGCTGGTCACGGTCCACACCGCCTCCGGCCCCTCCGAGATCCGCCGCATCGACCAGAGCCGCGTGGTGGTGGTGCACGCCGACGTGGCGGGCGGCGGGGTGGACGAGGCGGTGGCCGCGGTGCGCTCCACCCTTTCCTCGCTCCCCGCGCCGCACGGGCTGCGGGTGGAGATCGGCGGCGAGAACGAGGAGATGCAGAAGGGCTTCCGCGCCCTGGGCTTCGCCTTCCTGCTGGCGCTGCTCCTGGTCTACATGCTCCTCGCCGCCGAGTTCGAGTCGCTTCTGCACCCCTTCATCATCCTGCTGGCCGTGCCGCTGGCCGCGGTGGGCGCCACGGCGGCGCTCTGGCTGGCCGGCGCGGGGATCAACACCATGAGCCTCATCGGCATGGTGATCCTGGTGGGGATCGTGGACAACGACGCGGTGGTCAAGGTGGACTTCATCAACCAGATGCGGCGCGAAGGGATGACCCGCCACGAGGCGATCCGCGCCGCCGGCCACGCGCGGCTCCGCCCCATCGTGATGAACTCCATCACCGCCGGGCTGGGGCTGCTCCCCATGGCGCTGGGCCTCGGGCCCGGCGCCGAGCTGCAGGCGCCGCTCGCCATCGCCGTGCTGGGCGGGCTGATCAGCGCCACGGCGCTGACGCTGGTGGTGATCCCCGTCGCCTACGACGTGCTGGAGGAGCTCGGGGAGCGGATGCGCGCCTGGTGGGGCCGCCCCGCCGCCGCGCCCGCGCCGGCGCCGGCCCCGGCGGTGAGCGCCGGCGCCGCCATGGGCGACTGACGACCTTTCGACGCACGCCCCGTCCCGGAGGCCCCGCTTGCGCGCATCCACCCCGGCCCGGCTCGGCGCCCTCGCGGCCCTTCCCCTGCTCGCGGCGTGCGGCGGCGACGCCCGCGCCGCCGCGCCCGTGGTGCGCGACAGCGCGGGGGTGCGCATCGTGGAGAACGCCCGCCCCGCCTGGGGCGAGGGCGAGGGGTGGCGCGTCGCCCCGGAGCCGCGGGTGGACGTCGGGCTCGCCGAGGGCGACGCCGCCTACCAGTTCGGGCGGGTGGCCGGGGCGCTGCGGCTGGACGACGGCCGGATCGTGGTGGCGGACGGGCAGGCCAGCGAGCTGCGCTACTTCGACGCGACGGGCCGCCACCTGGAGACGGCCGGCCGGAAGGGCGGCGGGCCGGGCGAGTTCGACGGCCTGCACGCCCTCCTCCGCCTCCCCGGAGACTCGGTGGCGGCCTGGGAATGGTCGCACCGCCTGTCCGTGTTCGGCCCGGCCGGCGACTTCGTGCGCAGCCGGACGATCGAGCCGCCCCGGGAGGGGATGATCCTCGACGCCCGGGGGGTGTTCCCGGACGGCTCGGTCCTGGCGGCGCCGGGCGGCAGCCTGATCTTCAAGACCGGAACCAGGGTGGCGCGCGACACGAGCGCGCTGCTGCGCTACGCGGCGGACGGCGCGGGGGTGGACACCCTGGGACACTTTCCCGGGACGCAGATGTTCTCGATGAGCGGCACCGACAACGGGGGGTGGGCGAGCATCGCCCCGGTCCCGTTCGGCCATGCGACCTTTTACGCGGTCCACGGCGGCCGGCTGTTCGTGGCGGACAACTCCCGCTTCGAGGTTTCCGTCCACGACGCGCGCGGAAAGCTGCTGCGGCGGTTCCGCGCCCCGCGCGAGACGGAGCCGCTGACGCCCGGCGAGGTCGAGCGCTACAAGGAGGTCCAGCTCGCCGCCGCGGGCGAGTCGGGCTTCGGGCGGCAGGTGCAGGAGCGCACCCTCGCCGCCATGCAGTTCCCGGAGACCAAGTCCGCGTTCGCCGACATGCGCGTGGACCGCACCGGCGCCGTGTGGCTGCGCGAGCACGCGATCGGCAGCGGCGCGCCCGGCCGCTGGACGGTGTTCGCCGAGGACGGGACGCTGCTGGGTACGGTGGAGACGCCGGCCGGCCTGCGCGTCCTGGAGATCGGCGGCGACTACGTGCTGGGCGTGTGGAGCGACGAGCTTGACGTGCAGCACGTGCGGCTGCACCGCCTGGAGCGGGACCGCGGCGAATCCTGACCGCCGCCGCGTCTGACGGGAAACCGCGACCGCTACCCTTTCACCCTGGAGCCATACCTTGCGTTCATCAGCCCTCCTGCCCGCCGCCTGTCTCGTCCTCCTCCCCGCGCTCGCCGCGTGCGGCGGCGACGCCCGCGCCGCGGGCCCCGTGGTCCGCGACAGCGCCGGCGTCCGCATCGTGGAGAACTCCGCGCCCGCCTGGAAGGAGGGCCAGGGGTGGCGGCTCTCCGCCGAGCCGGCGCTGGACATCGGGATGGTGGAAGGCCCGCCCGAGTACCAGTTCGGCCGGGTCACCGGCGCGGTGCGGCTGGGCGACGGCACCGTGGTGGTGGCGGACAACCAGAGCAGGAACCTGCGCTCCTTCGACCGCACGGGACGCCACCTGAGGACGATCGGGCGCGAGGGCGGCGGGCCGGGCGAGTTCATGACGCTGGGATCGCTGGCCGCACACGGGGACTCGCTGGTGGTGGGAGACTACGACAACCGGCGCGTCTCCGTGTTCGCGCCGGACGGGAAGCTGGTCCGCACCGTCCCGCTGGACGCCGGCGGGACGGAAGCCTTCATCCGGACGCTGGGCCCCTTCCGGGACGGGAGCGTGCTCCTCGCCTCCGAGAACATCACGGACCAGAGCGGCCTGTCGCGCGACTCGGTCACCTACCTGCGGCTCGGTCCGGCGGGAGGCTCCCCGCGGCAGCTGGGCCGCTTCCCGGGCGACGAGAGGTTCACCCAGGCGCAGGAGGGCGGACCGGTGAATACGGGTCCCCGCGCCTTCGGCCGCTCCGCCGCGGTGGCGGCCGTGCCGGACGGGTTCTTCTACGGCTCCTCCGACCGCCTGGAGATCGGGCGGTACGACGAGTCCGGGAAGCTGCTGCGCCTGGTCCGCGCCCCGCATTCGCCCCGCCCCGTCACCCCCGCCGACGTGGAGAGCTTCAAGGAGGTCCGGCGCCGCGTCCTGCAGGACCCGCGCAGGGCCCGGCTGCGGCCGCTGATCGAGAAGAGCCTGGCCGCGATGCCGTACCCGGAGACGATGCCCGCGCACGGCGAGATCCGCGCGGACCCCGCGGGCGGCCTGTGGGTGAGCGACTTCCGGGTCTCGCCGGACGATGCCGGCCGGTGGACCGTGTTCGACCCGGAGGGGCGCATGCTGGGGACGGTCGCCACCCCCGCGCGCTTCCGCGTCTTCGACGTCGGCACGGACTACGTGCTCGGCGTCTGGCGCGACGACATGGACGTGGAGCACGTGCGCATGTACTCGCTGGAAAAGCCCGGAGCCGGCGAGTAGTTCCGGCGACCGCAACGAGCTCCCCGTGCCGCGCCCGACGTGATCCGCTTCTCCATCCGCCGCCCCATCGCCGTCGCCATGGCGTACCTGGCCGTCTCCCTGCTGGGGGTGGCCGCCTGGGTGCTGGTGCCCATCGAGCTGCTCCCGGAGACGGAGCTGCCGCGGCTGACCGTGAACGCCACCTGGCCGGGCGCCTCGCCCGAGGCCACGGAGGCGTTCCTGACCTCGCCGCTGGAGGCGGCGATCCAGCAGGTGAGGGGGGTGGAAAAGGTGTCCTCCACCTCCGAGGAGCAGAACGGCACCGGCGTGGCCTCCATCTCGGTGGAGTTCGCGCGGGGGACGGACATGGACTTCGTCCGGCTGGAGCTGTCGGAGCGGCTCTCCGCGCTGGACGAGGACCTCCCCGACGGCGCCCGCCGCCCGGTGGTGGAGAGCTACGTCCCCGAGGAGTTCCAGGACCAGAGCCGCCCCTTCCTGCGCTACACCGTGACCGGGCCGTACACGGTGGAGGCGCTGCGCAGGCACGTGGACGAGGACATCGCCCCGGAGCTGCGGCAGGTGGACGGCGTGGCGGACGTGGGCGCGCAGGGCGGGCGCGAGCGGATGCTGGAGATCGAAGTGGACGAGGAGAAGGCGCTCGCCCTGGGGCTGGACCCGGTGGCCATCGGCGCGCGCATCCGCGACCTGGAGATCGTGCGCGAGTCGGGGGTGGTGCGGGAGGGCGGCACCGAGTACACGGTGGCGATCCGGCAGCGGGCGGAGAGCCCGACCGAGGTGCGCCGCCTCCCGCTGCTGACGGACCAGGGACGGCTGGTGCGGCTGGAGGACGTGGCCGTGGTCCGCGACACCTACGAGGACCCGTTCTCCTACTACCGCATCGACGCGCAGCCCGCCGTGTCGTTCGTGGTGCAGAAGGAGATCGGCACCAACGCGGTGGACGTGGCCGACCGGGTCAAGGAGCACCTGGCGGGGCTCGCCCCCACGCACCCGCGCGGCGTGCGGCTGATCCTGGACGACGACCAGAGCGAGGCCATCAAGGCGCAGCTCACCGACCTGCGCGGCCGGGCGCTCTCCGGCGGCGTGATCGTGTTCGTGGTCCTGCTCTTCTTTCTGCGCTCCTTCCGCTCGGCGGCCATCGTCTTCTCCAGCATCGCCTTCTCGGTCCTCATCACCCTCAACCTCATCTACTTCGGCGGGCTGACGCTGAACGTGCTGACGCTGATGGGGCTGGCGATGGGGTTCGGGCTGGTGATCGACAACTCGGTGGTGGTGCTGGAGAACATCTACCGCCGCCGCAAGCTGGGCGACTCCGCGGAAGAGGCGGCGGAGCGCGGAGCGGGGGAGATGGTGCTCCCGGTGCTGGCGGCGACGCTCACCACCATCATCGTGTTCGTCCCCTTCGTCTACCTGCAGGGCGAGCTGCGGCTGTTCTACATCCCGCTGGCGATCGTGGTGGGGTTCACCAACCTGGCCAGCCTGTTCGTCACCTTCAGCTTCATCCCCGCGCTCGCCGGCCGGCTGCTGCGCGTGCAGCGCCGCGTCCGCCCCGGCGCCCCGGCGGCCGGCGGCGCCGCCGCCGCGGGCGGCGCGCCGGAGAGGCAGCCGCTCTACGTGCGGATCTACTCGGGGATGGTGAGGGGGTCGCTGCGCTTCCCCTGGGCAACGGTGGCGGTGTCGCTGCTGGCGCTGGGCGGGTCGTGGTACCTGTTCGACAAGTACGTCACCCGCGGCACGGTGTGGCGGGCCTGGTGGGAGCAGGAGTCGTACATCAGCATCAGCGTGGACCTGCCCCGCGGCGAGGAGCTGGCGCGCACGGACGAGCTGGTGCGGTTCTTCGAGGCGCGCCTCAAGCAGACGCCGGAGGTGGAGCGCTTCACCACCAGCGTCCGCCCGCAGGCCGCGCGCATCACCGTCACCTTCCCGGACTCGCTGCAGGACACCGGGATCCCGGTGGCGATCAAGGAGCAGATGGAGGCGTACAGTCACCTCTTCGGCGGGGCGGAGGTGCGCGTGACGGGGTACGGGCCCTCGTTCTACGGGGGCGGCGGGAGCCCGCCCAACTACTCCATCCAGGTGATGGGCTACAACTACCAGACGGTGCGCGCCATCGCGGACGACCTGGGGGAGCGGCTCCAGCGCTTCTCGCGCATCCAGGACGTGGACACCAACTCGTCCGGCGCCTGGTACACGCGCGACAGGGCCACCGAGGTGGTGCTGCGCATCGACCGGCAGCGGTTGTCGCTGCACGGGCTCTCGGCGCGCGACGTGGCCGGGCGCGTGGCGGCGGCGGTGGGCGGGCAGTCGCGGCGCGACCGCGTGCGGCTGGGCGGCGAGGAGGTGGGCTTCACCGTCCGCACGGGCGACCGGGAGCGGATGGACCTGCTCGCCCTGCAGGAGCTGCTGATCCCCGCGCCCTCCGGCGAGGCGGTGAGGCTGGGCGACGTGGCCGTGCTGGAGGAGCGGGAGGTGCTGTCGCGCATCCTCCGCGAGGACCAGCAGTACCAGCGCACGGTGAGCTACGAGTTCCGCGGCCCCACCAAGCTGGGTGACCGTGTGCAGGGGGCGGTGATCAAGGCCACGCGCCTCCCGGCCGGCTACAGCATCAAGGGCAAGGAGGACTGGCGCTGGTCGGACGAGGAGCAGGGGCAGATCTGGGGGGTGCTGGCGGTGTCGCTGGTGCTGATCTTCATGGTCACGGCGGCGCTCTTCGAGTCGCTGCGGCTCCCGCTCTGCGTGCTCGGCACGGTCCCCATGGCGCTGATCGGGGTGTTCCTCACCTTCTTCTTCACCGACGCCAGCTTCACCCGCGAGGCGTTCATCGGGGTGATCATGATGGGCGGGGTGGTGGTGAACAACGCCATGCTGCTGGTGGACCACGTCAACCAGCTCCGCCGCGGCGAGGGGCTGCCGCTGGAGCCGGCCATCCTGCGCGGGACGCTGGAGCGGGTGCGCCCCATCCTGATGACCAGCGCCGTGACCATCCTGGGGCTGCTGCCGCTGGTGCTGTTCAGCGAGGCGGCGGACTCCAACATCTGGAACGCGCTGGGCTACTCTCTGCTGGGCGGCCTCGCCAGCTCCACGGTGCTGGTGCTGACGGTGACGCCCGCGCTGTACCTGCTGTTCGAGCGCAGGCCGGAGCGACGGCGGCTGGCCCGGGAGGCCGCGCCGGCCGCGGAGACCGCGTCCGAGCCGGTGCCGGCGTGACCCGCCCCCCTCTTTTCCGCGCCCTGCTCCTCCTGTCGCTCGCCGCCTGCGCGGGGGAGCCCGCCGGGGAGGCGCCGGCGGCGGGGCTCGCGACCCGGGTGGACACCGCCGGCGGCCGGATCGTGGTGAGGAGCGCGGGGACGCCGCCGGCGTGGGAGGCCACGCCGCTGGCGAGCATCGGGAGCGCGGGGGACCAGGCGGAGCCGGGGCCGGCGGAGTTCGGGCGGGTCTCGTCGCTGGTGGCCGACCGGGAGGGCAACGCGTACGTGGCGGACATCCTGGCCGACGAGGTCCGCGTGTTCGACGCGCGCGGCGGCTTCCTGCGCACCCTCGGACGTCCGGGCCGCGGTCCGGGCGAGATCGGCGACGCGTACTCGCTGGCCTGGCTGGGCGACACGCTGGCGGTGATGGACCCGCGCAACGCGCGCATCGGCCTGTTCACCCGCTCGGGAGCCCCGGCGGGCTCCTGGCGCTGGCAGCCGCTCACCGGCACCGTACGCTTCCTGCAGGCCGGGGCCGCCGCCTACGTCCAGGTGCTCCGCTCCGCGGGCGCCGGCCGGGCGCCGGAGCGCCGCTTCGTGCGCTTCACCGCCGCGGGCGCGGGGGACACCGTGGCCGCCCCGGACTTCCCTGCGGCCATGTCGCCGGTGGTGTGCAGCCTCCCGGACGGCTCGATGTCCTTTTTCCAGACCCCGTTCGCGCCCACGCTGGTGTACGGGTTCGGCCCGGGCGGCGAGCTGGTGGTGGTCCCGGACGGCGGGTACCGCATCGCCTTCCTGGGCCGCGGCGGCGACACCGTGCGCGTGGTGGAGCGGGAGCACGCCGCCGTCCCCGTCTCGGACGGCGAGTGGGAGGAGGGGCTCCGCCCGTACCGGGAGCTCCGCGAGAAGACGCCCGCGGCCGACTGCGACGGCGAGATGACGCGGCCGGAGCACAGGCCGGCGATCCGCCACCTCCTGTTCGACGACGGCGGCCGGATGTGGGTGGAGTCCACCACCCCCGGCGGCTTCGCCTGGGACGTGTTCGACGCCGAGGGGCGGCTGCTGGGCTCGCTCCCCGCGCCGCCGCGCGCCGAGGGCGTCCCCTCGTACGTCCGCGGCGACCGATTGTACCTGGTGGAGGCGGACTCGCTGGGCGTCCAGTCCGTGCGCAGCTACCGGGTGGCCGGCCGCTCACCTCGCTGACCAGGGGTTGGCGTGTCACCTCTCAGTTTCGCGTTCCGAGCGTTTTCGTGCATGGCCGCGAAAGGTGTCACTATCTTTTTAGAACCTTTCGTTGGGGCCAGGTGATGAGCTGCATTGAGGACCTGCCGAAATCAACCTTGCGAGGGAAAGATGAATGAAGTGAAAGTGGCGGTCCTTGAGGACCCCGTATGCGGTTCTGATGTTTGGTGTTTGCCTCGGCTCTAGTGCCCTGCTGGCAAACGATGCGTCTGCGGCGGCTAAGAGGACAAGTTCCTGTGGAGTTGTTTGCGGTGGAAACTCGTGTGAGATAACTCCCTTGGTTCGTGAGGCCGATTGCAGATGTTGGTGCGATGGAGACATACCGAGGTGCGGATGCCAAGTGCCTTGATGTCAATTCAGTCATCGCTGACGTGAGAACACGGTGAGCGAGGTACGAAGAGACTCACTCGTCGCACGGCTCAGCCTTGAGCGGGAAGCATGTTCCCAACACACTGATCCTCGTTGTGGAGTACCGATTTCGCAGTTCCGGCAACACAACGCAAAGTGGTGCATTCCAGCACCTTGCAGAACACCCAGGACCTGATGTCCCGCCCGACGGGCCCGACCGCAAACGCCCCAACCCGATGACACGGCTCTCCCTCCCGGCCCTGGCGCTCCTCGCCTGGGCCTCGCCCGCCGCCGCGCAGCAGGCGGACACTGCGCTCGCCTCGCTGGTGAGCGCGGAGCGGGCCTTTTCCGCTGCATCCCAGGCGCACGGCGTCCCCGCCGCGTTCCTGGCGAACGCCGCCGACAGCGGCCTGGTGTTCACCCCGGCGCCCACCCGGGCGCTGGAGCAGTACGCCGGGCGCCCCGACGCGCCCATCCTGCTGACCTGGTACCCGGTCGCCGCCAGGATCTCCGCGGCGGGCGACCTGGGCTACACCACGGGCCCCTTCGAGCTGCGGCCGAAGACCGCCGGCCCGCCCCCCGCCTACGGCCACTACTCCACCGTGTGGAAGCGGCAGCCGGACGGGCGCTGGAAGTTCCTGGCGGACCTGGGGATCACGCACCCGCAGCCCGCGCGCACGCTCCCCGGCTGGACCCCGGCGGATGCGCCCCCCGCCCGCGCCACGGGCGCCGGCCCGACCGACGCGGCCGCCGCGCGGGCCTCGCTGCTGGAGGCGGAGCGGGCGCTCGCCGCCGACGCAGCGGAGCGCGGCTTCGCGGAGGCGCTGCTCGCGCGGGGCGCGGAGGGGGTACGGGTGCACCGCGACGGATCGGAGCCGGCCATCGGGACGGAGGCGGCCCGCGCGCTGCTTGCCCGGGAGCCCGCCGCGTCGGGATGGACGACGGCGCACGTGGAGGCGGCCCGCAGCGGCGACTTCGGCTACGCGCACGGGAGCTTCCGCACGGACCGCGGCACGGGGAGCTACCTGCGCGTCTGGGAGCGCGGCACGGACGGGGCATGGCGCGTGGTGCTGGACGTCACCGCGCCGCCCCCGCCGCCGCGGCCGGGGAGCTGACCGTCCCGGGAAGGGCGATGCAGCGGGCCGGGATCCTCGGGGTGGGGCGTGGCGGGGGGCGGGGAGCGGGGGGGCCCCCGCCCCGCGCGGGTCCGCCCCTTCGTCCTTCCGCCGCGCACCATCCCGCGCGTCGTCTACACCCCCCGCGGCCGCACCCACCGCTCCGCCGCCCCCAGCCCCCCGTCCACCGCGAGCGCCAGCAGCGCCGCCGGGATCGCCCCCGACAGGATCATCCGCGCGTCGGAAAGGGCCAGCCCGGCGGCGATGGGGTCGCCCAGCCCCCCGGCGCCGATGAACGCCGCCAGCGTCGCCGTGCCCACGTTCATCACCGCCGCGGTCCGCACGCCGGCCAGGATCAGCGGCCCGGCCAGCGGCAGCCGCACGTGGCGGAGCACCTGCCCCGGCGTCATCCCCAGCGCGCACGCGGCCTCCGCCGCCTCGGGGCCGGCGTCGCGCACGCCGGTGTAGGTGTTCCGGACGATGGGATAGAGCGAGTACAGGAAGAGCGCGACCAGCGCGGGGACCACCCCGATCCCCAGCAGCGGGATCATGAAGGCGAGCAGCGCGATGCTGGGCACCACCTGGAGCAGCCCCACGCCCCGGATCGCCGCCTCCGCCACCCCGCCCCGCGCGCGCTCCAGCGCCAGCCCCAGCGGCACCGCCACGGCGACCGCCGCCCCCAGCGACACCCCCAC
>JBFMFL010000380.1:0-5954 GCA_040752145.1 Gemmatimonadota bacterium
GTTGGGCCCTCACCCGGCTCGCTTGAGGCTCGCCACCCTCTCCCAACCCTGGGAGAGGGGGCAACGGCTGGAGATCGAGGCAGGGCAGGCAGTTGCGTGAGGGATGTCGGCCCGAAGGGGCGAGACCCGGCGGCAGTTTGCCGGGGCTCGACTCCGTTAGCGAGCGTTGTTTGCTCGCTTACGGAGCCGCAGCCCGACCCCGGCGCCAGCCGGGGGCACGCCCGAATCAGCAGTGAGAAGCCGTTGCCGTTACAGCTCCAAACCCTTGCGAACCTGCACCTTCGCGTACGACTCCGCCTGCTGCTGCTTCATGTACAGCGCGTACCGGGCCATGGAGGCGGTGATCACGGAGCGCGCGGCGGCGGCGTCCTCCCAGCCCAGCGGCGTCACCCGGTGCCCCTCCAGGTCCTTGTACACGGAGAAGAAGTGCTCCACTTCCTTGAGGTAGTGGCTCGCCACGTCGCCGATGTCGTGGAACTCGTCGTACAGGGGGTCGTTGCAGGGGACGCACAGGATCTTCTCGTCCATCTCGTCCCGGTCCTTCATGCGGAACAGCCCCACCGGGCGCACGTCGATCTCGCAGCCGGGGAAGGTGGGCACCGTCACCATCACCAGCGCGTCCAGCGGGTCGTCGTCCTCGGCGTAGGTCTGCGGGAAGAAGCCGTAGTCGCCGGGGTAGTGTACGGCGCTGTACAGCACGCGGTCCAGCCGGAACATGCCGGTCTGCTTGTCCAGCTCGTACTTGTTGCGGCTCCCCTTGGGGATCTCCACGATCGCCCGCATCTTGACGGGCGGGTTGAGGCCGGGCTCCAGCTCGTGCCACGGGTTTATCATCATGATCGGTCTGCGATCCGTCGTCCGGTTCCAGGTCTGCTCCCCCCTCCCGAGCGAGGGGGATCGGGCCGCCGGGCGCGCCGGCGGGGCGCCCAATCTAAGCCCGCGGCGGGCGCGTTGACACCCCTTGCGCGGGGGCCTACCTTGGCGCCTCCCGCTCCACGCCGAGCCCCGCTCCCCCCGAAAGGACAGGTCCAGACGTGCTTCTCGGAGCCCACGTTTCCACCGCGGGCGGCGTCCGCAACGCCCCGCCGCGCGCGGAGGAGATCGGCGCCACCGCCATCCAGGTTTTCACCAAGCAGCCCAACCGCTGGGCGGAGCCGGTCTGCGGCGAGGACGACGTGCGCGGCTTCACCGGCGGGGTGCGGGAGCTGGGGATCGGCTTCGCCAACTCGCACGACTCCTACCTGATCAACCTGGCCACCGCGGACCCCGTGCTCCGCGAGCGCTCGCTGGCCTCGTTCAAGGCGGAGCTGCGCCGCTCGGTGGACCTGGACCTGGACGCGGTGGTCACGCACCCGGGCAACGCCACGGACGGGGACCGCCTGCGTGGCCTGGCCCAGAACGCGGCGCTGGTGGAGGAGGCGCTGGCGGAGGTGCCGGGGCGGACGATGGTGCTGCTGGAGACCACGGCCGGGGCGGGCAAGGTGCTGGGCTCCACCTTCGAGGAACTGCGGGAGATGATCGACCGCGTCTCGCCGGAGCACCGCGAGCGGGTGGGCGTGTGCCTGGACACCTGCCACGTGTACTCGGCCGGGTACGACCTGGTGGGCGACTACGACGGCGTGATCGCCCGGCTGGCGGACACGGTGGGGCTGGACCGGCTGCGGCTCTTCCACCTCAACGACTCGCAGTGCCCCTTCGCCAGCCGCAAGGACCGGCACGCGGAGATCGGCGAGGGGTCCCTGGGCGACGCGCCCTTCCGCCGCATCATGACGGACGAGCGCTTCGCGGCCGTGCCCAAGGTGCTGGAGACGCCCAAGGGCGACGACCACATGGCGGCGGACCGCCGCAACCTGGCGCGGCTGCGCTCCTTCCTCGCGTGAGGCGCCGGAACCCGGACACTCCCCGGGGGTAACGCAACCCCGTGCCCCGAAACGCCTTGTCGCTCCGCCTGCTGGCTCGCCTGAGCCTCGTCGCCGCCGCCCTGCTCCACTTCGCGGGCGCGGCGGTGGGGCCGTGGGCGCACGAGCTGGGGCGCGGCCACGCGTCCGGCCACACGCTGTGCGCGCCCGACCGGCACGGCCCGCACGACCCGGTCCCGCACGACGAGCTGGGGTGCTGGGCCTGGCAGGCGTTCTCCTCCGTCGCTCCGCCGGCCTCGGACGCGCCCCTCCCGGCGTTCGCCGCCGGGGCGGCGGACGTGGCCGCCGCGCCCGAGCGCGGCCTCCCCTCCGTCGCCCTCTCCGGTCCCCGCGCGCGCGCGCCTCCCGCTTCCTGAAGACGGCCGCACCCGCGGCCACGCGACGCATCCACACCGGCCCGCTCCCGCCTCGACGGCGGGGTGCGCCGGAGCACGCACCTTCTCGGACCGGGAGCTCGTCAAGCATGTCATCGAACAACCTGCGGCACGGGGTCGCCGCGCTCGCGCTGCTCTCGCTGGCGGCGCCGCACGCCCACGCCCATGCCCTCGTCCACCCGGCGGCGCTCCTGCCGCGGGCGGACACCGCCGCGCGGCCCGCCGCGCAGACCCTCACGGGGATCGTGCAGGACGAGCAGGGCCGGCCGCTCCCCAGCGCGCGGGTGTCGCTCACCCAGCTGGGGCGCGCGGTCACCACGGCGGCGGACGGCACCTTCGCCTTCCCCAACCTGCGCGCCGGGTTGTACCACCTGGACGTGAGCCTGCTGGGGTACGCCCCGCAGCACGTGGTGGTCACCGTGCCGGAGGACGGCACGCTGCCCCGCGTCACGGTCACCCTGGTGGCCAGCCCGCTGGCGCTGGCGGGGCTCCAGGTGACCGCCTCGCCCACGGCGGAGGACCCGCTCCGGGTGCCGCAGTCCACCACGCAGCTGGCGGGCAAGGAGCTGGGGCGGAACCTGCGCGCCAGCGTGGCGCAGACGCTGGCGGAGCAGCCGGGGATCCGCGCCCGCTACGCCGGCCCGGGCGCCAGCGCGCCGGTGATCCGCGGCCTCGGCAACGAGCGCATCCTGGTGCTCCAGGACGGCCAGCGCGCCGCGGACCTGTCCTCCACCTCGGCGGACCACGGCCTGTCGGTCGACCCGCTCGCGGCCGCGCAGCTGGAGGTGGTGCGCGGCCCGGCCTCGCTGCTGTACGGCAACAACGCGCTGGGCGGCGTGGTCAACGTCATCTCCAACGACATCCCCACCTCGGTCCCCTCCCACGTGGAGGGCTTCCTGGCCGGCCAGGCGGAGTCGGTGAACCCGGGCGGAGCGGCCAGCGGCGGGCTCACCCTGCCGCTGGGGAGCAACCTGGCGCTCAACCTGCGCGCGGGCGGGCGCGACGTGGACGACGTGCGCACGGGCGGCGGGCACACCCTGGAGAACACCGCCTTCACCAACCTCAACGGCACCGTGGGGCTGGGCTACGTGGGCGGCGACCTGACGGCGGGCGTGGCGTACCGCGGCTACGGCTTCGAGTACGGGGTCCCGTTCGAGGAGCACGAGCACGAAGGGGAGGAGGAGCCGGGCGAGGAGCTGGGCCACGGCCACGCGGGGGTGCGGCTGGACGGGCAGCGCCACGAGGCGGTGGGCCGGGCCGACCTGGCCCTGGGCTCCACCGGGCTCACCTTCCTGCGCGCGGACGGCACGGCGCAGTGGTACACGCACGACGAGATCGAGCCGTCGGGCGAGGTGGGGACCACCTTCCGGCTGAACACGCAGACCGCGTCGCTCACGGCGCGCACGCAGCTGGGCCGGATGAGCGGGGCGCTGGGGGTCTCGGGGCTGTTCAGGCAGTACGAGCCGCAGGGCGAGGAGGCCGTGACTCCGTTCGCCAACAGCAACGGCTTCGGGGTGTTCCTGTTCCAGGAGTTCCCGGTGGGCGCGGTGGCCCCCGGCGAGGCGCACACGCCCCGGCTCCAGTTCGGCGCCCGCTTCGACCAGTACGCGATCGACTCGGACGAGGGCGGGGAGCGCTTCGGCCCGGCGCGCAGCCGCACCTTCCGCAACGTCTCTGGCTCGGTGGGGGCCAGCGTCCCCTTCGGGCACGACGTGACGCTGAGCGGCAGCGTGGCCCGCGCCTTCCGCGCGCCCACGGTGGAGGAGCTGTTCTCCAACGGCTTCCACGCGGCGGCGGGGAGCTTCGACGTGGGCAACCCGGACCTGGAGGAGGAGACCAACCTGGGCGGCGAGCTGGTGCTGCGGGCGCGCAGCGGGCGGCTGAACGGCCAGCTCTCGGCCTTCTACAACCGCATCTCCAGCTACATCACCCCGTTCGTGGTGGGCGACACGCTGGTGGAGGAGGAGGACGGCGCGCTGCTGCGGGTGCCGCTCACCGAGTTCCGCCAGGAGGACGCGGCGCTGCGCGGGCTGGAGGGCCAGGTGGAGGCCACGGTGGCGGACCACTGGGTGGTGGGCGCCATGGGCGACCTCGTCCGCGGCGACTTCGAGCAGGGCGGGCCGCTCCCCTTCATGCCGGCCGCCCGCATCGGCGGCTCGGTGCGCTGGGACGACGGGCACTACTCGCTGGGGGCGGACGTCCGGCACTCGTTCGAGCAGGACCGGGTGTCGGAGAACGAGTTCGCCACCCCCGCCTACACGCTGGTGGACCTGGCCGGCGGCATCAACCTGATCCGCGGCGGCCTGGTGCACTCCATCACCCTGCGCGCGGACAACCTGTTCGACCGGGAGTACCGCGACGCGACCAGCCGCATCAAGGAGTTCGCGCCCAACCCGGGCCGGAACCTCAGTCTGGTGTATCGGGTGCTGTTCTGAGTAAACTTGTGGTGGCCGGCGCGCGCAGGGCGCCGGCCCGCCACAACGACGCCGCACGGAGGAACACATGAAGCGGGTGAGGACCAAGCGCTGGATCGCCGGGCTGCTGCTCGGCATGGCCGTGGGGCTCGCGGGCTGCCAGGACGCCGGCACGGGGGTGGACGAGCAGATCCCCACCGGGGTGGTGGTGCTGGACGCGAGCGGCAACACCGTGGCGAGCGCCAGCCCCACCCAGGCGACCGGCCGGATCACGATCCGCAACGGCGAGCAGCAGACGTTCCGGGTGCAGCTGATCGGGATCGGCGGCGGAGACATCGGGTTCGGCGGGCGCTACTCCCTTCAGGCGCGCGTCCTCATCGGCCAGCACGCCACCGCCTCCGTGAGCGGGTCCGACCGGGTGGTCCTCACCGGCCAGCTCGCGGGGAGCACCACGCTGATCCTGGACGTGATGGAGGGTGGCACGACTGCGATCGGCGCCTTCATCCCGCTGACGGTGTCGTAGCCGGAGCCTGTATCGGCCGGATGCAGAAAGCCCCCGGGCACTTCGCGTGTCCGGGGGCTTCTTCCGTCTGGCCGGCTCTGGCGGCTCGGGGCCCTTCGACCGGGTGGCGGTGAAGGTGGTCGGCCGGGGGAGTCTGCTCCGGCAGTGCGAAACTCGCCAGCGCTCCGTCTGCGTCGGGGGGATCACGCTGGCTTCGAACAAACGCACCGCCTGCGCAGCCTCCCCCGACCTCCCTGCGCAGATCGTAGAACTGCCACAGCAGTTCTCCCCCTTTCCCCCGCTTGCGGGGGAGAGGGGGCCGGGGGGTGAGGGGGCCCACCCCAGCGGACGCCAGCACCAGCCCCGCGTGAGGGATGCGAGCGCGAAGCGGCGAGACCCGGCGGGGCAGTTTCCGCCGGGTCTCGCCTCCGTTACGCACGGTCGTATCGTGCGTTACGGAGCCGCAGCCCGACCCCGCGCCAGCGGGGGCACGCCCAAACCCGCCGTCGAAAGCTCGTTCAGTCGTGGTGGTGGGCCGGGCAGCCGCAGCTCCGGCACGCGGCCTCGTGGCGGAGGCGGGCGTTCCACACCATGGCGCCGGCCACCAGCACGCTGCCCAGCACGGCGGTCACCGCCTCCGGGACCGGCGCGGCCACGTGGGCGACGCTCGCGCCCCACACGGCGACGCCGAGCGCCTGGGGTATCCACCCGGCGCGGCGGCCGTGCGCGCGGACGCCGCCGCGGG
>JBFMFL010000381.1:0-5914 GCA_040752145.1 Gemmatimonadota bacterium
GCCCCCCCGTCCTTCACGGGCAGTACGAAACGGGCGGCGCTCGCGCCGCCCGCCCCCGGCCGACGGCCGGGTGGCCACCCCCATCCCCGACAGTGATCATGAGCGGAGTCGTATCCGTCACCCTCCGGACCCCGGACGGGACCGAGCACCGCCAGACCTGGCCCACGTCGGCGCTGGGCCGCCTCCAGCACCCGGGCCTCTTCGAGAGGGATCCGGAGTACCTGGCCGCGCTGACGGCAGCGGGGTGGGAGGGGTGGAACCCGCGGCCCGGGCTGCTCGCGCCGCAGGGGTACGGGCTCGTCGTCGTCGACCTGGTCCACGACGTGATCCTCGACTGGCAGATGAGCACCTGGCTCTCCGGGATCTCGGCCGTGCTCCTGGCGCGCGACGCGTGGACGCCCGCGGCGGAGGCGCCGCCGGCCGGGGAGCCGCTGCACTGGCTCGAGGCGGCGCTGCGCTCCCGCACGCCAGGACCTCACCACGTCGCGCTCACGCCGGAGGCCGGCCCGGTCTGGTACGCCGACCGGGACTCGGCCGGGGCGCGGTTCGCGCTCCTCTACGGGGCGGGACGGATCCGGCATGCCTGCTCGCTCGCGGACGGGAGCCTTCGCACCGTCCCGCAGGGAGACCTGCGGGGCGTGCTCGCGGCGGCGCGCGAGGTCGCGGCAGCCGGCGCGTACGGGTGGTACTTCGTGGTGGACCCGGCGCCCTGCGGGATCGAGACGCACTCCCCGGGTGACGCATCGGAGCTTCCGTCGCTGCTGGCGCGCGTGGAGGCCCTGGGCTTCGCCGTCACGCCCGAGGAGCGGAGGGTGTGGGAGGAGCGGGTCCCGGGCGACTGAAGCCGCGTGGGCGCGCCGGCCCCGGCCCCCCGCCCTTCACGGGCCGTGCGAAACGGGCGGCGCTTGCGCCGCCCGCCCCGGCCACAGGCCGGGGCGCGGCCCCGCCCGCGGAGGGCACCCCCGGGCTGCGCGTGGAACGGCCGGTCGCGGCGCATGCCGCCGCCTGAACCGCAGGGGAGAACGGGAGCGGGCGCACTCGCCGGAAGTCACACCCGAACCGGAGACCGCCCGGTCGAGCGCTCGCCACCACGCACGCACAGCCACGACTCCGCCATGCCGCCGACGATCCCCATCGACATCTACGTGGACGGCGTCCACCTGGAGCGCACCGAGGCCTGCGGCGGCGCCCACGTGGCGCGCCTGGAGGAGGAGTGGGGGCAGCTCGGCAGCGTCAGCATCGCGACCGTCCCGCGCGACTTCCAGCGGCAGAGCCTCCCGCCGCGGCCGTTCGCGGAGGCGAAGATCGTCCGTGGCGCCCGGCCGGGCACGACCGCATAGGCGAGCGCCACCCGCCGGGGTCCGCCGGGGAGGTCGGGATCCCCCCGCTCCAGCGGGTGGCCACCGTCCGCACTCCGGCATGACCGCCGGCCCTGTCCACTCCGAGTCCAACGACCATGTCCCGCATCCGCATTCACCCGACCCCTGGTGCGGCACGGTCCAGGGGACCGGTGCCGTTCGTCGTCGACGAGGTGCACCGCCTCAAGGCCCCGCCCCAGGGCGGCCCGGCGACCCGCTTCGACCGTCACGGTGTGCTTGCCTCCTGCCGGCTGGCCGTGGAGCCCTCGCCGGTGCTGCGCGCGCGCATGATCGCGCCGGAACTCGGTGCCGGCCCGATGCGCACCCCCCGTCCCGTGCGCCTCACCGCGTACCAGCGGGCGGCCGTCCGCCGGGTGCTGCTGAACGCCGCGCACATCACCCACCCGCCGGGCGCCGGCAAAGCAGGCTGGCGGTGACCGCGTGGTGAAGTAGCCGGGGGGGGACCGCTCCCGTGCCGGGGAACCGCGGAGGAGAACGGGCCGGGCACGAGCCAGCTCTCCCCTCAGCACCCCGGCCTGGAGGCACCATGTACCGCGACATCGTCACCGCCCCGTTCACCGTCGGCCCGGATGGGAAGCGCACCCTCCAGTGCCACAGCCGCGGGGACCGGCGGTTCACGCCCTTCAACTGCCAGGTCCGGGCGTTCGGGCGGGTCGACAGCATCGAGAACCACTACCACCGCGCCAAGCGATTCGGCGAGCGCGCACCCGCCGACTGGCGGGAGGCGAAGCAGATGAAGAAGGACGGTCTGCGCCAGACCGCCTGGCAGATCGGCCCGCTGCATCGGGCCGTCCGCAGCAACGCGGCCGGCACCAGCTTCGTCTTGGAGGACCTGGGGATCCAGTACTACGTCATGCTCTGGTACCGGTACCTGCGGGCAAGGCCGGACCTGGTGGCGGTGGCCGCCCGGTTCGACGAGTACGAAGACCCTTTCCGCGGCGCGTTTCCGTTCTGCCAGGCGGACGTCGTCCGGCAGGTGGTCCGGCACGGGGTCGAAAGCCTCCCGGCCATGTTCGCCGAGCTGCAGGGGATGCTCCCTGCGGTCCCCGTGCCCGCCGGGCGCGGCGCGGGCTGACTATTGCAACCCACCCGCGGGGGAGAACGGGAGCGGGCAGCATGGCGTCCGCCGTGCACCGTTCCCGCGCCCGCCGAGCAGCCCCGCCACGACCCGGCTGGAGGACCACCGAGGGGGCACCCGCGCGCCGCGCGGGTGCCCCCTTTTTTCGTTTCCCGGCCACCGCTCCGCACGTCCGGCCTCCGGCACAGGCGCGCAGGGGTGCGCACCAGGCTGCCTCTGCACCTCCGGCGCTCCCGTGCGTGGAGAACCTCCGACTTCGAGAGAGGCGATTCCCCACGTCTCTCCCCCTCGCGAGGGCCCCCCTACCCTGCCCCGGCCTCCCTGTCCCGGGACTCCCCCCGCGCCATCCACCGGCCGCGACCGCCCCGATCCCCGTGCGCCCCCCGCCCGGGCCGGTGCGCTCGCTCCGGAGCACATCCGAGGTTCCGATGTTCCTCCTCGTCATGCTCGGCCTCATGCTCCTCCGCCCCGTGCTCAAGCCGCTGCTGCTGCTGTACGCGACGACCGCCGGCGCGGCGGTCCTCGCGGGGTTCCCCCGGTTCGCCTTCGAGCGTTGGGGCCGCTCAGCCCTGGAGGACCTGCGGGCCGCCCTGCCCGGCTGGGCGGCCGCGATCCTCCCGGGCGCGGACGTGGTCGCCGCGCTCGCCCAGCTGCTGGGGCTGGTCCTGACGGCTGTGGCCGGCTGGCTGTGGATGCGGTTTCTCCTCCGCCGGTGGCGGGAACGCCGGCACCGGGAGGAGGCGCAGCCGCGCGCGCTCCTCCGACCCACATGCCACGGGTGCCGCGCGGCGGGCCAGCCGCGCCTCCACGCGCCGGAGCTGGAGACCGAGGGGGATGCGGCGTGCGAAGCCGAGGCTCCGGCCACGGCGGCTCCTCGCGTCGCGTACGTGCCTCCGCGGCCGCTGGGGCTCGCGGACCGTCTGGGCCTCTACGCGTGACGGCGCGCGGTCGAACCGCGACTGCGGAGAACGTGTTCGGGGTGCGTTTCGCACTCGATCCCACGCACCCCGATCCCGCAGGCCCGACCATGCTTCGACCGCCCCTCGTGCTCTTCGCCTCTGAAGCCGATCGCGCAGCAGCGAGCGACGGCCGCGGCACGGCCACCGCCACCGACGCCCACGGCTGGGAGTACCTCCTGCACGGCGGCACCTGGTGCTGCCTCACCACGGGTGCCACCCGCCCCCTCGCCGAGGTGCAGATCCTCCCCGCAGAGATGCGCGGGCAGCCCGGGGTAGCGCCCCGGCCGCTGCCTCGCCTCGCGGTCTCGCTCGCGGCGACCGGCTCCCCTGCCCTCGCGGCCGGCATCGCGGTCGTCACGCTCGGGGTGGACACCGCGCGCGAGTACGCGGGCGCGATCGCCGCCCTGCGCGCCAGCGGGGCGCCGGAGGGCGAGGCCATGGCAGGCCCCGGCGTCAAGCTCTGCCCGTGGCCCACCGACGCCGAGGATCCCGCTTACCTGGTCCGCGGGATCCTGGAGGATGGTGGCGTGCTGGACGTGGGCGACGAGCTCGCCGGCGGGACCGCCGTCGAGTCGCGGGTCGTGCCGACCCCCGGAGGGATCGCCATCCACCTGGCCGACCCGGGGACGGGCGCCGCGGCCCGGGCATGGATCCCCGCCATGGACATCAAGCGGGCAGCCGCCGCCGCGGACGCCAGCGGGTTCGAATGGCCCGCGGGTTCGGCGCCGCCGGCGTGAGGCTCCCGCGCTGGAGACGCTTCCGCTTCACCCACACCGCTGCACTGATCGAGATGTTCCGCGCGTTGGCGGAGGACGCCCCCGGCTTCCACACCGCTGCGCCTCCCGGCTCGCCGCCTGTGCGGTAGGGGGAGGGAGATCCGGCCCCGTCCTGCACGCAACCGCAACGGCGGAGAACGGCGAGGGGCATACGGGAAACCTCGTTCGGCACCCCGCCCGGCGTGCCACCGGCCTCCCCGTGACGCCTGGACCAGATCGCCATCATCATCGGCCTCACGGCACAGGTGTTGATCAGCGATGCCGCACAGAGCCGCGACTCCGTAAGTCCGCATTGATACCTTGCGTATACCCGCAGCTGGTGCAATGAACAGCCGAGCAAATGCACAGCTCCACAATTGTGGATATGCGTATCCCCACGAATGCTCTAGCGTGCGTTTTGGCATCCGTGCAGCTGCGGGACTAAGCGGCAGACCAACTACGCCGTTGCACGGGTGAGGATCGGATGCGGGTTGGTGCGGACCTGGAACCGCCACACACCCGGGGGGCGGCTGTACCACAACGGGTGAGAACGCGCTGGTGGGTGATCGCGCCCACACCAGCCGGGCACGGCCGAACGTACTCCGCCCTGAACCCCGCGCCACACATCTGCCACCACCCATCTACGCCATGGCGTCGGTCAGGCACGTAAGGCGGAGGCATCGATGACAGGGGCGCCGGGCTGGCGCCCCCCTCTTCTTCCAAGTGTGACCACCCCCCCCGTGCGTTCGTGCAACTATTCTGATGCTGACCTACGCCTCTGCGCGATCAAGCAAGCACGTACCCGTGTAAGCGCGCAGGTGCGCACACCAGTGCAGGAGCGCTTGCACGTTAGGTGCTACACGTATACACGGATGCGCGCAATTGTGGAGTCGTTCAATCACGCGCATAACCATTTGCGTGTTAGTGCGTATCATCATCCGATCCATAATGCAAACGTTCATCTGCGCGCCTGCGTAGTTGCGCAGCCGTTAACATGTGCATTCGAGCGAATGCTCATGCGTTGATCTGTTCGCTTGCTTGAGCGTGTTGGCGCTTGGTCGGTGGATTCCACGAATCCGTTGTCGCTGGTCTGCGCATCCACGCGCTGGAACACTCGTGGAGTAGCCCAGGCATGGAACTGTTCAGGCGCTCATGCGCGACGTTGGGGAAGTACATGGGAGTGGAGCAGGGCAGAGTGCCCCCGGCGCCATCAGCCACCTGTCGGCGGCTCAGCTGTGGAGCTTTGGGGGGCTACGCAGCCGCCCGGGCACGCCATCGCTTCGCGCTCGCGGCGCGCCCGCAGGCGTGCACATGGGCGCTCAGCGAAACGCACCGTGCCGGGGTACGGCGTGTCGAACGCCCACGCCGTCTCCGAGCCGCGGCCAACGGTTTGTGATCCGGCCAGCGGGGCAGGGGAGGGGGTCCGGGGCGCAAGCAGTATTTCCCGGGCCCGCCACCGCTCCGGCCCGCGCCGCCCGACGCGCCGGGCCGGGCTCGCCACCCGCCCGGCCCGGCGCCACCTCTTTCGGTGCGTTCCGCCCCGCTTCGGCGCCGCACCACATACCGCGGCCCGGGGCAGGGGAGGGGTCTCGTGCGCAAGCAGTATTTCCAGGGCCCGCCCACTCTCGTCCCCGCTACCGCCGATGGCCGACGTCCCACCGAAGAACGATCCTGGAAGGGGGAGCGCGTTTCCGGGCCGTGGGGGGGCGCCGGGGGCCCCCCCCCCCCCCCCCGCCCCCCCCA
>JBFMFL010000382.1:0-5912 GCA_040752145.1 Gemmatimonadota bacterium
CTGGTGGTGGGCCGCGGCTCGGTCGCCCACCCCCCGGTCTTCGACCCCGCCTACCCGCTCTCCCCCGCGCGCCGCCGCATCGCCTGGGCCTGCATCGCCATGCTGGCGCTGAGCTTCGTGCCGGTGCCGTTCGCGCTTTAGAGGTTACAGGGGACAGGTTACAGGGGACAGCCTGCAACAGCGGGAGCCCGTCCCCGCGGACGCCAGCGCCAGCCCCGCGTGAGGGATGCGAGCGCGAAGCGGCGAGACCGCGCGGCAGTTTGCGCGGGCTCGACTCCGTTGGCGAGCGTTGTTTGCTCGCCTACGGAGCCGCAGCCCGACCCCGGCGCAGCCGGGGGCACGCCCAACCCCGCAGTGCCAATCAGTTGCAGTTACACGGCCAACGACACACATCCGCCGAATTCTTGACAAGCCGAGGGGGTGGGGGAGAGATTCCCGGGCGTCTGTTAGCACTTATGGTGACCGCCGTACGCGGAGTTCGGGATGGCACGACACAATCGTGACGGAAGGGGCGAGGACCAGCGCGGGCACGAGTACCGCATCGGGTACCAGCCCGACTGGTTCCGGCAGATCAAGGTGACGCGCGACCTGGAGACGGGCCGCCAGTCCACCAAGACCCTCTTCCGCAACCCCGAGGCTCCGCTCCAGGACCCCGGGACCCGCGTGCGGACCCGCGTCACCGCGCCGGACCTGGGGATCGACGTGGAGGTCTCCGTCCAGGACGCGCGCCAGGTGGTGCGGCGCATCACCATCGAGACCGTCGTCCCCGACGGGCCGGAGCAGGGCGAGACGGTCGTGCTCTCCATCACCCGCGCCACGGGCGACGCCGCGCTGGACGAGGACTAGCCCCGTCCCGGCCGGCGCCCCCCCCCGGGCCCGCACCCCTCCCATGCTCCTCGACCTCGTCCGGCAGAGCCAGGCTCCCAACACCAAGCTGCTCTTCTGGGTGAACGTGGTGGTGGTGGTCAGCGTGGTGGTGTTCGCCACCGGCGTGGTCGTCGCCCTGCTGCGGCGCACCATCCGCCACCGCGTGGAGGAGGAGAAGCTGGCGGCCATGGGCACCGCCACGGCCCGCATCCTCCACCAGGTCAAGAACCCGCTCCAGACCATAGTCCTGCACGCCGACCTGCTCATGGACGACGGCATCGTGGGCGATCCCGTGTCGCGCCGCGAGGTGTCGGAGGCCATCGTGGGCGAGTCGCAGCGGCTGGTGATGATGCTCAACGAGCTGTCGGTGTACGCCTCGGGCTCCAAGCGGGCGCTGGCGCGCGAGCCGCTCCGCCTGCACGACATGCTGCGGCACCTGGCCCGGCAGGAGGAGCGCGAGGCGGAGGAGCGGGGGATCCGGGTGGACGCCTCGGGCGTGTCGGAGGCCACCATCCTGGGCGACGCCTACTACCTGCAGCAGGCGCTGGACAACCTGGTGAGGAACGCCTGCGAGGCCATGGCCGGGCAGGAGGGCGCGCTGCTGATGCTGGGGGTGGAGCGGGTGGGGAGCACCGCCGCGGTGCGCGTGGCCGACAACGGCCCGGGGATCCCGCCGGACAAGCTGGAGGGGATCTTCCAGCCCTTCGTCTCCACCAAGGGGAAGGGGATGGGGCTGGGGCTCTCCATCTGCCGCGAGATCGTGGAGGCCCACGGGGGGAAGATCGAGGTGCAGTCGGAGCCGGGGGCGGGGACCACCTTCACCCTGCTCCTGCCGCTGTACGAGGAAACGCCCGCCGCCGTGCGGGGCTGAGGAGGCGACGTGGAGCTCAGGGGAGTGATCGCGCCGGCCGTGACGCCGTTCGACGCGGTGACGGGCGAGGTGGACGTGGTGGCGCTGCGCGCCAACCTGCGCGCCTGGCTGCGGGAGGAGCTGGCCGGGGTGGTGCTCTTCGGCTCCACGGGCGAGGGCGTGCTGCTGGACGAGGACGAGCGCACGCGCGCCCTGGCCGCCGCGCGCGACGTGGTGGCCCCGGACCGCCTGCTGCTGGCCGGCACCGGCGCCGAGTCCACCCGCGCCGCCATCCGGATGACGCGGGCCGCCGCCGCCGCGGGCGCCGACGCGGTGATGGTGCACCCGCCCGCGTACTTCCGCCCGGCGATGACGCCGGAGGCGCTGCGCGACCACTACCTGGCCGTGGCCGACGCCTCGCCGGTGCCGGTGGTGCTGTACGCGGTGCCGCCGCGCTTCAGCACGGTGGAGCTCCCCGCCGGCCTGGTGGGCGAGCTGTCGCACCACGCCAACATCGCGGGGATCAAGGACTCCTCGGGCGACCTGAGGACGCTGGCGGCCCTGGCCGACGCCTGCGAGGGCCGCTGCGCGGTGCTGGTGGGGAGCGGCGACTCGCTGTACGGCGCGCTGGAGGTGGGGGCGAAGGGCGGGATCCTGGCCGTGGCGCTGCTTGATCCCCGCAACGCCGCCGGTGTCTACCGCGCCTACGCGGAGGGCGACCTGGCCCGCGCCGGCCGCCTGCAGGAGCGCATCACCCCCGTGCACCGACGCGTGGTGGCCGCCCTGGGCACCGCCGGCGTCAAGGCCGCCCTGGACCTGCTGGGCCTGCGCGGCGGCGCCCCCCGCTCCCCGCTGAAGCCCCTCCGCCCCAAGGAGACCGAGCAGGTGCGCGAAGTCCTCGCCGCGGCCGGGCTCCTCGCCGCCGAGCGGGTGGGGTGAGCGGGGGCGCCCTCCTGTACCCCGCCGCGGGGACCGGCCTTCTCGCCCTGGTCCTGTACGACGTCTTCACCACCATCCTGCACCACTGGGGCGGGGCGGGTCCGCTGAGCGGCCGCCTCGCCTTTCGTGTCTGGCAGGGAGCCGTGGCGCTCACCCGGGGGATCGGGCCGGAGCGGCGGCGGCGCATCCTGGGCCGCGTGGGGCCGCTGCTGATCCCGCTGACGGTGACCCTCTGGGCGGGGATGGTGATCGTCGGCTTCGCCCTCCTCTACTTTCCCTGGGCGCCCGGTGCCTTCCACACCGGCCGGGGCGTACCCGCCCTCCGCACGTTCGCGGACGCGGTCTACTACAGCGGAGTCACCTTCTTCACGGTGGGGTTCGGCGACGTGGTGCCGGTGACCCCCGGGCTGCGGCTGATGGCGATGGTGGAGGGCGGGTCCGGGTTCGCGCTCGTGACCCTGGTCGTCGGCTACTTCACCTCCGTCTACGGGGTCTACAGCCAGCAGAAGGTCGCCGCGGCATCGCTGTACTACCAGGCCGGCTCCAGCCCGGACGCGGCCCGCGTGATCCGCTCCTACCTGCACGCGGGCTCCGCGGAGGGCCTGGCGGCCGAGGTGGGCCGGCTCCGCGACGGCCTGGCCGCGATCCGCTCCGGCTACGCCAGCTACCCCATCCTCCACTACTTCGCCTCCTCCCGGCCCGAGCAGTCGCTGGTGCGCCTGCTCTTCGTCGTGCAGGACCTCGGCACGCTGCTCGACACGGCCGTGGACGAGCGCGGCTGCCCCGTGGCGGCCGGCCTGGGGTCCCGCTCCGGGATGCGCGCGGCCGCCGCCGCGGTCCAGGACGGGGTGGCGGGGATCCTCCTTCGCGGCGGCACCGGGGACGCCCGCGGGCGCGGGCCTCTGCCGGAGAGCGGCGAGGCGTGGGCGCGCCGCTTCGAACGGGCGCGCGCGGAGCTGCGCGGCGCCGGCGTCCCGGTGCGCGAGGGCGGGGAGGCGCTCGACGAGTACCGTCGCCGCCGGGGGGAGTGGGAGCCGGGCCTCCGCGCCGCCGCCCACGCCCTGGGAGAGGACTGGGAGGAGGTGGCGGGCGGCTTCTGACCGCCGCGCCCGCCGATTGCCGCCGCACCCCCTCGCGTGTAGCTTGTCGCGTCTTTCGGAACCCCTCAACCGACCGGACGCACCCATGGCCGAATACGGCAACCTCCAGCTCGACGTGCAGGACGGCATCGCGGTCCTGTCCGTGAACCGCCCCGACAAGCTCAACGCCCTCAACGAGCAGACCATCCGCGAGCTGGACGCCGCCGTGCGCGAGGTCACGGAGCGCGCCGACGTGCGCGGCGTCATCGTGACCGGCGCGGGGAGCAAGGCGTTCGTGGCCGGCGCCGACATCGCCGAGCTGGCGAAGATGGGCCCGGTGGACGGCGTGGAGGTGAGCCGCCTGGGGCAGCGGGTGTTCCGCGCCATCGAGCTGTCGCGCAAGCCCGTGATCGCGGCGGTCAACGGCTTCGCGCTGGGCGGCGGCTGCGAGCTGGCGCTGGCCTGCCACCTCCGCATCGCCGCGGAGAACGCCAAGTTCGGCCTCCCCGAGGTGAAGCTGGGGATCATCCCCGGCTACGGCGGCACGCTGCGCCTCCCCCGCATCGTGGGCAAGGGGCGCGCGCTGGAGCTGATGCTCACCGCGGAGATGATCGACGCGCAGGAGGCCCACCGCATCGGCCTGGCCAACAAGGTGGTCCCCCAGGCGGAGCTGCTGGACGCGGCCCGCGCGATGATGAAGACCATCCTCAGGAACGGCCCCGTCGCGCTGGGCCTGGCGATCGAGTGCGCCACGCGCGGCATGGAGATGTCGGTGGACGACGGCCTGGCGCTGGAGAGCAACCTGTTCGGCCTGCTCGCCGCCACGGAGGACATGCGCGAGGGGATGGGCGCGTTCCTGGAGAAGCGCGCCGCGGACTTCCGGGGACGATAGGGAACGGCAGTGCGAAAGTGCGTGAGTGCGGAAGTGCGAGCGTGGATCGCGCCGTGCCCGCGCACCTTCGCGTTTTCCGGAGGATCCAGATGACCGTTTCGACGACGGTCCGGAGGCTGCTGATCGCCTCGCCCGTGGGGCCGCTGCTGGCGGAGTACGGCGACGACGGGGTGCGGGCGCTGCGCTTCTGGCCGCAGGGCAGGCACCCGCCGGCCCCCACCCGCGACGAGCCCGCGCGCGACGACGAGCTGGGACGGCGGATCGTGCGCGAGCTGCGCGAGTACTTCGCGGGCGAGCGGCGGGAGTTCACCCTGCCGCTGGCGCCGCAGGGGACGGAGTTCCGCCGCGCGGCGTGGGACGCGCTGTGCCGCATCCCCTTCGGCGAGACGCGGACGTACGGCGACGTGGCCCGCGACCTGGGGAAGCCGGGCGCCTCGCGCGCCGTGGGCCAGGCCAACGCCCACAACCCCATTCCCATCGTCGTCCCCTGCCACCGGGTGCTCGCCTCCGGCGGCGGCCTGGGCGGCTACCTGGGCGACTGGGAGGACGGCGACGGCAGCCACATCAAGCGCTGGCTGCTCCGCCACGAAGGCGTGACGCTGCGCTGAGGTCCGCCCGCCCGGGCGCACTCTCGCACTCACGCACTCCCGCACTTCCCTTCCGGTGTACCTCTCCCGCCTCAAGCTGCACGCCTTCCGCAACCTGGAAGACCAGACGCTGGACTTCCCCCCCGGCGGCGTCGCCATCATCGGCGACAACGGGCAGGGGAAGACCAACCTGCTGGAGGCGGTCTACTACCTGGAGATCTTCCGCTCCTTCCGCGGCGCGCCGGACGAGCAGCTGGTACGGTTCGGCGACGAGGTGTTCCGCGTGGAGGCGCGCATGCGCGCGGACGACGCCGAGGAGCGCGTGATCGCCGCAGCCTTCGAGCGGCGGCGCAAACGCAAGAAGGTCACCCTCAACGGCGCGGAGCCGGAGCGCATCGGGGAGGCGATCGGCGGGGTGGGGGCGGTGATCTTCTCGCCCTCGGACGTGGAGATCGTGGCGGGCGGGCCCTCCGGGCGGCGGCGCTTCCTGGACATCGTGCTGTCGCTGGCGGTGCCCGGCTACCTGGCGGCGGTGCAGCGCTTCCGGCAGGTGCTCTTCCAGCGCAACGCCCTGCTCCGCCAGGGAACCGGCGCGGCGATGGTGGCGGCGTGGAACGAGGGGCTGGTGGCGTGGGGGACGCGGGTGGTGGGGGGGCGCGCCGCCGGGGGGGGGGGGGGGGGGGGGGGCGGAGCGGCGC
>JBFMFL010000383.1:0-5874 GCA_040752145.1 Gemmatimonadota bacterium
GAGCCCGCCGCGCCGCTCCCGGCGGACTCCGAGGTGGTGGACCCGCTGCCCGCGCCCGCGGACACCGGGGCGGCCGCGCCGGGGGCGACCGCCCCGTGACCATCCGCTGGGAGGCCGCGGGCGCCACCGACGTGGGCCGGGTGCGCCGCGGCAACGAGGACGCGTTCCTGATGGACCCGGAGCGCGGCATCTTCCTGGTGGCCGACGGCATGGGCGGCCACGCCGCGGGCGAGGTGGCGAGCGCCATCGCCCGCGAGGTGGTGGGCTCCGCCCTGGCGCGCGAGCTGGACGCCGGGGTGCGCGGCGAGGAGCTGGAGCGCATGCTGGACGCCTCCATCCGAGCGGCGCACGCCGCGATCCTCGCCTACGCCGCCCGCCGCCCCGCCGCGCGCGGGCTGGGCACCACGCTCACCACCTGCGTGGTGCACGAGGACGGCGTGGTCCGCATCGGCCACGTGGGCGACTCGCGCCTGTACCTGCTCCGCGACGGGGTGCTGGCGCAGCTCACCCGCGACCACACCTGGGTGCAGGGCGAGGTGGACGCCGGCCGCCTGACCCCCGCCGCCGCCCGCACGCACGCCCTGTCGCACATCATCACCCGCGCGCTGGGCGCCGACTCCGCCGACGACCCCGACCTCCACTCCGGCACCGTGCTCCCCGGCGACCTGCTGCTGCTCTGCACCGACGGCCTCACCGGCAAGGTGGACGACCCCACCCTCGCCGAGATCCTCTCCGCCCCGCTCCCGCTCCCCCGCCGCGTGGACGAATTGCTCCGCGCCGCCAACGCCCGCGGCGGCGACGACAACATCACCGCGGTGGCGGTGGAGGTAACGGCAGGGAACAGGGAATAGGGAACAGGGAACAGCCTGCAACAGCAACGGCGGCCCCCACGCTGGCCCCTCCTCCGATCTCCGGGGGAGGGGCCTTTGCGGTTCACGTCGTACCCGTATGATGCTGTACGGCGGGAGACTCGCAGCAGTACCGCGAGGCTCCCGCCGGCGAGGTGAGACAGCCGGGCAGTTTCGGCTGGCTCGCCGAGCCCGCGGAGGAGACCGGACGGCAGTATCGTCCGGGCTCCGCAGCGGCCCGCCCCTACCCCCGGGTCTCAGCCACCGGCAGCTGTACGCTGAACAACGTGCCCTCGGAACCGCTGCGGACGGTGATGTCGCCGCCGTGGTCGCGCACGATGCGGCGGGACACGGCGAGCCCCAGGCCGGTGCCCTCGTCCTTGGACTTGGTGGTGAAGAACGGGTCGAAGATGCGCGGCAGCACCTCGGGCGGGATGGGCGGGGCGTCGTTGAAGAAATCTACGTACACACACCCGGGGCCGGAGCCGTCGGCGGCCTCGCGCACGGTGATGCGGAGGGTGCCGCCGCCGCGCTGGCGGAGCGCGTGCTCGGCGTTGAGCACGATGTTGAGGAACACCTGCTGGAGCTGGCTGGCGTCGGCGATCAGCGGCGGCACGGAGCGCGGGGCGCGCAGCGCGTGCCGGACCCCGGAGGCGCGCAGCTCGCGGTCGCGCAGTTCCAGGATCTCGCGCAGCGCGGCGGTCAGGTCCACCGGGTGGCGCTCGGGCTCGCTGCGGCGCGCGAAGCCCAGCAGGCTCCTGACGATGCCGCGGCAGCGCTCCACCTCGCGGAGGATGCGCTGCAGGTCGGCGGCGCGCTCGGGGTCGTCCTCGCCGCGCAGCAGGAGCTGGGCGTAGCCGCTGATGCTGGCGAGCGGGTTGTTGAGGTCGTGCGCCACCCCGCTGGCCAGCAGCCCCAGTGAGGAGAGCTTGTCGCTCTCGCGCAGCTGCTCCTCCATGCGGCGCCGCTCCTCGGCCAGGCGGCGGGTGCGGATCTGGGCGGTGATGCGGGCGCGCAGCTCGGCGCCGCGGAAGGGCTTGGCGATGTAGTCGCTGGCCCCGGCGTCGAAGGCGGCGTAGATGCTCTCGGCGTCGGTCTTCGCGGTGACCATCAGGATGGGGAGCGCGTAGGCGTCCCAGCGCTGCCGCACCCGGTGGCACACCTCCAGCCCGGACATGCCGGGGAGCATCCAGTCCAGCAGGAGCACGTCGGGGAGCTCCTCCTCGTCCAGCAGCCGCAGCGCGGTGGGGCCGTCCGGCGCCAGCGCCACGTCGTACCCGGCGCGCTGCAGCATCACGCGCAGCATGGACGCGGAGGCGGGGTCGTCCTCGGCGATCATCACGCGCGGGGGGAGCCCGCCCGGGGCGACCCCGGGATCGGCGTAGGCTTCGCTCACGGGACGGGTGCGGTGTCTGCCAGGCGGCTGCGCAGCTCGGCGGGCGGGAGGGCGAGGAGGGGGAGCACCTCCTCCGGCGCGACCTCCCTCCGCTCGGTGGCGAAGACGCGGAAGACGCGGGCGGTGTGGTACAGCTCGTCGGAGACGCGCGGGAGGTCGATGAGCCCGGCGCTCCCCCCCTCCGTGAGGCGCTGCACGGCGCCGCCGCGGCGCAGCGCCAGCAGGTCCAGCCCCATCATCCGCGGCTTCTCCGGGTAGTCCACGAACACCTCGCCGGGCCCCAGCCCCAGCCGGGCGGCGAGGTGGTCCTCCAGCCGGCGGAGCAGGTCCGTGTCCTGCGCGATCCAGCCGTCCAGCGGCAGCTCGCGCACGGCGTCGCCGGGGATCTCCAGGGCGCGCTTGGGGAGCCGCCGCCCGCGCAGCGCCGGGATCCAGCGCTCCGCCACGCGGCGGGCGCCGGGGTCGCCGCGCCCCTCCGCGCGGAGCTCCAGCGTCCACAGCAGCTGCTCGTCGGTCTTGCCCACCAGCTCCGCGGGGCGGACCACGCCCGCGTCCAGCGCCTCCTGCACCAGCCGCTTGTACAGCACCGTGGCCGCGCGCACGGCGTGGTGCCAGTAGACGTTGCGGAACATCTGGTACTTGGCGAAGAGCAGCGACTCCAGCGCGGACGAGCCCTTCTCGTGGATCCCCACCTCCCAGCGCCCGCTCTCCGGGTCGCGCAGCAGCGCCAGGGCGTGGATCAGCCGGTCCACGTCCACCTCGCCGTACGGCACCCCGCAGAACATGGCGTCGCGCCGCAGGTACTCGATCTTGTCCAGGTCCAGGCTCCCGGACACCAGCCCCTGCAGCGGCGACGTGGAGCGGCCGCGGATCAGCGCCTCGATGCGCGCCGGCGCGTCGGGTGCCACCTCCTCCAGTGCGCGGCGGATCCCCTCGGCGGCCAGGAAGCGGGCGGTGTGCTCCTCGTGGTGCCCGGGGACGCGGTCGGCGTCCAGCTCCTCCAGCGCGTGCGAGAACGGGTAGTGCCCGATGTCGTGGAGGAGGGCGGCGTACGGCGCCACCCGGCAGTCGGCGGGGTCCACGCGCTCCAGCTCGCCGCGCTCGCCCAGGAGCGACAGGGTCCGCCGCGCCAGGTGGTACACGCCCAGGGCGTGGTCGAAGCGGGTGTGCGTGGCGCCGGGGTACACCAGGTAGGCCAGCCCCAGCTGGCGGATGTGCCGCAGCCGCTGGAACTCGGGGGTGTCGATGACGCGCACCGCCACCGGGTCGAGCCGGATGGTGTTCCAGACCGGGTCGCGGACGACCTCGAACTCCTGGGGCGGGGGCGGATCGGATTGTCGCATGAGAAGGGGGGGAGTCTAGGCCTGGCGGGGTGGGGTGTCAAGAAGTGGCGGGCGTCACATCGCGGTCACCGCCGGCCGCCTGCCGTACCGCGCGGGGCTGTCCATAGTATCGGCGGGAACTAGATTGTGGGCGAGCCCGCCCGTCCTTTTCCGTCACCGCCCGCCCGCGCCCGCCGCCATGTCCCGCTCCCCGCACGCCCCCGCCGTGCTCCTCCTCGCCGTGCTCGCCCTGTTCTTCGGCAGTTCGCCCCTGCGCGCCCAGGGCGGGCAGACCGCCCGCCTGGCCGTGGAGGTGGTGGACAGCGCCGCCCGCCCGGTCGCGGGCGCGCAGGTGAGGGTGAGCGGCGCGCCGGGCGCGGCGCTCTCGGACAGCGCCGGGATCGCCGCGGTGGAGCGGATCCCGCCCGGCTCCCGGCTGGTCGTCATCCGGCGCACCGGGTACACCCCCGAGAACGCGATCATCCGCTTTCAGCCGGGCGCGGACCTGCGCATCCGGGTCACGCTGACGCCCGCGCCGGTGGGGCTGGACACGATCCGGGTGGTGGGGCTGCGGCAGCACGTCGCGCTGTCGCGGGTGGGCTTCTACCGGCGCCGGCGGCAGGGGCAGGGCTCCTACCTGACGCGGGAGGAGCTGGCGAAGTTCGAGACGATGTCGCCGGACCTGGGGATCGCGCTGGGGCGGCTGCGCGGCTTCCGGGTGACGCGGCCGGGAGGGAGGATGTCGGTGCTTTCCCGCCGCGGCGCCGCGAGCCTGTCGGGCGGCTGCGTCCCGGCCGTGTACGTGGACGGCATGCTCGCCGACATGGAGCTGCTGGAGAGCCTCCCGCCCGGCGAGGTGGAGGCGATCGAGGGGTACGCCGGGGCGGCCGCGGTCCCCGCCGAATACGCCAGCCAGTCCACCTGCGGCGTGATCCTGGTGTGGATGCGGACGGGGTGACGAAAAGGTAGGAGGAAGTCTGCGCCTGGTGGGATCTGCCAGCAGAGTGAACAGCTTCGGGGACCGCGCAACAGATTGCTGAACTGCTCAGGAGAAGTGAAGTGACTCAACAGGAGATGGACGAGGCGGCCGATGTGCTGGAGTACGTCCATGACGGCATGAGCTTCGAAGTGATACCGGGTAGTCCGAACGAGGATGCGGCCGACGCCCTGTGGGATGTAATCCAGTGGCTTCGCGACGGCGAGGAGCCACGCAACCTGAAGGAGGCTGCGCGTGTCCTGCGGGAGCTGGCGACGGCGTACGTACACGAGGCGATCGCCTTCGAGAGCGACGATATGCCGCCGTCGATCCAACGTCGGTCGCGCATGGCGGCGTGGATGGAGTGGATTGCGGCCGAGCTCACCGCCGAACCAGTGGAATCGTAGCTGAAGGGGGAAGCGGGAGGGAGCGCGTTTGCAGCGACGTATTTCGGACGCGCTCGCCTGGACCGTGGAAACGGGGGCCGGCAGCCTCAACTCTACCGATGAAACGGACGGGTTCGAGATCCCGAAAGGCGTGCTGATCCGGCTGGCGTCCTCGAACGTCGACCTGCGGGCGGGTCGCGGCTAACGCCGGGAGCGGGAGGCTGCTACCGGATCAGCACCGGCGTGCCGACGGGGACGGCGCGGAACAGGCGCTCCACGTCGGCGTTGCGCAGGCGGATGCACCCGTGGCTGGCGCGCGTGCCCACTCCCTCGCCGTCCCGCGAGCCGTGGATCAGGTAGCCGTCGCCCAGGTCCAGCTTGTGGGTGCCCAGCTCCCCCCGCACCCGCCGCTGCCGGGTGCCCAGCGGCGGCACGTAGAGCACGCCGTCCAGCACGATCTCCTCCCCGGGCGGGAACGGCTCGAAAGCGCCGTCCGCGAACACGGTCCCCACCTCCTCGCCCCGCACCTCCAGCCGCGTCCCGTTCGGCAACTCCACCGGGACGCCGCGCTCCAGGGTCTTGAGGTCGAAGCCGTTCTCCCGCGCCACCTCCACGTAGTGCCAGTCCGGCGGCGTCCACACCGGGTCCTCCGCCTTGCCGAGCACCGCGCGCTCTCCGCGCGGGGTGACGAAGCGCCACTCCCGCCCCTCGTGGCGGAGCGTGGTCCCCTTGCCGATCCCGGCCGGGGCGGCGAGCAGCGTGTCCTCGCCCCGCAGCAGCCAGAGCCGCCGCGCCGCCAGCGACACCTCGATCCGCAGTGGCTGCGGCGGGGGCGCGGGCGGCTCGGCGGCGACGGGCAGGGGAGGCGCCGGGGCGGGCGCCCCGGCCGGGCCGGGGGCGGCGCGCGGCTCCTCCGTGGACGCCTCGCCGGGAGCGCAGGCCCACA
>JBFMFL010000384.1:0-5865 GCA_040752145.1 Gemmatimonadota bacterium
GCCCCTCCGTCTCGCGCCGGTTGCGCCCCGCGATGGGCGTGCCCACCACCACGTCGTCCTGCCCGGAGTACCGGGAGAGCAGCGCCTGCCAGCCGGCCAGCAGCGTCATGAACAGCGTCGCCCCCTCGCGACGCGAGAGCGCCCGCAGCCCGCTCGACAGCTCGGGCGACAGCGCGAAGGGATGCCTCGCCGCGAGGGGGCTCTGCCCCGCCCGGCGCGGCCGGTCCGTGGGGATCTCCAGCAGCGGAGGCGCGCCCTCCAGGCGCTCCCGCCAGAAGCCGATCTGCGCCTCCAGGACCTCCCCGCTGAGCCACTCGCGCTGCCACACCGCGAAGTCGGCGTACTGCACCGGCAGCGCGGGGAGACGAGGCTCCTCGCCGCGGCTGAAGGCGCCGTAGAGGGCCGAGACCTCGCGCACCAGCACGCCGCGGCTCCAGCCGTCGCTGACGACGTGGTGCAGGTTGAAGAGGAGCACGTGCTCCTCCTCGTCCAGCCGCACCAGCGTGCCGCGCAGCAGCGGGCCGCGCGCCAGGTCGAACGGCCGCATGGCCTCCGCGCCGGAGAGCCGCCTCGCCTCCGCCTGCCGCGCCGGGTCGGGCAGGCCCCGCAGGTCCACCATCGGCAGCGGGACCCGGCCGGCGGGACGGACCACCTGCGCGGGCCTGCCTCCCTCCTCCGGAAAGACCGTCCGCAGCGACTCGTGCCGCCGCACCAGCGCGTCCAGGCTCGCCCGCAGCACGGGCAGCTCCAGCGCGCCCCGCAGGCGCAGGGGGGACGGCATGTTGTAGGCGGCGCTGCCCGGCTCGATGCGGTCCACCAGCCACAGCCGCTGCTGCGCGAACGACAGCGGCAGCGGCGAGCCGTCGCGCGGCACCGGCAGGATGGGCGGCGCCAGCAGCGCGCCGTCGCCGCGCAGCGCCTCGATGCGCCCGGCCAGCCCCGCCACGGTGGGCGCCTCGAAGAGCGCCTTCAGCGGCACCTCCACCCCGAAGGCCGCCCGCACGCGCGAGATCACCTGCGTCGCGAGCAGCGAGTGCCCGCCCAGCCCGAAGAAGTTCTCCTCGACGCCGACCGTCTCCATCCCCAGCACTTCCGCCCAGATCCCCGCCAGGAGCTCCTCCCCCAGCGAGCGGGGAGCCGCGTGCGCCTCGTCCGCCGTCCTCTCGGGGGCCGGCAGCGCACGCCGGTCGATCTTGCCGTTGGCGGTCGTCGGCAGCTGCTCCAGCACCACGTACGCCCCGGGCACCATGTACTCCGGCAGCTGCTCCGCCGCGTGGGCCCGCAGCCGCCCCGCCGCGAGCTCCGCCCCCACCTCCGGGACCACGTACGCCGCCAGCCGCTGCTGCCCCGGCGCGTCCTCGCGCAGCAGCACCACGGCGTCCCTGACCTGCGGATGGCCGCGCAGGACGGCCTCGATCTCCCCCAGCTCCACCCGGTAGCCGCGCACCTTGACCTGGAAGTCGCTCCGCCCTAGGAACTCCACCTCCCCGTCCGCGCGCCGACGCCCCACGTCTCCCGTGCGGTACAGGCGCGCACCCGCCACCCCGCGGTGCGGGTCCGGCACGAAGCGCTCGGCCGTCAGCTCCGGCCTGCCCAGGTAGCCGCGCGCCACCCCCACCCCGCCGATGTACAGCTCCCCCGCCACCCCCATCGGCACCGGCTCCCCCCAGGCGTCCAGCACGTACAGCTGGGTGTTCGCCACCGCGCGCCCGATGGGCGGATCGCCTCCGTCGGCCGTGTACGCGCTGGAGGTCATGCGGATCCCCGCCTCCGTGGCGCCGTAGCCGTTGAAGAAGCGGCGCCCTCCGCCCCAGCGCCGCACCTGCTCCACCGGCAGGGTCTCGCCGCCCGTGACGATGACCCTGAGCTCCGGCAGCGCCTCGACCGGCGTGACGGCCAGCGCCGAGGGCATGGTCTTGAGGTGGGTGATCCGCTCCTCGCGCAGCGTCCGCAGCAGGTCCTCGCCGGGCAGCATCGCCTCGCGGCGCGCCAGCACCAGCTCCGCCCCGTTGCAGAGCGCCACGAACAGGTCGGCCACCGAGGCGTCGAAGTGCAGCGGCGCGTAGGCCAGGTTCCGCTCGCCCGGAGCGGCCCCGTAGACCCTGCCCAGCTCCAGAAAGGTGTTGCCCACGCCGCGGTGCTCCACCAGCACGCCCTTGGGGCGCCCGGTCGAGCCCGAGGTGTAGATCACGTACGCCAGGTTGTCGGGACCGACGCCGGTCTCCGGCGCTTCCTCGCACTCCCGCGCGAGGGAGCCGGCCTCGGCGTCCACGGCCAGGAGCGGGACGCCGCAGCCCTCCAGCCGCTCCACGAGCGCCGCCTGCGTGAGCAGGAGCACGGGCGCGGCGTCGCCGAGCACGTAGGCGCGCCGCTCGGCGGGAAGCTCCGGGTCCAGCGGCAGGTAGGCGCCGCCGGCCAGGAGCACGCCCAGCACGGAGACGGCCATCTCCAGCGCCGGCTCCATGCAGATCCCCACCCGCGCCTCGGGGCCGACGCCCTCGCGCCGCAGCCGGTTGGCCAGCTGCGCCGCGCGGGCGTACAGCTCCGCGTAGGTGAGGGAGCGCCCCTCGAAGCGCAGCGCCGGGGCGCCGGGGGTACGCAGGAGCTGGGCGTGCACCAGCTCGTGGATGCACAGCTCGCCGGTGTAGTCGGTGTCGGGCCCGTTCCAGGCGTACAGGAGCTGCGCTCGCTCCGCCCCGCGCAGCAGCGGCACCTCCGAGAGGCGCTGCCCCGAGCGCGAGGCCATCGCCTCCAGCAGCACCTCCAGGTGGGCAGCCATGCGCGCGACCGTCTCCGCCTCGAACAGCCCCGCCCGGTAGGCCAGCAGCCCACCGAGCCCCTCCCCCTCGTCCGTCACGGTCAGGTTCAGGTCGAACTTCGTCACTCCCGCCGCCTGCCCCCACCGCTCCAGCGCCAGCCCGCCCAGCTCCAGCCCGTCGTCGTCCCTCCCGGACCTCTGCAGGGCGAAGATGGCCTGGAAGACGGGGGTGTGGGTGAGGCTGCGCTCCACCCCCAGCTCGTCCACCAGCCTCTCGAAAGGGAGCTCCTGGTGGTCGTACGCCCCCAGCGCCGTCTCCCGCGCCCGCCCCAGCAGCTCCCCCCAGGTGGGGTCGCCGGACAGGTCGGCGCGCAGGGCGAGCATGTTGACGAAGAAGCCGATCAGCCCCTCCGTCTCCTGCCGCGTCCGCCCGGCGATGGGGGTGCCCACCACCACGTCCTCCTGCGCGGCGTAGCGGCCCAGCAGCGCCTGCCAGCCGGCCAGCAGCGTCATGAACAGCGTCGCTCCCTCCGCGCGCGAGAGCGCACGCAGCCCGCTCGACAGCCCGGGAGACAGGATGAACCGATGAGTCCTCCCCCGCGCGCCCCCGGCCGCGGAGCGCGGGCGGTCCGTGGAGACCGTCAGCAGCGGGGGCGCGCCGCCCAGCCGTTCCTTCCAGAAGCCGATCTGCGCCTCCAGCACGTCGCCGGAGAGCCACGCGCGCTGCCACACCGCGAAGTCGGCGTACTGCACCGGCAGCTCGGGCAGGTCTGCCGACTCTCCCCGGGCGAAGGCGGCGTACAGCGCGCTGACCTCGCGCACCAGCACCTGCATGCTCCAGCCGTCGCTGACGATGTGGTGCAGCGTGAAGAGCAGCGCGTGGTCGGTCTCCCCCAGCCGCAGCAGCGTGCTCCGCAGCAGCGGGCCGCGCGCCAGGTCGAAGGGCCGCATGGCCTCCGCACCCGAGAGCCGCTTCGCCTCCGCCCGCCGCGCCTTCTCGGGCAGGCCACGCAGGTCCACGGTCGGCAGCGGGACCGGGCGCGGAGGATGGACCACCTGCACGGGCCTGCCGCCCTCCTCCGAAAAAGTGGTGCGCAGCGTCTCGTGCCGCCGCACCAGCGCGTCAAGGCTCGCCCGCAGCACCGGCAGCTCCGGCGCGCCCCGCAGGCGCAGCGGGAACGGCATGTTGTAGGCGGCGCTGTCCGGCTCGATCCGGTCCACCACCCACAGCCGCTGCTGCGCGAACGACAGCGGCAGCGGCCCCTCCCGCACGACCGGTACGATGGGCGGCGCGGGCAGGGTGCCGGCGCTCCGCAGCGCCTCGATGCGTCCGGCCAGCCCCGCCACGGTGGGCGCCTCGAAGAGCGCCTTCAGCGGCGCCTCCACCCCGAAGGCCGCCCGCACCCGCGAGATCACCTGCGTGGCGAGCAGGGAGTGGCCCCCCAGCTCGAAGAAATTGTCCAGCGCACCCACCCGCTCGCTCTTCAGCACCTCCGCCCAGATCCCCGCCAGCAGCTCCTCGGCGGGCGTCCGGGGCGCCGCGTACTCCGCTCCCGCACCCTGCTCCGGAGCCGGCAGGGCACGCCGGTCCACCTTGCCGTTGGCGTTCAGCGGCAGCTTGTCCAGCACCACGAAGGCGGACGGCACCATGTGCTCCGGCAGACGCTCCGCCAGGCGCGCCCGCAGCTCGGCCGTGGAGAGATCCGCGCCCTCCCGCGGCACCACGTAGGCCGCCAGCCGCTTCTGACCCGGCGCGTCCTCCCGCACCGCGACCACCGCCTCGTGCACCCCCGACAGCGCCAGCAGCGCCGCCTCGATCTCCCCCGGCTCGATGCGGAAGCCCCGGATCTTGACCTGCGCGTCGGTCCGGCCCAGGAACTCGTACTCCCCGTCCGGCCGGCGCCGCACCCGGTCTCCCGTGCGGTACAGGCGCGCACCGGGCACGCCCCCGAACGGGTCCGGCACGAACTTCTCCGCCGTCGCGTCCGCCCGTCCCAGGTAGCCGCGCGCCACGCCCCCGCCCGCCAGGCACAGCTCGCCCGGCACCCCCGGGGGGAGCAGGCTCCCCCCCGCGTCCAGCACGTACATCCCCACCCCCGGCAGCGGACGGCCCACCACCTGCCAGTCGGGGCTCCGCTCCCGCCGCAGCGCCGCCGCCGAGCTGAGGATGCTCCCCTCCGTCGGCCCGTACAGCACCCACACCTGCGCCTCGGGGAAGGCCGCCTGCATCTGCTCCAGCAGGTCGGGCGCGACGGCGTCGCCCCCGACGAACACCCGGCGCATGCGTTCCAGCGTCCCCGGCCCGGCCTGCACGCGCGCCACCACCTCGCGCATCAGCGCCGGCACCGCGTGCAGCGCCTCCACGCTCGCCAGCTCCTCCACCAGCGCCTCGGCGTCCCGCACCGTCTCGCGCCCCAGCAGCCGCACCTGCCCGCCGGCCAGCAGCGGCGCGAACGTCTCGAAGCCCCAGATGTCGAAGGCGTAGCTGGCCAGCACCGGCATCACCTCGCCCGCGCCGAAGCCGAAGGTGTCGCGCGCGCCCAGCAGCGTGGCCGCCAGGCCGGCGTGCTCCACCACCACGCCCTTGGGGCGGCCCGTGGAGCCCGAGGTGTAGATCACGTACGCCGCGTTGCGGACCCCCACCCCGCTCTCGGGTGCCTCCTCCGGCTCGGCGGCGATCGCCTCGCGCTCCGCGTCCAGGCGGACGACCTCGCCCTCGAACGGGGGGAGCGCGTCCACCAGGCCGCCCTGCGACACCAGCAGGGCGGCCCCGGAGTCGGCCAGCGTGTAGGCCAGGCGCTCGGCCGGGTAGGCGGGGTCCAGCGGCACGTACGCGCCGCCGGCCTTGAGCACGCCCAGCACCCCGACCACCATCTCCGGCCCGCGCTCCAGGCAGAGGCCCACGCGGGTCTCCGGGCCCACGCCGCGGCGGCGCAGGTGGTGCGCCAGCCGGTTGGCGCGGCGCTCCAGCTCGCCCCGGGTCAGCACCTCGCCGCCGCAGGAGAGCGCCGGGGCGTCCGGCGCGCTGGCGGCCCGGGCCGCCAGCAGCTCGTGAACGCACGCGGGGGCGTGCCCCAGGGGCTCCGCGCTGGAGTCGGCCAGCAGCT
>JBFMFL010000385.1:0-5767 GCA_040752145.1 Gemmatimonadota bacterium
CCCCCTCTGGCGGGAGGTGGCGGCGGGGGGGCGGATCGACGTGCCGCTGGAGTGGTTCCCCTCGCTGGGGATCGGCGCGGGGCTGGCGGTGGACCGCCTGGGCGCCTTCTTCGTCCTCCTGGTGGGGGGGATCGGGGTGGGGGTGGTGCAGTACGCCCGCCACTACCTGGGCGCGAAGGCGACCGCCTCCTTCTGGGCGACGCTGCTCGCCTTCATGGGCTCCATGCTGGGGATCGTCCTGTCGGACTCCCTGCTACTGCTCTTCGTCTTCTGGGAGCTGACCACCATCACCTCGGCGCTCCTCATCGCCATGGACTCCGAGGACGCGGAGGCCCGGCGGGGGGCGGTGCAGGCCTTCCTCGTCACCGGGGCGGGGGGGCTGGCGATGCTGGCGGGGATCGTCCTGCTGGGGCAGATGGCGGGCACGTACTCGCTCTCCGGGCTGGCCGCGCGCTCGGACGCCGTCGTCGCCGACCCCCGGCACCTCCTCCCGCTGGTGCTCCTCCTCCTGGGGGCGTTCACCAAGTCGGCGCAGTTCCCCTTCCACTTCTGGCTCCCGGCGGCGATGTCGGCCCCGGCGCCGGTGAGCGCGTACCTGCACTCGGCCACCATGGTCAAGGCGGGGATCCTGCTCCTGGCCCGCCTCCTCCCGGTGTTCGGCGCCTCGCCGTACTGGCTGCCGATCCTGGCGACGGTGGGGCTCGCCACCTTCCTGGCGGCGGGGTGGAGCGCGGTGCGCGCCTACGACCTCAAGCAGCTCCTGGCCCACAGCACGGTGGCGTACCTGGGGCTCCTCACCGCCTTCTACGGCTACGCGGCCGGGGCGGGGGCGCAGGGGGAGGTGCTGGCCATCGCCAGCCACGCGCTGTACAAGTCGTCGCTCTTCCTGCTGGTGGGGTGGCTGGAAAAGGCCACGGGGACGCGCGACCTCTCGCTGCTGGAGGCGGAGCGCTGGTTCGAGCGGGAGCGGCTCGCGGCGGTGCTCTTCGGGGTCGGCGCCTTCGCGCTGGCGGGGGTCCCGCTCCTCCTGGGCTTCGCCGCCAAGGAGGTGTTCTTCGCCGCGGCGGTGGGGAAGATGCCGGACGGCGTCACCCCCGCGGTGGCCGCCGCCCTGGCCGGGAGCGCCCTGGCGACGGCGTACGCGCTGAAGCTGGTGGCGGGTCCCTTCTGGGGGTGGCGGGCGCCCCCGGCGGACCGCGGCTACCCGCGCCACAAGATCTCGCCCTGGCTGCTGGCGGTCCCCGCGCTCTTCCTGGTCCCGCAGGTGGTGGGCGGGCTCTTCCCGGCCCGGGTGCTGGGCGCCTTCCTGGAGCCGGGTACGCCCTGGCCGGCGGGCCCGGCGGTGTGGCGCTACCTGGACGCCGTGGTCGCGCTGAAGCTGCTCTCCTTCGCGGCGGGGATCGCGCTCTACCTCCGCTGGCGGAGCCTGGCGGCGCTCCCCGCGCTCCCGGGGCCGCAGCGGGTCTCGGACGGGCTGGCGGCGGGGGCGCCGGCCTTCGCGGGGTGGCTGGGGAGGGCGGTGCAGGCCGGCGGACACCCGCGCTACCTGGCCGCCACCCTGCTGGCGGGGTCCGCCGCGGTGGCGGTCCCCCTCCTGGCGGGGGGGATCCCCGCGCCGGGGCCGGAGGCGTGGGGGCCCGGGGCCGCCGCCGTCTGGCTCCCGGCGGCGGCGGTCGCGGCCGGGGCGGTGCTCACCGTGCGGGTCCGCAGCCGCATCAGCAAGCTGGTGGCGCTGGCGGTGGTGGGGTACGGGATGGCGGTGTTCTACGTCCTCTACCGGGCCCCGGACCTGGCGCTCACCCAGCTCCTGGTGGAGACGGTCTCGCTGATCCTGGTGCTGCTGGTGTTCCGGCGCCTCCCCCGGCTGGGCGACGACCGGCGCGGCCCGGGCCGGCGCGCCGCGCACGCCCTGGTGGCCGGGGCCACCGGCCTGGCGATGGCGGCCCTGGCGTGGAGCGCGGGGAGCCGCCCGGCCCCCGACCCCGCGGGGGCGGCGCAGCTCGCCCTCTCCGTGCCGGAGGCCAAGGGGCGCAACGCCGTGAACGTGATCCTGGTGGACTTCCGCGGGGCGGACACCCTGGGCGAGGTCGCGGTGCTGGCGGTCGCGGCCCTGGGGGCGGTGGCGCTCTTCCGGGCCGGCCGGCGGCGCCGCCCCCGGGCCCGCGCGGAGCCGCCCGCACCCGAGACGGTGGAGGTGTGACGTGCGCTCGCTGATCCTGCGCGCGGTGGCCCAGGGGGTGCTCCCCGTCGCCACCCTGTTCGCCGTCTACCTCCTGCTCCGGGGCCACAACCACCCGGGCGGCGGGTTCATCGCCGGGCTGGTGACCTCGGCCGCCGTGGTCCTGCAGGCGCTGGCCTTCGGGGCGGAGCGCACCCGGGCGCGGCTGGAGCCGGTGCTGCGCAGCTTCACCTGGGTGGGGCTGGCGACGGCCACGGCGGCGGGGCTCCCGGCGGTGCTGCGGGGGGAGCCGTTCCTGAAGCATTACCACGCCTACCTCCCCCTTCCCGGGCGCGACCCGGTGCACGTCTCCACCGCGCTGGTGTTCGACGTGGGGGTGTACCTGCTGGTGGTGGGGGTGGCGACCACCATGCTGGCGATCTTCGCCGAGGAGGGCGACGCATGACCGGACTGTCGGCGCTGGTGGTGGGGGCGCTCTTCGCCTCCGGGGTCTACCTGATGCTCTCGGGGAACGTGCAGCGGCTGGCCCTGGGGTTCATCCTCCTTTCCAACGGGGTGAACCTGCTGGTGCTGGCCGCCGCGGGGATCCGCCCGGGGGGCGCGCCCCCGCTCCTGGACGGCGAGGGGCCGTACGTGGACCCGCTCCCGCAGGCGTTCGTGCTCACGGCCATCGTCATCGGGCTGGGGACGGCGTCGTACCTGCTGGCGATGGCCGCCCGCACCCACCGGGAGACGGGGAGCGACGACCTGGAGCAGGGAGGCGGCCGATGAGCAACCTGGTGGCGGCCCCGGTCCTCCTCCCCCTGGCGACGGCGCTCCTCCTGGTCCCCCTCGTCGGGCGGGAGCGGGCGCAGCACCGGCTGGCGCTGGCGAGCGGCGTACTCCTGGCGGCGGCCGCCGCGTGGATCGTGGCGCGCACCGCGGCGGGCGAGGTGCTGGTGCTCCCCCTGGGCGGGTGGGACCCGCGGGTGGGGATCGTCTGGGTGGCGGACTCGCTGGCGGCGGTCATGCTGGCGCTGGCGGCCACCGTGTCGCTGGCGATGCTGGTGTACGTCCCCGCCTCCTTCCGCGGGGCGCGGGAGAGCCGGTACTTCTACCCGCTGCACCAGTTCCTGATGGCGGGGGTGAACGCGTCGTTCGTCACGGGCGACCTGTTCAACCTCTTCGTCGCCTTCGAGATCATGCTCCTTTCCTCGTTCGTGCTGATCTCCATGGGCGCGCGCCGGCGGCAGCTCCGCGCCGCCTTCCCCTACGTGGTGGTGAACCTGGTGGGGAGCGCCCTCTTCCTGGCGGGGACGGGCGCGGTGTACGGCACCGCGGGGACGGTGAACCTCGCCGAGATCTCGCGCCGCGCCGCCTCCGGCGGGCTCCCCCCGGCCTTCTGGGCGGCCATCGGGCTGGTGCTGGTGGTGTTCGCGCTCAAGACGGCGCTGGTGCCGCTCTTCTTCTGGCTCCCGGACGCGTACCCGCATGCCCCCATCGCCATCAGCGGGCTCTTCGCCGGGCTCCTCACCAAGGTGGGTGTCTACACCCTCTTCCGGGTGGTCCCGCTGGTGGGGGGGCCGCAGGGCGGGCGCATCCAGGAGCTGCTCCTGGTGCTGGCCGGGGCCACCATGCTCCTGGGGGTGCTGGGGGCGCTGGGGCGGAGCGGGATCCGGGAGATCCTCTCCTTCCACATCGTCAGCCAGGTGGGGTACATGGTCTTCGGGCTGGCGCTCTTCACCCCGCTGGCGGTGGCGGCCGGGATCTTCTACGTGGTGCACCACATCGTGGTGAAGACGGCGCTCTTCTTCGCCGGGGGGATCGCGGAGCGGGTGGGGGGATCGGGCGCGCTGGGGGCGGTGCGGGGGCTGGGGCGCACCCACCCCTGGGTGGCGGTGGGCTTCTTCGTCCCCGCCATGGCGCTGGCCGGGCTCCCCCCCTTCAGCGGCTTCTGGGGGAAGTTCTTCCTGGTGGTGGCCGGCTACCAGGCGGGGGCGTGGGCCGCCACCACCATCTCGCTGGTGGTGGGGCTCCTCACCCTGGCCTCCATGCTCAAGATCTGGACGGCCGTGTTCTGGGGGGCGCCGGAGGGGGCGCGGGCCCCCGCGCTGGGGCGCGACCCGGGGATGCTCTCCGCCACCCTGGCGCTGGCCGGCGTCTCCGTCGCCATCGGGCTGCTGGCCGCGCCCCTCCTGGCCTACTCGGAGCAGGCGGCGGCGCAGCTCCTGGCGGTCTCCCCGTACGTGGACGCCGTGCTGGCAGGTGGACGATGAGCTTCCTGGCGCTCAACCTCCTGCTGGCGCTGGTCTGGACCTTCCTCCTGGGCGACCTCTCCTTCGCCGGGCTGGCGACGGGGTTCGTGGTGGGGTTCGGGGCGATCACCCTGAGCCGGCCGCTGCTGGGGAGCCGGCGCTACGTGCGCGCGGTGCTGGGGACGGTCCGGCTGCTGGCGGGGTTCACCCGCGAGCTGGTGCTCGCCAACCTGCACCTGGCCCGCGACATCCTGCGCCCCACGCCGCCCTTCCGCCCGGGGTTCGTGCGCTACGACGCCCGCGACCTGGGCCCCCGGGAGACCGTGCTGCTGGCGAACCTGGTCTCCCTGACGCCGGGGACCGTCACGGTGGACGTGGACGACGCCGGGGACACGCTCTACCTGCACACCCTGTACGCCGGCGACCCCCGCGAGGTGCGGGCGGGGGTCCGCCGCCTCGCCGACCTGGTCCGCGCCGCGACCGGGCACGACCCCGTCCCCCCGCCCGAGGAGGTGTGAGATGCCGACCGATCCGTGGACCCCGCTGGTGCTGGCCGGGCTGGGGGTGCTGGGGGTGGCCATGGCGCTCTGCGTGGCGCGCGCCGTCCGCGGCCCCTCGCTCTTCGACCGGGTGCTGGCCTTCGACTGCCTGGCCCTGAACGCGGTGGGGGTGGTGCTGCTCCTTTCCATCCTGCTGGACACCGCCGCCTTCATCGACGTGGTGCTGGTGGTGGCCCTGCTGGGCTTCCTGGGCACCATGTCGCTCGCCGCCTACCTGGAGGGGTCCCTTGTGGATTGACCTGCTGGAGGGCGCCTGCCTGGTGCTGGGCGTCTTCTTCATGTTCGTGGCCTCGCTGGGGGTGTTCCGGCTCCGCGACTTCTACCTGCGGATCCACGCCCCCACCAAGGCCGCCACCCTGGGGCTGGCGCTCCTCCTGGCCGCCGCCGCGCTCCACCTGGGCGAGCGCTCGGTGGCGACCAAGGCCGTGCTGGCCCTCCTCTTCATCGGGGCCACCGCCCCGGTGGGGGGGCACATCCTGGCGCGGGCCGCCTACCGCAACGGGGTCCCCCCCACCCCGGGGACCTCGCCCGACGAGTACGCCCCCCTGGTCCGCGGCCGCCGCGAGACCCCCGGCGCGGAGCCCCGCTGCGCCGACGACGTGGCCCCCGCCGACACCCTCCCCGGCTGAGCGCGGGCGCGGCGCGCTTCCTGCCGCACCCCCGAAAGTCCAGAGCTGCTGCGCCTTCCGGCTCCGGCGAGGGGTTTCCCGGGCCGCCCGCCGGGAGTTACCTTCTCCCCCCGGCGCCGGGGGGCGGGGGGGCGCCGCCCCCCCCCCCCCCCCCCCCCCCCGCCC
>JBFMFL010000386.1:0-5762 GCA_040752145.1 Gemmatimonadota bacterium
GCAAGCGAGGGAGGGGAAAGCTGCGCCGGATCTGTCGTTCTCCCCCTTCCCTCGCTTGCGGGGGGAAGGGGGCCGGGGGGATGGGGGGCAGCCCCTCGCACCGAAGCCTGCCCCCACACTCCGTCGTTGTCCCCTCTCCCAGAATTGGGAGAGGGTGGCGAGCCTCAAGCGAGCCGGGTGAGGGCCGCCGTTGCAGGCTGTCCCCTATTCCCTGTTCCCTGCCGTCTCCCCCCGCACGTGCCGCAGCACCTTGCGCGCGAGCGCCGGGCCGAACCCGGGCATCGCCGCCACCTCCTCCTCCGTGGCCTGAGCCAGGCCGCGGAACGAGCCGAAGCGGGCGAGCAGCTGCCGCTGGCGCGCCTCGCCCACGCCGGGGATCTGCGACAGCTCCGAGCGCACGGTGCGCTTGGTGCGCAGCTTCCGGTTGTAGGTGATGGCGAAGCGGTGCGCCTCGTCGCGCAGGCGCTGGAGGAGGCGCAGCGCCGGCGAGCGGCGCGGGAGCCGGATGGAGACCGGGCGCCCGGGGACGAACACCTCCTCCTCCTTCTTGGCCAGCGAGATGATGCGCTGCTGCGCCAGGTCCAGCGCCTCCAGCGCCTTGACCGCGGCGCCCAGCTGCCCCTTGCCGCCGTCGATCACCACCAGCTCCGGCAGGATCCTGCCCTCCTCGATGCGGCGGCGGAAGTAGCGGGTCACCACCTCGTGCATGGAGGCGAAGTCGTCGTTCCCCCACTCCCCCTGGACCTTGAACTTGCGGTACTCGCCCTTGGACGGCTCGCCGTTCTCGAAGACCACCGCGGAGGCCACGGTCTCGCTCCCCTGCGTGTGCGAGATGTCGAAGCACACGATCATCCGCGGCACCACGTCCAGCTCCAGCGTCTCCTGCAGCTCGTACAGCGCGTCCGGGGCCCGCGTGGCGGCGGCGCTCCCCAGCAGCTTCCACTCCTCCAGCAGGTGCCGGGCGTTCTGCTCGGCAAGCTCCACCAGCCGCACCTTCTCGCCGCGCTGGGGGACGTGGCTGCGCACCGCCCGCCCGGCGCGCTCGCGCAGCAGCGCCTCCAGCAGCGGCCGGTCCTCGAAGTCCAGCGGGAAGAACACCTCCGGGGGGAGGTCGTAGCCGTCGATGCCGCTGCGCTGCGCGTAGAAGCGCGTGGCGAAGGTGGAGAGCACCTCCTCGTCCGGCTCGCCCTCCAGGTTCCCCAGGAACTGCGTCTCCCGCCCCAGCAGCTTGCCCTCGCGGATGCGCAGCACCACGCCGCAGCCGTCGGCGCCGTCGCGCGCCAGGCCGATCACGTCGCGGTCGCCGCCCTCCAGGTCCACGACGGTCTGCCGGGCCTCCAGCGCCTCCAGCGAGGCCAGCGAGTCGCGCAGCTCGGCCGCCCGCTCGAAGTCCATCTCCGCGGCGGCGGCCTGCATCTGCCCGCGGATGCGCTCGGCGGCGCGCCGGGTGTGGCCGCCCAGGATGTCCAGGATCTCGTCCATCATCTCCCGGTACTCGGCCTCGCTCTGGTAGGCCACGCAGGGCGCCTTGCAGCGGCCGATGTGGTAGTCCAGGCAGGGACGCGCCGGCGTCTCCCGCGGCAGGTCGTAGCGGCACGACCTCACCGTGTACAGCTTCTTCACCAGCTCCACCGCGTGCCGCATGCGGCGCACGTCGGTGTACGGCCCGAAGTAGCGCGCGCCGTCGCGCTCCAGCCGCCGGGTGACCCACACGCGCGGGAACGCCTCGTGGACGGTGACCTTGATGTAGGGGTAGGTCTTGTCGTCCTTGAGGTTGATGTTGAAGCGCGGGCGGTTCTCCTTGATGAGGTTGTTCTCCAGGATCAGCGCCTCGGCCTCGGACCCCACCACGATGGTGTCGAAGTCCTCGATGCGGCGGACCAGCTCGCGCGTCTTCAGCGAGTGCCCCTGCGACGCGGCGAAGTACGAGCGCACGCGGGACCGCAGCGACTTGGCCTTGCCCACGTAGAGCAGGTCCCCGGCGGCGTCCTTCATCAGGTACACGCCGGGGCGGTCCGGGAGGGTGCGGAGCTTGGACTTGAGGGCTTCCTGGGCCATGCTGCTGCGCGGAGTTTCGGGTGCGTTTCGGCTGCGCTTGATACACCGCCGGGGCGCCGCGTTCCGGTCAGCGCCGCCCCAGCAGTCGCCGGAACCGCCCCAGGAACGCACCCGCCTCGCCGATCCCCAGCGCCGCGGTCACGCCGAAGTACACCACCCCGAACGCCGGCACCACCAGCGCGGCCAGCAGCAGCGGAGCGACCTCCGGCATCGCCCAGCGCACCCCCCACCCGGCCGCCGCGCCCAGGAGCGCCGCCGCGAACATCTTCGCCACCTTCCCCGCCCCGGCGCCCACCGGCCCGATCCGCTTCCGCAGCCCCCTTCGCAGCAGCAGCCACTCCAGCCAGGCCCCCACGGCGGCGGCGCTCGCCAGGCCCACCGCGCCCAGCCTCCACGGGCCCACGCGCACGTCGCCGAAGAGCCACCCCCCGAACCGCGCCTCCCTGCCGAAGAGGTCGAAGGAGACCTGCTCGAACTGGAGCATCAGCACCAGGCCGAGGACGGCGCCGATCGCCACGCGCAGGGTGGCGATGCGGGCCGGGGTGCGGGTGTCGCGCAGCGCGAAAAAGGCGGAGGAGAAGAGCCGCGTCCCCGTGGAGGCCAGCAGCCCCAGCGAGTAGCCCACCAGCACGAAGTACACGAGCAGCGTGTTGGAGCGGTCGAACTCGCCGCGCTGGAAGAGCGCCGCCACCAGCACGTCGCCCAGCGCCAGGAAGGCGACGAACGAGGGGACCACGTAGAAGGCCACCCGTTCCAGGGCCGCGCTGGTGCGCTCCCGCAGCACCTCGGCCGCGGCCGAGCGCTGCCGCGACAGCTCGGGGAGCTCCGCGGCGGCCACGGACATCCCGAACAGGCTCACCGGGAGCAGGTAGATGGTCTGCGCGTAGCCGATCGCCGCCACCGCGCCCACCGCCAGCAGGCTGGCGAGCACCATGTCCACGTAGCCGGCCAGCTGCACCACCCCCCGCCCCATCACCGCCGGCCCCGCGTTGCGCAGGGCCTCGCGCGCGCCCGGCACCCGGTCCGCCCGCGCCAGCCGCAGGCTGCGCTCCAGCCGCAGCACCCAGGGGAGCTGCACCAGGAACTGGAGCGCGCCGCCCACCAGCGCGCCCCACGCCACCGCGATCAGCAGCTGCCCGTCGGAGAAGCGCCCGGAGAAGACGAAGAAGGTGGCGATGATCGCCGCGTTCCACAGCACCGGCGCCACGTAGGGGATGAAGAAGCGGCGGTGGCTGTTGAGGATCCCCAGCGCCCAGGCGGAGAGCACCAGCACCCCGGTCATGGGGAAGAGGATGCGCGTGGTCGTCACCGCCAGGTCCCTGCGCTCGCCCTCGAAGCCGGGGAGGAACACGGAGACCAGCAGCGGCGCGAACAGCACCCCCAGCAGCACGAACACCGAGGCGATCGCCAGCAGCAGCGCGAAGATCGCCCCGGCGACGCGGCCCGCCTCCTTTTCCTTGCCCTGCTCCAGCAGCTCCGCGTACACGGGGATGAAGGAGGCGCTCAGCGTCCCCTCCCCCAGCAGGTTCTGGAGGACGTTGGGCATGCGCAGCCCCACCCGGAACACGTCCGCGTACAGCGACGTCCCAAAGAACATCGCCAGCACGCTCTCGCGGACCAGCCCCGCGATCCGGCTCAAAAAGATCCCGGCGGCCACCATCGCCGACGCCGCGGCGCCGGAGCGCTTCACCGGCTGCGCGGGGGCCTCCAGGATCAGGGTCTCGTCGCCCTGCGGGGGTGTGGCGTCGGGTTTCATCTTCGCTCTGTCGGCAGACCGCCCGCCCGGAGCTTGCCGGGCGGGCGGCGGGTCGCGTGGGGCCGGGGCCGGATCGGCGCGGCGGCCGGGTGCAGGTGCACAGCGCAGGCCAGCGGCGCGGCCGGAGCTACACGGGCTCGGCCAGCGGCGCCGGCGCTTCCGCCCGGTCCCCCGACCCGAGCGGCACCACCATGCGCTCCGCGACCTCCCGCAGCAGCTCCGGCCCGTGCTCCGGGAGGAAGGAGAACACCGTGAGCACCCGCTCCTGCGGCTCCCCGCGCGGGCGCAGCTCGGCGCGGGCGCGGCGCACGTCCCGCGCGACGTCCTCCCCGCCCCGGGCCAGCGCCGAGACGATCTTGCGCTCCGCGTCCGCCGCCTGCAGCAGCGAGCGGTTGCGCAGGCTCCCCAGCGCCCCGCGCAGCGTGGGGTCGATCGCCTCCGCCCCGTCCATCAGCCGCGCGTAGCCGCCGGCGATCCCCTCCCGCAGCGCGCGCAGCGCCTCCTCCACCCCCTCCGGCACGCGCGCCCGCGCCAGCCGGCGCACCACCTCGTGCTCGGGCCCGTCCAGCTCCGCCACGCCGATGCCCAGCCGCTGCAGCGCCCGCTCCGTCCCGCGCGAGACCAGCGTCACCGAGAAGCGCGGGTACACCACCGGCATCCGCATGCCGAACTCGCCGAACAGCGGGCCGAGCTGCGCGAAGTACGCCATCTCCCCCGGCCCGCCCACGTAGGCCAGCGTGGGGAACACCGCGCTCTCCACCACCGGCCGGAGGAACACGTTGGGGCTGAAACGGCCGGGGTCCGCCGCGATGGCAGCGCGGACCTCCTCCGCCGTGAAGCCCCGCCGCGCCTCGCGGGCGACCCAGCGGTCGCCCCGCACGTACAGCCGCTCGCGCCCGGCGGGGCCGTGCCAGAAGACGTTGGCGCCCTCGGGCATCACGGCGACCTGGCCGTGGTACCCGGCCGCGAGCAGCTCCTCGGTCCGCGCACGGAGCAGCGCCTCGTGCTCGCGCGTGCGCAGCACCGCGCCCTCCAGCACGTGCGCCGAGGCGCGCTTCAGCGCCGGGTCCGCGGCGTCGGTGACGAGCAGGCCGAAGGGGGCGAACAGCTTCTCGACCGTTTCCCGGAACGCGCCCGCGAAGCTCGCGCCGGGGCGGTAGGCGTCTCCAAGCAGCTTGAGACAGCTCTCCGCAAATGGTTTGCCCGCAACCGCCTGCGCGAAATCGCCTAGAGCGCTTTCGACCCCCTCTCCGACCGTCCGGTCGCTCATCGGCAGGGGGACCGAGTCGTCCCCGGCCAGGCGGATGCGGCGCACCTCGCCCTGGCCGTCCAGCACGTCGGCGTGGTCCACCTCGGCCCAGTCGTGGTCCTCGGAGGCGGCCCAGAACACGGGGAGCACCACCACGCCCAGCTCGCGCTCCAGCGCCGCGGCCAGCCGGACGGCGGTGAGGATCTTGTGGACGGTGTAGAGCGGGCCGGTGAACAGCCCGGTCTGCTGGCCGGTGGTGACCATCGCCCCGCCCTCCTCCACGAAGCGCGCCAGGCGCTCCGCCGCGGCCGGGGACGTGGCCCGCAGCGCCGCCGCCGCCCGCTCCCGCTCCGCCCTGCCGAAGCGCCCCCGCACCTCCTCCAGCTTGGCGCGGAAGGAGGCCGGGTCGGAGGGCGAGCCGGCGTAGAACGACGGGGCGCTCCCCTCCCCCGCCAGGTAGTCGCGGACCAGGCGGGGCCCGCGGAGCGGCTCGACCACGATGTCCAGGTTCAGGGCAGCCTCCCAGTAAAGATTCCGACCGGTCTCTCAGAGATCACGCTGGCGTCCGCGGGGCGCCCCCACCCGGCTCGCTTGAGGCTCGCCACCCTCCCCCAATCCTGGGGGAGGGCTTCCCGACACTCGGCATCAAGCTCGACCGACACACCGTCGTGCCGTTCTCCCCTCCCCCTTGCGGGGAGG
>JBFMFL010000387.1:0-5743 GCA_040752145.1 Gemmatimonadota bacterium
TGCGGCCGGGCGGGCTGCGCGGGGGCGGCCTGCGGCTGCTGCGCGGCCCGCTGGCGGCCGGTCTCGATCACGCGGAGCACGTCCTCCTTGGTGATCCGCCCGTTGGGGCCGCTCCCGCCCACCTCGGCCAGGTCCAGCCCGTGCTCCGCGGCCAGCGCGCGCACCGCCGGCGAGGTCTGCGCCTCGCCCGCGGGGGCCGAGGCCACCGGCTGCTCCGCCGTGGGCTTCTCCTCGTAGCGCGCGGAAGCGGTGAGCCCCGCCTGGTCCGCCGGCGTGGCCGCCCCCGCGCCGTCGCCGGAGGGCGCCAGCTCGGCGATCAGCTCGTTCACCCCCACCGTCTCGCCCTCCTGCTTGGCGATCCGCGACAGCGTCCCCGCGGCCTGCGCGGCCACCTCCACGGTGACCTTGTCCGTTTCCAGCTCCACCAGGATCTCGTCCTTGGCGACGGCGTCCCCTTCCTTCTTGGTCCACCGCCCCACGGTCGCCTCGACCACGGACTCCCCCAGCGGGGGGACTCGGATCTCAACCGACATTTCGCATCCGCTCCGGTATGGGTGTAGAGGGGACAGGTTACAGGTTACAGGGGACAGCCGGCAACTACAAAAGGCAGCTCGTGCCGTCCGCAGTTGCAGGCTGTAACCTGTCCCCTGTCCCCTGTTCCCTGGCCGTTCTACAGCTTCCGCTTGCCGATCAGGGTGTCGCCGCGGGCGCGGCGCTCGGCCGGGTTCTCCGCGGCGGGCGCGCCCGACCAGGCCGCCTCCACGATGCGGGCCTGCTCCTTGGCGTGCCGGTCCGCGCTCCCCTCCGCGGGGGCGGCGCGCTCCGGGCGCCCCTCGTACCTCACCGGCAGCTCGCCGAACAGCTCGCGCAGCCGCGGCTCCATGTACGTCCAGGCGCCCATGTTGCGCGGCTCCTCCTGCACCCACACCACCTCCCGCAGGGCGGGGAAGGTGCCTGCGAGCGCGGCGATCTCCTCGCCGGGGAAGGGATACAGCTCCTCCACGCGGCCCAGCGCCACGCCGCGCGCGTCGGCGCGGAGCGGGCTGGTGTACAGGTCGGCGAACACCTTGCCGCTGCACAGCGCCAGCCGGGTGACCTCGTCCGCGCGGCCGGCCGCGTCCTCGTCGCCCAGCACGCAGCGGAAGCCGCCCGTGGCGAGCTGCTCCAGCCGCGACGCCGCCAGCGGGTGGCGCAGCAGGCTCTTGGGCGACATCACGATCAGCGGGCGCGGGTCGCGCGTCAGCAGCTGCGCCTGGCGCCGCAGGACGTGGAAGTACTGCGCCGAGGTGGTCAGGTTGACCACCCGGAAGTTGTTCTCGGCCGAGAGCTGGAGGAAGCGCTCCAGGCGGGCGCTGGAGTGCTCCGGCCCCTGCCCCTCGTAGCCGTGGGGGAGGAGGAGCACCAGCCCGGAGGTCTGCTCCCACTTCTGGTACGACGCCGCCAGGAACTGGTCGATCATCACCTGCGCGCCGTTGACGAAGTCGCCGAACTGCGCCTCCCAGATCACCAGCACGTCCGGGTCGAACACCGAGTAGCCGTACTCGAAGCCCACCACCGCCATCTCCGAGAGCGGCGAGTTGTGCACCTCGAACGAGGCGCGCGCCTGCGGCAGCGACGCCAGCGCGGTGTGCTTCGCCCCGGTCTTGGAGCAGTGCAGCACCAGGTGCCGGTGGCTGAAGGTGCCGCGCTCCGCGTCCTGCCCGGTGAGGCGCACCGGCACCCCCTCCGAGATCAGCGAGGCGAAGGCCAGCGTCTCCGCGTGCCCCCAGTCGATCCCGCCCTCCGGGCCCAGCGCGTCGCGCCGCCGGGCCAGCTGCTTCTCCAGGCGGGCGTTGGGCGCGAAGCCCTCCGGGCGCTGCAGCAGCGCCTCGTTGTACTCGCGCAGCCGCTCCTCCGGGACCGCCGTCTCGATGGACGAGCCCGGGGGGCCGCCGTTGCTGTGGTGGTCGTCGCCGTTGTGTCCGGGCAGCGCGGCGCCGTCGCCCAGCGAGGTCTGCACCTCGGCCAGGCGGTCGAGCACCTGCTGGAGCATGGCGTTCCCCTCCTCCGCCGGCACCACGCCCTCGGCCGCCAGCCGCCGGGCGAAGCTCTCGCGGGCGGTGGGGTGGGCCCGGATCGCTTCGTACATGCGCGGCTGCGTGAACGCCGGCTCGTCGCCCTCGTTGTGCCCCCAGCGGCGGTAGCCCACCAGGTCGATGACGAAGTCCTTGTGGAACTCCGCGCGGTACTCCACCGCCAGACGGGCGATGGCGAGGCACGCCTCCGGGTCGTCCGCGTTGACGTGGACGATGGGGACCTCGAAGCCCTTGGCCAGGTCGCTGGCGTAGCGGGTGGAGCGGTCGTCCTCGGGGAGCGTGGTGAAGCCGATCTGGTTGTTGGCGATGAGGTGGATGGTCCCGCCCACGGTGTAGCCCTTGAGGCCGGACATGTTCAGCGTCTCGGCCACCGTCCCCTGCCCGGGGAAGGCCGCGTCGCCGTGCACCAGCACCGCCACCCCGTCCTCCAGCGACAGGTCCGGGGCGCCGGGGCGCCGCGTCCAGTCCTGGGCCGCGCGCGTCATCCCCACCACCACCGGGTCCACGAACTCCAGGTGGCTGGGGTTGGGCGCCAGGGTGACGGTCACCTCGCGCTCGCCGATGCGCTTGGCGTCGCGCCACCCCATGTGGTACTTGACGTCCTGCGACAGGTCGTCCACGTCGGAGTCCGTGGGCGCCGGCTTCTTGCCCATGAAGGCGCCCACCATCAGCTCGTACGGCTTGCCGAGCACGTGGGTGAGCACGTTGAGCCGCCCGCGGTGCGCCATGCCGATCACCACGTCCGAGGCGCCGCGCGCGGCCGCGTCCTCGATCACCTGGTCCAGCATGGGGACCAGCATGTCGGTCCCCTCGATGGAGAAGCGCTTCTGGTTGACGAACGCCTTGTGCAGGAAGCGCTCGAAGCCCTCCACCTGCGAGAGCCGGGCGAGCAGCGCCCGCCGCCGCTCCGGGGCCAGGGGGGCGCGCAGGCTCCCCGACTCCACCCGCTCGCGCAGCCAGCCGCGCTCGCGCGGGTCCTGGATGTGGTCGAACTCGTAGCCGATGGTGCCGGAGTACAGCTCGCGCAGCCGGGCGATCCCCTCGGCCGCGCTGCGGGCGCCCTGCGCCGCCGGGCCGCGCACCACCGTCGCGGGGAGCCCCTCCAGCGCCGCCTCGGCGACGCCGTGCGCCTCGGGGCGGAGCGCCGGGTCCGGGTCCGCGGGCGGGGCGATGGGGCTCAGGCGCGCGGCGGTGTGGCCGCGCGCGCGGATCGCCTCCGCCAGCTCGTGGGCCGCCACCACGGCCTCGGGGTCGTACCCCCCGGCCGCGGCGCCCCCGTCCGCCGGCGGGGTGAAGCCGCGGAAGAACGCCTGCCACCCCGCGTCCACGGAAGCGGGGTCGCGGAGGAACCGGTCGTACAGGTCCAGCACGTAGCCCTCGTTGGGGCCGACGAAGCTTCTGTGGTCTGCCATGAGGTCGCTGTCTTTCGCGTCTAGCGCGCGTGGGGGGCAGCGGGCGCCCGCCCACCGGCCTGGTCCGGCCGGTTCGGCGTAATTGTAACCCGGGAAATAGCGTGCCGCCACCTGCCCGGGGGACCCCCCGTACCTTTCCCGTCAACGGGGCCGGCTCCGCCGCTCCCGCCGGCGCCCGGCCCGTCCACGAGGCGCCGGTCCACGGGTGGCGCCGAACGCGCGCATGTGTTAAATTCAATGGTCTTAGTACACGAGGACGCTGTACCGGTGCTCCTGCGGCTCCCCCGGGCGGTCCCGCCCGGGTGTTCCGGCCGCTGCTTCCCGAGCACCTCACCACCAGGTGAAACCCCGAAAACGCGGACCGCGCGCACGCCGTGCGCGGCCGCACACGAAAGCGGACCCGGAAGGGAAGAGCCCGGGCCTCACAGGAGATCCATGCAATTCAACGAGCTAGGGCTCGCGCCGGAACTGGTGCGGGCGGTAACGGAGCTGGGCTACGTGGAGCCCACCCCCATCCAGCGCCTCGCCATCCCCGAGGCGCTCGCCGGCAAGGACGTGCTGGGCAAGGCCCAGACGGGCACCGGCAAGACGGCGGCGTTCATGCTGCCCACGCTGCACCACCTGCGCGGCAAGGAGGGGCTCAAGGCGCTGGTCCTGTGCCCCACCCGCGAGCTGGCCATCCAGGTGTACGAGAACGCCCGCGAGTACTCGCGGGGCTCCGAGCTGTTCGTGGGCGTGCTGTACGGCGGCACGCCGGTGGACCGCGACCTGCGCGGGCTGCGCGCCGGCTACGAGGTGCTGGTGGCCACGCCGGGACGCCTGATCGACCACCTGGAGCGCGGCAACGTGGACCTCTCCGCGGTGGAGGTGCTGGTGCTGGACGAGGCGGACCGCATGCTGGACATGGGCTTCCGCCCGCAGATCAACGACATCCTGCGGCACCTCCCCAAGAAGCGGCAGACGCTGTTCTTCTCGGCCACCATGCCCAACGAGGTCAAGTCGCTGGCGTACGACAGCCTGCGCGACCCGGTCACGGTGGAGGCGGCCCCGCAGAAGACCACCGCCGACGGGGTGGAGCAGTTCGTCTTCCCGGTGCAGGGGAGCAAGAAGACGGGGCTCCTGCTGGAGCTGCTCAAGCGGCCGGGGATGGACTCGGTGCTGGTCTTCACCCGCACCAAGTTCGGGGCCGACAAGGTCTCCGGGCAGCTGGAGCGCGCGGGCATCAAGGTGGAGGTGATGCACGGCGACCGCAGCATGAAGGAGCGCGTGCAGGCGCTGGACTCCTTCCGCGAGGGGCAGGTGCAGGTGCTGGTCGCCACCGACGTGGCGCAGCGCGGGCTGGACGTGGACGGCATCTCGCACGTCATCAACTACGACGCCCCGCAGGACCCGGACGGCTACGTGCACCGCGTGGGCCGCACGGCGCGCGCCGGGGCCAAGGGCGAGGCGATCACCTTCATGTCCGGCGGCGAGATCGGCGACGTCAAGCAGATCGAGCTGCTGCTGGGGTACTCGCTCCCCCGCGTGGAGCTGCCGGGCTTCGGCTTCGGGAGCGCCACCGAGGAGACCACGTACACGCCGGAGCTCAAGAAGCCGCGCGACAACCGCGGCCGGCGCATGGGCAAGAACGCCGGCAGGGAGCTGTCGCCCGAGGAGCTGCAGAAGATCCTCAAGGTGGTCTGACGCTCCTGACGGTCGGATCCTGAAGGTACGAGGCCGGTCCCGGGATTCCGGGGCCGGCCTTTTTTCGCGCCCGTGGTCTCGGTATCTTGCCGCGAATCGACGTGTCGTGGCGGGCCGCTACGGAGCCGGACGATACTGCCGTCCGTCTCCTGCGCGGGCTCCGGGAACCCCGCCAAACAGCCGGCGGGTTTCCCTCCGCCGGAGTGAGCCCCGCCAAACTGCCGGCGGGTCTCCCTCCGCAACGGATCACGTGGATACGGCGGAACGGCAGGGAAACTGCGAACTGCGTGAGCGTGGAGCAACGGGGGCGCGCCGCGGGTAGCACCACGGCTGCTTCGCGTTCGCACTTTCGCACTCCCGCACTTTCGCACCCGATGTCGTCACCCGATCCGGATCCCGTCCGCAACCTCTACAAGCCCGGGCCGATATCCCGGCTGCGGGAGCGGTGGCGGGCGTTCCGGGCGGACCCGCGCGGGGCGGCGCGCGAGGCGCCCGCGCGGGCGGGCGCGGGGCTGCGCGGGGAGCTGCGGAGGGACCGGGAGGCGTTCGCGGGGGTGCTCCGCTCGTTCGGCC
>JBFMFL010000388.1:0-5728 GCA_040752145.1 Gemmatimonadota bacterium
GCGCGGCTGCTGCGCGACCCCGCCTGGGAGGTGCGGCGCGCCGCCGGGCTCGCGCTGCGCGGGCTGGGCGGCCCCGGCCAGCTCCTCCTCCGCCGCGCCCTCGCCGACGCGGACCCCTTCGCCGCCGACATGGCCCGCCAGGTGCTGGACCTCCCCGGCGGCGCGGGCGGCGCCCCGTGACCGGCGAGCTCCTCACGCTCGTGCTGGCGCGGCTGGAGTGGGCGATCCTGGCGTACTTCCTGGCCGTCAACGGCTGGTACCTGCTCCTGCTGTGCAGCGCCGCGCTGGAGATGCGGGAGTACGTGCTCTCCGTGCGCGGCGAGGGGCGCCGGCGCCTGCTGGGCTCCCGCGTGGCCCCGCGCATCAGCATGCTGGCCCCCGCCTACAACGAGGCCGCCACCATCGGCGAGAGCGTGCGCGGGCTGCTGGCGCTCTACTACCCGGACCTGGAGGTGGTCGTCGTCAACGACGGCTCCCGGGACGACACGGTCCGCCTTCTCACCGAGCAGTTCCAGCTGGTCCCCGTCCACCCCGTGTACCCGCGGTGGATGCCGCACCAGCCGGTGCGCGCCCTGTACCGCTCGCGCACCCACCCCAACCTGCTGGTGGCCGACAAGGTCAACGGCGGCAAGGCGGACGCCCTCAACGCCGGGCTCAACCTGGCCAGCGGCGAGCTGGTGTGCGCCATCGACGCGGACACGCTGATCGAGCCGGACGCGCTGCAGCGCCTGGTGCGCCCCTTCCTCCGGGCGGAGGGCGTGGTGGCGGCGGGCGGCACCATCCGCGTCGCCAACCACTCGGTGGTGAAGGGAGGGCGCGTGGTGCAGGCGCGGGCGCCGCACCGGCCCCTTCCCGGCTTCCAGGTGGTGGAGTACCTGCGCGCCTTTTTGTTCGGGCGGCTGGGGTGGAACCGGCTGGGCGGCAACCTGATCATCTCCGGCGCCTTCGGGCTGTTCCGCCGCGACGCCATGCTGGCGGCGGGCGGCTACCTGCACGACACGGTGGGCGAGGACATGGAGATGGTGCTGCGGCTGCGGCGCCTGGGCTACGAGCGGGGCGGCCCGCGCCGCATCGACTTCGTCCCCGACCCGGTGGCCTGGACCGAGGCCCCGGAGACGCTGCGGGTGCTCGGCCGGCAGCGCGACCGCTGGCACCGCGGCCTTGCCGACGTGCTCTGGCGGCACCGGCGCGTCATGCTCAACCCGCGCTACGGGGCCATGGGGATGGTGGTGTTCCCGTACTTCGTGCTGGTGGAATTGCTCGCGCCGGTGGTGGAGGCGCTGGGGCTGCTGGGGATGGGGGTGGGGCTGGCCGTGGGCGCGATCGACTGGCCGTTCGCGGCGCTGTTCTTTCTGGCCGCGTACGCCCTCGGCGCCGTGCTGACGGCGTTCACGCTGGTGCTGGAGGAGCTCACCTTCCACCGCTACGAGCGGATGCGCGACCGGGCGCTGCTGGTGGCCTGGGCGCTGCTGGAGAACGTGGGCTACCGCCAGCTCACCGTGGCCTGGCGGCTGCAGGGGCTGTGGAAGTACCTGCGCGGCCGGCGCGACTGGGGCGCGATGGAGCGCCGCGGCTTCGGCACGGCGCCGGCGGGACAGGCGGGCGCGGCGCCGCAGGACGGCCGGGCCAAGGCGGCCGGCTGATCCCCGCCGGTCCGGGAGACGCCGGCCAGGCAGACACGGGAGGCCCGCGCGAGCGGGCCTTTTCGCGTCCGGCGCCCCTCCCTGGAAGCAGGACGACGTCCAGAGTAGGTTGAAGCCTTTGCTGGTCCCAAATTCCGACTTCCTTCGCCGCGCGCGATGAAAACGATAGCCATCTACGTCCTGCTGGTCGGGGCGCCGCTCCTTGGCCTGCTGGGCATCCTCCGGGCAGGCGAGCGCATCGTCCCGCCGCACCACGTGGGCGGCGAGTGGCGTCTCGACCCCGCCTTCGCGGCGGCCCTGCGCGCCGCCTGTCCGGACGTGGTCTTCCCGGCCGCCGGGCCGGCGCTGGACGTGTCGCAGTCCGGCACGCGCGCCGTGCTGACGCTGAACGACACCGCGGGCACAATGCTGGACGCCCGTCTGGAGGGTGAGTCGCTGACGGCCACGGCGGACGAGCGCTCCACCGCGTGCGGGGGAGCGCTGCGCCTGGCCGCGACCCTGCGCCCCGACTCGCGCGGCCCGGAGCTGAGCGGCACGGCGTCCGTGCCGGGATCCGCCCCGGTGCCGTTCCGCGCCGCGCGCGCCTCCGCCGCCCCCGCCCGCTGAGCCGACGTGGACCTGCTCACGCTCCTCGTCCAGGTCGGCGTCGTGCTGGCGGCGGCGCGCCTGGTGGGGCTCGCCTTCCGCCGCATCCACCAGCCGCAGGTGGTCGGCGAGATGGCCGCCGGCATCATGCTGGGGCCGTCGCTGCTGGGTTGGCTGGCGCCCGGCGTGTCCGCCTGGCTCTTCCCGCCCGCCAGCCTGGGGTTCCTGAACGCCCTCAGCCAGGTGGGGCTCCTCCTCTTCATGTTCCTGGTGGGGCTGGAGTTCGACGCCAAGCTGCTGCGCGGCCGGGGGCACACGGCCGTGGTCACCAGCCACGTCAGCATCGTCGTCCCGTTCTTCCTGGGCGCGGCGCTCGCGCTCTTCCTGTACCCGCGCCTCTCGGATGCCAGCATCGGCTTCACCGGCTTCGCGCTGTTCATGGGCGCGGCCATGAGCGTCACCGCCTTCCCGGTGCTGGCGCGCATCCTCGCCGAGCGCAACCTGACGCGCACGCGGGTGGGCGCCGTCACCATCGCCTGCGCCGCCGTGGACGACGTCACCGCGTGGAGCATCCTGGCGGTGGTGGTCGCCGTGGTGCGCGCCGGCTCGGCGGAGGTGCCGCTCTGGGTGACGCTGGCGGGCTCCGCCGCCTTCGTGGGGCTGATGCTGACCGTGGGCCGCCGCGTGCTGGCGTGGCTGGGCGGCTACGCCCGTGCGCGCGGGCGGGTGACGCAGGACCTGCTCGCCGTCGTGCTCCTGGCGCTGCTGGCCGCAGCGTGGACCACGGAGCGGCTGGGGATCCACGCGCTGTTCGGCGCCTTTCTGCTGGGCGCGGTGATGCCGCGCGAGCGCGTGCTGGTGCACGGGCTCACCGAGAAGCTGGAGGACGTGACCGTCGTCTTCTTCCTGCCGCTCTTCTTCGCGTTCACGGGGCTGCGCACCCGCGTCGGGCTGGTGGAGGGGGCGGAGATGTGGATGTACTGCGGGCTCATCGTGCTGGTGGCGGTGGCCGGCAAGTTCGGCGGCTCCACCCTGTCGGCGCGCGCGACGGGGCTGGGGTGGCGCGAGGCCGGCGCGCTGGGCGTGCTGATGAACACCCGCGGGCTGATGGAGCTGGTGATCCTCACCATCGGGCTGGAGCTGGGCGTGATCTCCCCGGCGCTCTTCGCCATGATGGTGCTGATGGCGCTGGTCACCACCTTCACGACCACGCCGCTGCTGGAGCTGATCTACCCCGCGCGCCTGATCCGCCGCGAGGCCGCCGGCGCCGCCGAGGCCCCGGCCACGCGGACGGCGCTGGTGGCGGTGTCGCTCCCCTCCGCGGGCCCCGGGCTGGTGCGCGCCGCCGCGGCGCTCGCCCCGCGGGGCGGCGGGCAGCGCGTCTACGCCCTGCACCTGGACCGCGCCGCCGAGCAGCGCCTGGTGCAGCTGCCGCCCGACCCGGCGCCCGCGTGCGACGAGACGCTGCTCCCGGCCATGCGGGCGGCGGAGGCGCTGGGCGTGGAGCTGCGGCCGGTGAGCTTCGCCAGCCACGCGCCGGCGCGCGACATCCTGGAGGTGGCGCACGAGAAGGGCGCCGCCCTGGTGGTGCTGGGGTGGCACAAGCCGGTGATCGGCCGCAGCATCCTCAGCGGCACGGTGCGCGACGTGATGGAGGGCGCCCGCGGCGAGGTCGCCGTGTACCTGGAGCGCCACGCGCAGCCCTGGCGGCGGGTGCTGGTGCCGTACCGCGGCGGCGTCCACGACCGCGCCGCCGTGGAGATGGGGCGCCGCATCGCCGCCGGTCCCGGGGTGGAGGTGACGGTGCTCCACGTGGCGGAGCCCGGGGCGGGGCGGGGCGCCGAGCCGGAGCCCGGCTGGGCTGCGTCCCTGGCCGCCGTCGGCGTGCGCCTGGAGACGGTGGAGAGCGCGGCCCCCGGAGACGCCGCGGTCGCCGAGGCGCGGCTGGGCTACGACCTGGTGGTGGTGGGCGCGTCCGGCGCCTGGGGGATGGAGCCCACGGTGCTCGGCGCCCGCGAGGAGCGGCTGGCGCGGGCGACCGCGGCGTCGCTGCTGGTCGTGCGCGGCTACGCGCCGCTGGAGGAGGCCCGCAGCGGCAGCGCGGCCGCTCGCGAGGCCGCGGCACGGGCCTGACCGCGCTGGCGCCGGGATGAAGTCGAACAACCGCCAGGGATGACGATGGGCTGGCACCGAGCGTGCCGACAGTGCTGTGCCCACCAACCCCAATCCGAGGGAGCACGCCAATGGCAGCCGAGCCCGCCTACCGCATCGACTTCGAAGAGCGTGACCTAGTGGTCCGCGTGAGCCGCGACACGCTTGATCCTGAACAGGTGTCCAGGTTCCTCGACTATCTGGAGCTGGAGTCGATCCGCCGTCGCAGCGAAATGTCCGAAGAGGAGGCGGCTGCGCTCGCCCAGGAGGTTGACCGGGCGATGTGGGAGCGTGTCCGTGGGCATCTTCCGGACGGCGCGTAGATGTCTCGGCAGCCGTCAGGGGTGGTGGTCGACACGAATGTCATCTTCTCGGCGCTCCTCCGCGAACAGAGCCGATTCTCCGAGATCATCCTCCGGTCGGAGCACGAGTTCTACGTCTGCGAGAGCGTGCTGGTGGAGCTTTTCCGCCACAAGGAGCGGATCCTCCGGTCGAGCCGCCTGGGAGAAGCCGACCTTGCCAACCTGTACCACGTGCTGCTCCGGCGGCTGCACCTCTTCAAGGAGGAGCAGATCGCTCCCGAGCACTGGAGCCGGGCCTACGCGCTCTGCCGTGACGTGGACGAGACGGACACTCCGCACGTGGCGCTCACGCTCCAGATCGGCGGCGTGCTCTGGACCGGAGACAGGTCCTTGCGCGAAGGGTTGAAAGCGAAGGGTTTCGCGAGCTTCTTTGCTCCCGCGGGAAGTACCTGAGCAGCGACGTCGGGGCCCTCACTTCCACACCAGGATCTCCTCCAGCGGCTTCCGCCGGATGTCGGGCACGCGCGCGTCCGGCGCCGGGTAGCCGACGGGCATCAGCAGGAACGGCTTTTCGTTGGCCGGCCGCCCCAGCAGCTCCGCCAGGAACCCCATCGGCGACGGGGTGTGCGTGAGCGTGGCGAGCCCCATGTGGTGGACCGCCGCGATGAACAGCCCCGCCGCGATCCCGCAGCTCTCCACGGTATAGTAGTGGGTGCGCCGGCTCCCGTCCGGCGCGACGCCGTACAGGTGCCGGAAGAGCACCACCACGTACGGCGCGTCGGTGATGTGCGTCTTTTGGAAGTCGGTGCCCAGCGGCGCCAGCGCCTCCAGCCAGTCCGCCGGCGCCCTCCGCTCGTAGAACTCCCTCTCCTCGGCCTCCGCCGCCTCCCGGATCCTCGCCCGCGTCTCCGCGTCCTCCACCACTAGTACATCGCGGCGCAGTTCTTCCGGCAGAATGGGTGGAGGGGTAGAGGGCACATAGGAAGCGGCCGGGCGAGGCCGCAGGAGGTACAGATGCGAGGTCCGCCAGCGGAGCCGGTGGTGCTG
>JBFMFL010000389.1:0-5697 GCA_040752145.1 Gemmatimonadota bacterium
GGCCCCCGTTTCCGGGGGCCGCGTCGAAGAGGCCGAAGCGCGGCGCGGCGGGTCAGCGGCCGCCGGTCTCCGAGGGCGGCGTGTCCTTGTTCTCGCCCGGCCGGTGCTCGTACATGCTCTCGGCGTCGATGCCGGACTGCCGGGTCATCTCGGACTTGTCCTGCCCGCCGGCGTTGGCGGGGAGGGTGGGGATCTCCGCCCCCTCCGCCCTGCCCTGCACCGGGGCGCCGTGGTCGTTCTGGGTGACGTGCGGGGGGTGGAGCCGCGAGGAGGCGGCGTCGCCCACCTCCTTGCGCGGCCCCGGCTGGCTGGGCTTCCCGGCGTCCGTGGTCGGCCCGGAGATCCCCTCCCCCATCGAGCGGCTCATGCGCCCACCTCGTCCCCGGTGAAGTCCGAGTTGCCCAGGGCCTCGCGGTCGCGGCCCTCGTCGTAGTCCTGCCCTTCCGTGGCGCCCTCCTCCGCGGGGCGGCCGGCGCGGGCGTGTACCGAGGGCGCCGGGTGCGCCCCCGGGGCGGGGACGGACGAGCCCCCGGAAGCCTGCTGCTGCTCCTGCTCCTGCTGCGCGTAGTTGTGCCGGTCCTGGTTGACGGTGTCGTCCAGGCTCGACTGCCCCATCCCCACCTGGGGGAGGTTCTTGTAGTCCGTAGCCCCCCCCTCGGCGGGGGCGATGTTGTACTGGTCGGGTCGCTTGCCACCCATCGTGCGCTCCTGCTTCGGGTTGCGGATGCGGGGAGGTCCCCGTCTCACACCCGTTTCCCCTTCAGGAAGCGTGCCGGGCGCCGCCTACGGCGCCGGCGGGGTGAGCAGCAGCGCGCCCCGCACCCCGGTGGCGCGGTGCTTCCCGAAGCCCACGATCTGCCCGCGGTCGTTGACGTCGGTCACCGTCTCCCACACCCAGTCGCCCGGCACGAACAGGTCCTCGACGCGGATGGCGCTCCCGCCGCGGAAGACCACGGGCAGGGGGGCGACGCACGCCGCGTAGTCGCTCCGGCCGATCACCGTCCCCTGCGAGTTCACGTCCGTGGCGACGGCGATGCTGCCGCCCCCCAGCCGCTCCAGGTGCACGGGGGCGCCGCCGCGCGTCCAGGTGAAGGCCCGGTAGCCGTCGGCCGCGTGGTCCTGCCCCACCACCACGCCGCGGTCGCTGACGTCGTGCGCCTGGCTGGCGACGGCGCTGGTGGGGAGCAGCGTGACCGGCGCGCCGGCGCCCTCCATGACGAACGCGCGGGTGGACTCCACGCCGCCCGGCTGCGCCGTGAAGGCAGTCCCGGCGATCTGCCCGGCATCGTCGATCGCCTCGGGCTGGATGCGCAGGAAGCCCTGGCTGCCGATCTCGCGGACCGTGCCGTCGCGGAAGATCCAGGCGCCGCCGGGCAGTTGCGGGTGCAGAAGCCCGACCTCCACGAGCCGACGATCTCGCCGCGCTCGTTCATCCCGCCGAAGGCCCCCCCGATCGCTGGCGCGAGGGTGGGCTGCCCGTTCTCCCACAGCGCCACGAACAGCCCGTCGGAGGCGCTGACGATGCCGCCCACCTGCCCCCGGTCGTTGATCGCCCCGGGAGCCACGCTCACCGCCGTCTTCCCCGGCACGACGAGCTCGGTCAGCGTCCCGTTCCGCCAGATCCACCCGCGCGTGGCGCCGGGCGTCGGCCCGCCGGCGGAGACCCCCACCACCTGCCCCTGCTCGTTGATCCCGCTGGCGGAGCTCTCCGGCATGCCGGGGAGGGTGCCCAGGTAGGTGGTCGTCCATGGCCGCTCCACGGTCACCACGAGCCGGCCCTCCACGGCGCCCACCTGCGCGGTGACGACCGCCGTGCCCGGGGCGACCGCCCGCACCACGCCCGAGTCGCTCACCGTCGCCACCGCGGCGTCGGAGGTGGAGAAGCGCACCGGGTGCCAGAGCAGCACGGCCCCGGCCGCGTCGCGCGGGACCGCCAGGACGCGGGCGCGGGCGTTCGCCAGGTGATTCTCCGTGGGCGACTGGATGGTGACGGTGTTCCCCACCACCAGCAGGAAGCTGTCCGGCTCCATCGTCACCCGCGCGACGGGGCCGGGCGGCGCCACCGCCGGCTCCACCACCAGCTCCACTCCTTCCTGCTTCCCGCCCGCCGCGGCGGTGATGGTCACGGGGCCGGGCGCCCTGCCGGTCACCCGCCCCCCCTCGTCCACCGTGGCGACCGCCTCGTTGCTGCTGCTCCAGACCACCCTGCGGCCCGCGAGCACCTGCCCCGCGGCGCTCCGCACCGCCGCGGCGAGCTGGATGCTCTGCCCCACGGCGAGGCGCGTGGTGGGTACGGTGAGGTCCACCGCGGCCACCGGCTCGGGGCGGGTGGGCTCGTCGCACCCGGCCAGCGCGGCCGGGAGCGCGCCAAGGGCAAGGGCGAGCCACAGGCGGAAGGCGTGTCTCGAAAGCAGGTCGCGCAGCATCGTGATGTCCCTGATTCGGCGGTTGAAGCACCCGTCCGTTTCTCCGTGCCGCAGATGACGAAGGCGGGCGGCGCCGCGTCACCGCGGCGCCGCCCGCCCCCCCCCCCCCCCCCCCCCGCCCCGGTCCCCCCTCCCCGCCGGTCAGAACGAGCGGCCGAAGCGCAGGTAGCCCACCGGGTCGGGGCGGGCGGCGCCGCCGTCGGCGAGGGGGGTCTCGCTGAGCGGCAGCGCCACGCCCCCGCGCACGACGAGCCCCGCCAGGAACCCGACGGTGAGGTCCACCCCCAGCTCGGCGCCCACCGAGTAGAGCGGGTCCGGCGAGGAGGGCGCGCCGCGGAAGCCGCGCTCGCACTCCCCGGGGCACCAGGCGGCCCCCGCGTCCGCGAACACGTCGCCCCACACGCGGTCCAGAAAGAGCGGCACCAGCCCGGCGCCCCGCTCCACCAGCGCCAGGGGGAAGCGGTACTCGGCGGTGGCGGAGAAGGCCCGGCTGCCGTACTGCGCCGCCTCCGGGTAGCCGCGCACCGGGAAGGTGAGCGAGCTCCCCAGCTGGAAGTCCACCCCCGCGGACACGGGGGCGCCCGTGCCGCTCGCCCCGCCGGCGTTGAACCCGGGGCTGCGCGAGCCGCTCTCCGCGCCCGCCGTGGCGCGCAGCGCGAGCGCGTGCCTGGCGAAGCCCCCCAGCGGGATCCCCCGGAACGCCCGCGCCCGCCCCACGGAGCGCAGGTACCCCGAAGCGTCCTCGCCCTCGGCGGCGCCGCGGGTGTAGCGGTGCCCCTCCAGCGTCGCCGACACCGAGTAGCCCCGCTCCGGCGAGATGGAGAAGTCGTAGGAGCGCACCGTGGAGCGGCCCACGGTGAGCAGCGCGCCCAGGTCGGGCGCCTCGCCGGCCAGCCGGTCGCGCAGCTCGCCGGCGGCCTCCGGCTCGTCCCAGGCGTGGTCGCGCTTCTCCCACTCGCCGCCCACGCTCAGCCAGGTGTACGACCGGTAGCGCTGCCGCGGAAAGGTGAGCGTGGCGCCGAAGCGCCGCTCCCGCTCCAGGAGCGCGGTGGGCACCGAGCGGGTGCTGTCGCCCACGCGCACCGCCACCGGCGCGGCGCGCTCCACCGACCACTGCTGGCTCCCCGCCAGGTCCAGCAGCGGCACGCCCCACCCGGCGAAGCGGTACCCCGCCCCGGCCTCGACGCGCCCGCCGTCGGTGTACACCAGCGCGGAGGCGGCGTAGGCGTGCCGCCCCACCACGTCCGTCCCCCCCACCACCGCGCCCAGCCCGGTCCCCAGCTCCCCGCGGGGGACCACGGCCGGCGTCCACGCCGCCGGGCGCAGGCTCCGCCAGGGCGAGTAGCCGCGCGCCGGCCCGCCCGCCGCGCGCGGCGCCGCCGCCGTGTCGGCCGGGGCGGGCGCCACGCCGCCCCGCACCGGGGGCGCGGGTCGCCACGAGGCGGGGTCGTAGGGGATGCGGGCCACGTGGTAGCCGTCGGAGCGGTACAGGGCGAAGGCGATCCAGCGCCCGTCCGGCGACACGTCCGGTTGGAAGGCGCCGGTGAGCACGCGGGTGACCTGGAGGAGGCGGCCGGCCTCCAGGTCGTACGCGTACAGGTCGGCGATCCCGGTGCGGTCGGAGGAAAAGAGCACGTAGCGCCCGTCCGGCGACCAGGCCGGCGCCGCGTCCACCGCGCGGTCGCGGGTCAGCTCGCGCACCACCGTGCCGGCGGTGTCCATCACCACCACGTCGTAGAAGCCGCCCCGCTGCCAGCGCGACACGGCGATGCGGTCGCCGCGCGGCGACCAGCGGGGGAGCGCCCAGTTCACGTCCAGCGAGGGCTCCGCCAGCGCCCGCGCCGCGCCCGTGGCCAGGTCCAGCACCACCGGCACGTTGGTCCCCCCGGCGCTCCGCACGGCCACCGCGCGCCGCCCGTCCGGCGCGGGGTGCGGCTCCAGCACCCGGGCCCGCTCCGTCCGCCGCTCCGCGCCGCCGTCCTGCCCCACCGCGTACACGTCCGAGTACACGCGGTACGGGTCCACGTAGTCCAGCTGCGCCAGCAGCAGCGAGTCGGTGCCGGGGAGCCACGACGCCGGCCCCAGCGTGGTGCGCGGAAAGCGCTCGCGGTCCGCCCCGCCCGGTACCAGAACGCGCGTCGCCGGCTCCGCGCGCCCCGTGGCGGTGCCGTAGGCCAGGGAGCGCCCGTCCGGCGACCAGCGCGGAAACGAGGTGAACCTCCCCTCCTCCGTGAGCACCTCCGGCTCGGTGAGCCCGGCCCGGCGGAGCGAGTCGGCCAGGGGGAGGTAGCGCGCCCGCAGCCCCGCCTCCCACTCGCTCCACGCCCGGGTGAAGGGCACCCCGAACGCCCGCCGCGCCGCCGCGTCCAGCCGGTAGGGGAGCAGCGACCCGCCCACCGCGCGCACGAACTCGCCCACGCGCTGCGGCCCGTAGCGCACCGCCAGGTGGTTGACGAACAGCGAGCCGTACACGTAGCGGGTGGATCCGCCCGGCCAGCTCGCCGGGTTGCCGCTCACCCGGTCGATGGAAAAGAAGCGGTCCTCCAGGATCGCCGTGCGCAGCGCCATGTCGTGCATGGTGCCGCGCACCCGCCCCGCCGGCGTGAGCCGCGACTCCACGTACGTCGCCAGCCCCTCCGTGACCCACCCCGGCGTGGTGGCCGCGGGGAAGAGCAGCGGCGAGCGCCCCAGCACCCGCCGCAGCGGCCGCCAGATCCCCCCCGCGTAGTCCAGGTGGAAGGTGTGCGTCAGCTCGTGGGTGATGACCAGCTGCAGCCAGTCGTCGTAGAACGCCAGCGTGGGCTCGTCCACCGGCGGGTGGGCGTAGATCACCACCCGGTTGGTGGGAAAGGGCGTGGCGTAGCCGTTGGCGTAGTCCACGTTGTCGCTGATCACCAGCTCCACCTTGCCCTCCGGAGGGCGCACCAGCGTGGCTGCCAGCTGCGCGTGCGCCGCCTCCGCCCTGTCCCCCGCCCGCCGCGCGAGCGAGTCCAGCCCCTCCTCGTAGTGAACGCGGAAGTGCGGCGTCTCGAACGTCCGCCAGCGCGCGTCCGGCGGCAGCTGCGCCGCGAGCGGCGCCGCCGCGAGCGCGAGGGCGGCGAGGAGGCCGAGGGCGCGGGGGAGGAGGGACATGGGAACGAAGTGCGAGAGTGCGAGAGTGCGGGAGTGCGAAAGTGAACCGGCGGCCCTCACCCGGCTCGCTTGAGGCTCGCCCCCCTCTCCCAATTCGGGGAGAGGGGGCAACTGCCGGAGCACCAGGCAGTTCTCCCCT
>JBFMFL010000039.1:0-34634 GCA_040752145.1 Gemmatimonadota bacterium
CCACCCTCTCCCAATTCTGGGAGAGGGGACAACTACAAGTGCACCAAGCAGTTCTCCCCTCCCCTGCTTGCGGGGGAGGGGCCGGGGGAGGGGGCCCCGCGGGCGCCAGCGCGAGCCCCGCGTGAGGGATGCGAGCGCGAAGCGGCGAGACCCGGCGGCAGTTTGCCGGGGCTCGACTCCGTTACGCACGGTCGTATCGTGCGTTACGGAGCCGCAGCCCGACCCCGGCGCAGCCGGGGGCACGCCCGAACCCTGCAGTTCCGCCCGAACGTCCGTCCGGGAAAAATCCCGAAAACGCCAGACCGGGCGCGCACTTTGCGGCCGGAACGAAAGACCCGTATTATCCCGCCACGACACCGGCGGGCCCGACCAAGGCCCGCGCATCTCCAGACGCACAGGGTGACACTCCATGGCAGACAGCGCCCGCGGGCCCTTCGTCCCCGCACGCTTCCAGCCCGGCCTCCCGCAGGACCGGATGATCCTGGCCGAGGCGCCGGACGCCGAGGCCATCGAGATGGACGTGGTCTTCGTCGGCGCCGGGCCCGCCGGGCTGGCCGGGTCCATCGAGCTCGCGCGCCTGGTGCAGAAGGACGCGGAGGCCGGCGGCACGCTGGGCGAGGTCAACATCGCCGTGCTCGACAAGGCCGCCTCGCTGGGCGAGCACAACCTGAGCGGCGCCGTGGTGAACCCGCGCGCCTTCCGCGAGCTGTTCCCGGAACTCAGGGACGAGGACTTCCCCTTCCGCGGCGCCGTCAAGGGCGAGTCGGTGCACCTGCTCACGGGCACCGGGTCGTTCCGCATCCCCACGCCGCCGCCCATGCACAACCAGGGCAACTTCATCGGCTCCATCTGCGAGATGGTGCGGTGGCTGGGCGGCAAGGCGGAGGAGCTGGGCGTCAACGTGCTCCCCGGCTTCCCCGCCGACTCGCTGCTGGTGGACGGGCAGAAGGTGCTGGGCGTGCGCACCACCCCCGCCGGCCTCAACCGCGGCGGCGAGCCGGGCTCCGGCTACGAGCCGCCCACCGACATCACGGCGCGGGTGACGGTGCTCACCGAGGGCACCCGCGGCCCGCTGGCCCAGGCGTACCGCCAGTGGCAGGGGATCCCCTCGCAGAACCCGCAGATCTTCGCGCTGGGCGTCAAGGAGCTGTGGGAGACCAGGGTGCCGCTGGAGGAGATCGTCCACACGCTGGGGTGGCCGCTGCCGCGCGACACCTTCGGCGGGAGCTTCATGTACCCGCTGGCCCCCAACCTGGTGGCGATCGGGCTGGTGGCGGGGATGGACTACCGGCAGAGCACGCTGGACGTGCACCAGCTCTTCCAGCGCATGAAGCTGCACCCCTTCTTCCGCAAGTACCTGGAGGGCGGGGAGATGATCGAGTGGGGCGCCAAGACCATCCCCGAGGGCGGCTTCTACGCCCTGCCCGAGCGGCTGCATGGCGACGGGCTGCTCATGGCCGGCGACACGGTGGGCTTCGTGGACGTCCCGTCGCTCAAGGGGATCCACTACGCCATGCAGTCCGGCATCTACGCGGCGCGCGCCATCTTCGAGGCCCTCAAGCGCGGCGACACCTCGGCGGCGGGGCTGGCCCCGTACGACGCCACGGTCAAGGGGAGCTACATCCGCGACGACCTGTACCGCACGCGCAACATGCGGCTGGCGTTCAAGGACGGGTTCTTCGTCGGCGGGGCGAAGGCGGGGCTGATGACGCTCACCGGGGGCAAGTTCCCCGGCGGAAAGATCAGCATGCACTCGGACGCGGAGGCGCAGCGCGAGCCGGCGGCGGCGGAGCCGTTCACGCCGGACGGGCGGCTCACCTTCAGCAAGGTGGACGCGGTGTTCAAGGCGGGCAACCAGACCCGCGACGACATCCCCTCGCACCTGGTCGTGGGGCAGGACGTGCCCGCCGAGGTGGCGGAGATGTACGTACACATGTGCCCGGCGGGCGTCTACGAGATGCAGGGCGACCGGCTGGTGGTGAACGCGCCCAACTGCATCGACTGCAAGGCCACCGACGTGATCGGGCCGCGCTGGACCCCGCGCGAGGGGGGGAGCGGGCCGGCGTACAAGCAGATGTAGAAGACTGGCCCGGGGAGGGGCGGGTCCTGCCTCCGGCGGCGAGACCCGCCCGCCTCATCGGAGCCTCGGCGGTGTGGCGGGCTCTTCCTCCCGCCACTCCCCGGGATGTCGCACACCCTCCCGAGCAGCGCCCCCTGCGGCGAGCATTTGTACCCCCCTGTTCGCATGCCTGGTCGGATTGAACCGCGCACGGTGCGTGCACAGCCATGGCTACCAGAGTCTCTATAGCCTCTTCGGGAAAATTCCTCCGTGCGCTCCGCACGGGTGCGCTACTCTGCCTGATCGCCGGTTGTGACCGCGGCGCAGGCGGTGAAAGTCGGTTCGAGGTTACCGGAAGCTTCCGGTCTGACGGCTCCTGCGACGTCCAGGTGGATGGAAGGTCGCTGGCGCCCGGGCGATTCTCACGGACGACGTATGCCTGGGGCGATATGATCAACGTGGCTCCCGCCGGGCTGGTCGTCCACGATCTCGGCTGCGAGCTCGAGCCGGCTGCCAGCAAGCACGGAATCCACGCCACTCGTTTCGGCATCATGGCTGCGGTCCCGGAGGGGCGGCTCCTGGTTGAGGGCACCTACAGCTTTCGTGCTGACGCAACGCTCCACGGGGATACCACCTCAGTCGAAGGTGTCATTTTTCACCCGGAATTCGCTACGGACGAAGCCGGAGGCGCTTACCTGTTGAGCGAAGAGGGAGCTCTGACGCTCACCTCGGTGACCCGGGCAAGCGACGCTGGCGACAGAGTCTCCATCACCGGATCATTTCGGTTCATCGCCCACCGGAAACCGCTTGCACCGTAGCCATTCGCGCCTGCTCGACCTCCATGATTGCATCCATTCGGGATGGTACAGCCCATGGTGTCCGTGGTTCGACGTCTACCTCTGACGTCGACTTGACGGTGTTTCTTGACCGGCAGAAAAGTCCATGTGCCGGCACGGGCACGATCTGGGGGTCGCTTCCTGCATTGATGCTTGGTAAGCACTGGCGAGCCCGACGCGCAGATCGGTCCGCCTCACGCACACATGAACCGTCTTGGTTTGTGGTCGCCGTCGTGCTCCCCCTCCCCCCTTGTGGCAGCGGGGAGCGGGGGGTGAGGGGTTGACCGTCCGCGCCGAGTACGACGCGCTGGCGGCGCGCTACGATCGCCGCTGGGCGCGCTACACGCGCGAGAGTTTGGAGCTGTTCCGGCCGCTGCTCGCCGGGCGCGACGCGGGACGGGTGCTGGACCTGGGGTGCGGCACGGGGGCGCTGGTCCCCGCGCTGGCCGCGTGGGGCGTGCGGGTGGCGCGCTACGTGGGCGCGGACCTGTCGCCGGGGATGCTGCGGGTGGCGGCGGACAGGGCGGCGGGGGCCGGTTTTCCGGCGGGGTTCGTGGCGGCGTCGGCGGACGCGCTGCCGTTCCGGGGCGGGGCGTTCGACACGGTGCTGACGGCGTCGTCGCTGCACTTCTGGGCGCGCCCGGAGGCGGCGCTGGCGGAGGCGCGGCGGGTGCTGCGGCCGGGGGGGCGGCTGCTGCTGGTGGACTGGGCGCGCGATCCGCTCGCCATGCGCGCGCTGGACCTGTGGCTGCGGGCGCGGTCGGCGGGGCGCAGCCACCACCGCGTGTACACCGCGGCGGAGCTGCGGGCGCTGCTGGAGGGGGCGGGGCTCCAAGTGGCCTCCGTCGGCCTCCACCGCATCGGGTGGCCGTGGACGCTGCTGCGCGCCGAGGCGGGGAAGTAGCGGCAAGCCGTTGCAGCGGAGGGGCCTCGGCTGCATCTTGTGGGGACGCCGGGCCGTTCCCCCGCGGCGCCCCCTCCTCCTCCGCTCCGCCATGGCCGCCGCCGATCCGCGCAGCGTCATCACCCCCGACGCGTTCTCCGTCGCCCCGCACCTGCTGGGGCTGCCGCTCGCCACGCCCCGGAGAAGGCTGGCGGCGATGGCCGTGGACCTGGTCGTGGTCGCCTTCCTGGTGAACGTGGGCGGAGGCGTGCTCTTCGGGCTGGCGCTCGCCTGGGTGTTCTTCCGCGTGGCGTCTCGGAAGGGACCTCGCGCGGTGCCGCGGCCGGTGCGCGTGGGGGCGGCGGTGCTGGGGGCGCTGGTGCTCTTCGGCGCGGGCAGCTCGCTGTGGGACGAGGTGGCGGACAGGGTGCGCGGCGGCGAGCCGGAGTCCGGCGCAGACGGGAGCCGCGACGCCGCCCGGGCCATGCAGGTGGCGGCCCGGGTGGTGGGGGACGAGGGCCAGGCGGGGAAGGCGCTGCGGGCCGGCGCCGAGTTGATCGCGCTGGGCGCCTCCGACACCGAGCAGGAGGCGTTCACGCACGCGTCGGCCTACGCCGCGGGGATGAAGGCCGCCGGCAGGCCGGACGCGGAGATCCGCCGGGAGCTGGCCGACGCCGCCGCGGAGGCGGACGCCGAGGCGGTGAAGGCCGGGGTGCGCCGGGTGCTGGCCGGGGAGGGCGGAGCGGTGGCGCCGGCGCCCTCGCCGGACTCGCTGGCGCGCGCCTACGCCGCCGCGCTGGAGGCGGGCGACACGGCCGCCGCGCGCGCGCTGCGGCCGCAGCTCCTGGGGGTGCTCGCGGCGGACACGCTGGGCGCGCTCCGCGCCGAGCTGGCCGGTCTCCGCGCCGAGAACGCGCGGCTGGACGACGAGCTGGAGGAGGAGCGGGAGACCGTCGGCATCCTGGGGTGGCTTGGCAAGGTGGCCGACGAGCTGGGGCTGGGCTTCGGGTGGACGGGGCTCTACTTCACCGCGTTCCTGACGCTGTGGCGCGGGCAGACGCCGGGGAAGCGGCTGCTGGGGATCCGCGTGGTCCGGCTGAGCGGCGCGCCCATCGGGTGGTGGGCCGCGTTCGAGAGGTTCGGCGGGTACGCGGCCTCCATCTTCACCGGGCTGCTGGGCTTCCTGCAGATCACCTGGGACCGCAACCGCATGGCGCTGCACGACAAGATCACCGAGACGGTGGTGGTGCGCGAGGGGGAGGCCCGGCCCGCTTCTTGAGAGTGCGGGGGCGAACCCGGAGGACGACCATTCCGACCGAGACCCCGCCCCCCGCGCCCGACCTCCGCCCCCCGGCCGAAGGCCCCGGGGAGGGCGCGCCCATCCCGGTCTTCGAGATCGCGGACGAGGCCGAGCACCGCGTGCTGGCGCGCTGGCGCCGCAACGTGGGCGCGCCCGTCGCGCTGGACCTGGCGCCGCCCGCGCCGGCCGGGGTGCGCGAGCTGGACCTGCTGAGCTGGAACCTCAAGGTGGGGGCGGCGCACCTGGACCGCCTCCTGGGGCGGCTGCGCGAGGGCGCGCACGGCGGCGCGGGCACCGACCCGGGCCGCCCGCTCGTGCTCCTGGTCCAGGAGGCGTACCGCGCCGACGACACCGTCCCCGAGCGCGCGCCGGAGCCCGGCTTCGCGGGCGGCGACCTGACGCCGCCGCGCCCGGAGGACCTGGTGGACGTGGCGCGGCGGCACGGGCTGTCGCTGCGGTACGCCCCCTCCATGCGCAACGGCGCCGCCCGCAGCGACCGCGGCAACGCCGTGCTGGCCACCGCCGCGCTGGGGCGCGCGCACGCCTTCGCGCTGCTGTACGTGCGGCAGCGCCGGGTGGCGGTGGGGGCGCGGCTCGCCGGGGTGGAGGGGGTGGACGTGGTGAGCGCGCACCTGGACACGCACCGCCGCCTGTGGGACGGCGACTCGCCGCGGCGGGGCCTTGGAGGCGCCCGCGCGCACCAGGCCGAGCGGCTGGCGGAGGCGGTGGTGCGGCGCGACGCCCCCGGCGGGGTGGTCCTCGCCGGGGACTTCAACACGCCCCTGGGGGAGCGCGACCCCGCCCACCGCGCCATGGTGGGCGCCGGGCTCCTCCCCGCGCGCCGCCGCTGGGACTGGAAGCACACCCACCACGGCCTCGTGCGCTTCCTGCTGGACCACGTGCTGTACCACCCCGGCGGCGGGCGCATCGCTTCCGTGGAGGTGCAGCGGCTGGACGAGCACCCCCGGGACCGGGGCCCGGCCGTCTTCGGCTCCGACCACCACCCCCTCCTCGCCCGCGTCGCGCTGGGCGGGGGCTGACCCGAGCCGACCGGACCCGACCGCGACCATGCAGCTCTTCGGCTATCCCTGGTGGCTCCTCCTCCTGGCGGCGCTCGGCGCGGCGGCCGCCGTCTCGGTGGTGGTCACCCTCTTCTTCTCGCTGGGCCGCCGCCCCGGGGAGATCTGGGTGAACCGGGCTCCCGCCGTGGACAGCGACGACTTCCTGGCGGGGATCTCCGGCACGGTAAACGCCCCGCTGCAGAAGGGCGGGACCGCGCGCCTGCTGAACAACGGGGTGGAGATCTTCCCGGCCATGCTCCGGGCCTTGGAGGAGGCGGAGCGGACCATCAACTTCATGGTCTACATCTGGGAGCCGGGCAGGGTCAGCGACCGCATCCTGGAGGTCCTGTGCCGCAGGGCGCGGGAGGGGGTGGAGGTCCGCGTGCTCCTGGACGGGATGGGGGGGATGCGCGCCCCGGAGGAGGACTTCGAGCGGCTGCGCGAGGCCGGCGGCAGGGTGGAGTGGTTCCGGCCCTTCCGCCTGGGCAAGATCACCCGCTTCCACAAGCGCAACCACCGCCGCGCGGTCGTGGTGGACGGAAAGGTGGGCTTCACCGGCGGGGCCGCGGTGGGCGACAAGTGGCTGGGCGACGCGCACGGCGAGGAGCAGTGGCGCGACATGATGGTGGAGGTGCGCGGGTGCCTGGCCGCCAACCTGCAGTCCGCCTTCACGCAGCTGTGGGCATCCAGCTGCGGCGAGATCCTGCTGGGCCCCTCCATCTACCCCTCGGACGAGGAGGCGGCCAGGGTGGGGGAGCGGCTCTCGCGGCACGTCAACGTCATCTCCTCCCCCGCGGACGAGGCGCACCCGCTGCGCAAGTTCTTCTTCATCTCCCTGCGCTGCGCCCGGGAGCGCGTCTACGTGACCAGCCCGTACTTCGTCCCGGACGACGAGACGCGCAAGGTGCTGGCGGACCGCGCGCGCAAGGGGGTGGACGTGCGCCTCCTCCTCCCCGACGAGCACACCGACGCCTTCCCCATCCGCAGGGCCAGCCACTCGTACTACCAGCCGCTCCTGGACGCGGGGGTGCGCATCTACGAGTACCAGGGGGGGATGATCCACGCCAAGTCGCTGGTGGTGGACGGGAAGTGGGCCGTGATGGGCTCGGCCAACATGGACATCCGCTCCAAGGAGCTGAACCAGGAGAACGTCATCGGCATCCTGGACGACGAGTTCGGCGCGCAGATCGAGCGGACCTTTCTGCACGACCTGGAGAGCGCCCGCGAGATCAGGGCCGACGAGTGGCGCCGCCGCGGCCTCTGGCCCCGCGTGGTGGAGCGGTTCTGGGTGCTGTTCGCGGAGCAGTACTGAGGTGCGGCTCGGGATGCGGAGGATCCGCTCGCCGGATCGCCCCAGGCGGCTCCCGCGCTGGCGCGAGCTGGATCCGCAGCAGCGGCGCACCTACACCTGGTGGGGGGTGCTCTTCTTCGCCATCGGCGTGCTGGCGACGGTGTCGGTGCTGCTCGCCCTGTTCTCGCCCTTCGGGCAGCGGGCGGACCGGTTGTACGCCACGGCGCGGCCGCCGGTGGGCTCCCCGGACTTCCTGGCGGCGATGTCCGGCGCCACCAACTCGCCGCTGCGGCGCGGCGGCACGGCGCAGCTGCTCAGCAACGGCGCCGAGTTCGCCCCGGCGCTGCTGCGCGACCTGCGCTCGGCGCGGCGCAGCATCGACTTCATGGTCTACATCTGGGAGCCGGGGCGGGCCAGCGACTCGGTGCTGGCGGTGCTCACGGAGCGGGCGCGGGCCGGGGTGCAGGTGCGGGTGGCGCTGGACGGGATGGGCGCCATGAACGCGCCGGACGAGGGCTTCCGCGCGCTCCGGGCCGCGGGAGGGAGGGTGGCGCGCTTCCACCCGCTGCGCTTCGGCGAGCTGACCCGCTTCCACAAGCGCAACCACCGGCGCGCCGTCGTGGTGGACGGCGAGGTGGGGTACACGGGCGGCGCCGCCGTGGGCGACAAGTGGCTGGGCGACGCGCGCAGCCCCGACGAGTGGCGCGAGGACATGGTTCGGGTCGCCGGGCCGCCCGCCCGCTCGCTCCAGTCCGCCTTCGCGCAGACCTGGTCGGTGACCACGGGGGAGATCCTGGCGGGCCCGGCCTTCTACCCGCCGGAGCCGGAGCCCTCCGGTGCGGACGCGCCGGGGCACCCGCTCTCGGTACACGTGGGGGTGCTCAGCTCGCCCAGCGACGAGCACCTGCCGCTGCGCAAGGTGTTCTGGCTCTCCTTCGCCTCGGCGCGGCGGCGGCTCTACGTCACCAACGCCTACTTCGTCCCGGACCACGGGCTGCTCGCCGCCCTCAAGGAGCGCGCCAGGGCGGGTGTGGACGTGCGGGTGCTGGTCCCCGGGCCCATCACCGACGCCAAGCCGGTGCGCTGGGCCAGCCAGGCGCACTACGAGGAGCTGCTGGCGGCCGGGGTGAGGATCTGGGAGTACCAGGGCACCATGCTGCACACCAAGACGATGGTGGCGGACGGGGTCTGGTCCGTGGTGGGGTCGTCCAACCTGGACATCCGCAGCATGGAGCTGAACCAGGAGAACGTGCTGGGGATCCTGGACGCGGGCTTCGGCGCGCAGGTGGAGCGCACCTTCCTGGCCGACCTCAGGCGGGCGCGGGAGATCCGGCTGGAGGAGTGGCGGCGGCGCCCCTGGTACAAGAAGCTGCGCGAGCGCGGCGCCGAACTCTTCGACGAGCAGTTCTGACCCGGACGGGCGGGGAGCCGGTCCCATACGTTTCAGCCCCACACCGCGGGAATCCCGTTGTCATGGGCGGTATTGCCGGGTGCATGGCGGGGGCGCCGGGAGGCACGGTTCAAAGCAGGGGATTGTCCACTATTGCGCCTTCGTTTCCCGCGCATATACTACGGGACAACCGTCGTGCGCTCCGCCCCCCTCGGCCCGCTCTCCCCATGCCACTTCCCCGGCCGCTCCTCCTTCCCGCCCCGCCGGAGCCCTTTTCCGGCTGGACCAACGTCGCGGAGGTCCCCGGCGAGCTGGGCGGGATGCTCCTGGTGCTCTACCGGAGCGTGCTCCTGTGGGCGGAGACCCCCGCCGCGGAGCGGGCGGCGCTCTTCGCCGGCGGGGGCGCCGGGGCCCCCGGCGCGGACGCCGGCGGCACCGCCCTCCCCGCGGAGGCGGCGGAGGCGCTTCGCGACCTCCACGCGATGCGGGCGGAGCCCGGCCGGGTGCGCCCGGCCCTGGTGAGCCGGGCGTGCGACGCGGTCTCGGCGTGGGCGGAGGCCGAGGGGCACACCGGGACGGCGCTGGCGTGGGCGCGCGCGGCGGCCAGCGCGTATCCGCCCAACGTGGCCGCGGCGCACCGGGTGGGGATCATCGCGCGGCGCCGGGCGGACTACGCGACCGCCGAGGCCTGGCTCCAGCACGCCGGCTCGATGGCCCGGCGGAACGGGGACTGGTACGGCTGCGCGCTCGCGCTCAACAGCCTGGGCAACCTGCACGTGCAGCGCGGCGACTTCGGCGAGGCGCGCTCCCACCTGCTCAGGGCGCTCGGGGCTGCGCGGCGGCCCCGCGGCCGGGTGGAGGGGGGACGGAAGCGGCTCCGCATCCGCGAGGGATACGTGCTGCACGACCTGATGACCGTCTCCGTCTACACGGGAGACTTTTCCGGGGCGGAGCGGTACGCGGCGGAGGCCTTCGAGCGGATGCGGCCGGGATCCAAGCGGCTCCCGGTGCTGGCCCACGACGTAGCCGGCCTCTGGATGGAGCGAGGGCGCTTCGGGCGGGCGCTGCAGGTGTTCGAGGCGGTGCTCCCCCTGATCCGCGAGCCGCACGAGCGCCTGCTGGTGTGCTGCAACCTGGCGCGCTGTGCCGGTGCCGAGGGACTTCCGGAAGCGCATGCCCGAGCGGCTGCCGAGGTGTGGAGTCTCGCCCAACATGCCGTACCTGGATCGGTTCCCGCTGTCGTCTATACCAACCTGGCCAGGGGGGCGGCGGGGCTCCGAAAGTGGGAGGAAGCAGAGCGCATGGTCGCGCTCGCCGCGAACGCGGCCCTGGAGCGAGAGGAGGCAGACCAGAGGGCAATGCTCCCTGCCCTTCTGGAATCAATCCGGTTGCACCGCTATGCCGATGCACCGGCCGATCCGGCGAGTCCGTTGGAGGAGCGCGCATCTCGCTCACTGGCAGCGGGGTTGGTCGAGTCGTTGATGAAGATGCGGGCCGGGGTGTGATCCCCGGCCCGCAGTCTTTCAGCTCAGGTCCCCGAGCCGATCAATGACCCTCCGCGCTCCGCAGCACCGAAAGCGGAGTCGGGCATGGATGCGGTCGATGCGGCGCGCTCCTCCGGTGCAGCGGGCGCGGTCGGGGCGGCGGAGTGGCAGCCTGCCAGCATGACGACGGCGAGGGTGGCAAGGGGCAGGCGGATGCGGCTCATGGAGGTCTCCTGGGTGGGATGGGCACCGGAAGTGGTGTGACGGTACGCCCAACATAGAAATGGACAAAGGGTTTGACCAGGTCGGTACCTGTCCTGTATGGCCGGTTCCCGCCGTGTTCCGCCGTCCCTGCCTGCCGCGCCGCCGCCCGGGCCGCCGCCGCGCGCCGCCTTCGCGGAGGAGGGCGCCCTTGCCCGGCCGGGACCCCGGAGCCAACATGGTCCCATGACCGAGCTGCACGACCGCCTCGCCGCGCTCTCCCCGGCCAAGCGCGCGCTGCTGGAGAAGCTGGGCGCCGGCCCCTCCGCATCCGCCCCCATCCCCCGCGTCGCCGAGGGCCCCGCGCCGCTCTCCCCGGAGCAGCGGCGGCTCTGGCACCTGCTCCAGCTCGCCCCCGGCTATCCCGTCTACACCATCGCCCTGGGCTTCCGCCTGCGCGGGCCGCTGGACGTGGACGCGCTGCTCGGCGCGCTCCGCGGCCTGGCGGCGCGCCACGAGCCGCTGCGCACCACGTTCCGGGAGTCGGCGGGGGAGCCGGTGCAGGAGGTGGGCCTCGGCGCCGCCTTCGCGCCCGAGGTCGCGGACCTGCGCGGCGACCGCTGGGGCGGGGCGGAGGCCAGGTACCGCACCGACGCCTTCGCCCGGCACGCGTACGACCTGGAGCGCGGCCCCCTCTTCCGCGCCCTCCTCCTCCGCACCGCGGACGACGACGCCCGGCTGCTGCTGGGCGCGCACCACCTGGTGTTCGACGGCGGCTCGCGCGGCGTGCTGCTGCGCGAGCTGAGCGCGCTGTACGCGGCGCGCCTGGCGGGCGGGGCCGCGCGGCTGCCGGAGCCGGCGGCGCGCTTCCGCGACTGGGCCGCGTGGCGGGGCCGCCCCGACCCGGCGGAGCGCGCGGCCGACGAGGCGTACTGGCGCGGGGAGCTGGCCGGGGCCCCCGCGTCGCTGGAGCTGCCCACCGACCGGCCGCGCCCCCCGGTGCAGGCGTGGGACGGCGTCAAGCACCCGTTCGCCGTCCCCGCCGGACTCGCGGCCCGGGTGCGCGCGCTCGCACGGAGCGTGGGGAGCACGCCGTACGTGGTGCTCGCGGCGGCGTTCGGGCTGCTGCTGGGGCGGTACGCGGACCGCGACGACCTGCTGCTGGGGAGCGTGGCGTCGCTCCGCACGCGCCCCGAGCTGGAGGAGATGGTGGGGTTCCTCGCCAACACCCTCCCCCTGCGGGTGCGGCTGGAGGGCGATCCCACCGTGGGCGAGCTGCTGCGGCGGACCCACCGCGCCGCCGCGGGGATGCAGGCGCACGCCGGCCTCCCCTTCGACCGGGTGGTGGAGCTGGCCGGGGCGCGCCGCGACTTCCGCCGCCCCCCGCTCCTCCAGGCGGTGCTCGGGTTCTCGGACTCGGCGGACGGCGCGCTGGCGCTCCCGGACGTCGCCGCCGACCCGCTCCCCCTGGACTCCCGCACCTCCGTCTTCGACCTGTCGCTGATGGTGGAGGACGAGGGCGGGGGCTTCGCCGCGTTCTTCCAGTACGCCACCGGCCTGTTCGATCCCTCGACCGTCGCGCGGATGGCGCGCCGGCTGGAGACCACCCTCGCGGCCTTCGCCGCCGACCCGGGGCGCCCCCTCTCCCGCGTGCCGCTGGCCTCCGAGGACGAGCTGCGCGAGGTGCTGGCCTGGGGCGCCGCGGCGCCTCCGCCGCGGGACGAGCCGCTGGCGCACCGGCTCTTCGAGCGGCAGGCGCGCGCGACGCCGGACGCGCCCGCGGTGCTGGAGCCCGGCCGCACCACGAGCTACGCGGAGCTGGCCGCGCGCGCCGCCGCCCTCGCCGCCGCGCTCCGGGCCAGGGGCGTGCGGCCGGAGACGCGCGTCGGCGTGTGCGTGGAGCCCTCCGCCGACCTGGTCGCGGCGGTGCTTGGCGTGCTCGGGGCCGGCGGCGTGTTCGTGCCGCTGGATCCCGCATACCCGGCGGAGCGGCTGCGCTGGATGCTGGAGGACGCCGGCGCGGCGCTGCTGCTGGTCCGCGCCGGGCAGGAGGAGCGGTTCGCGTGCTTCGCGGGCGAGGTCGTGGCGATCCACACCCCCCTCCCCCCGGCCCCCTCTCCCACAAGGGGAGAGGGGGAGCACGACACGTCGGAAATCGAGGGTCAGGAAGCCGTTGCAGGCTGTTCCCTGTTCCCTGTTCCCTGTTCCCTGGCGTACGTCATCTACACCTCCGGCTCCACCGGCAGGCCCAAGGGCGTGGCGGTGGAGCACGGGAGCCTGGCCGGCACCCTGCTGGCCGCGCGGGAGGCGTTCGGCCCGGCGCCGGGCGACGTGATGCCGGCCATGGCGAGCGCGTCGTTCGACATCTGGCTGCTGGAGATGCTGCTCCCGCTGGTCTGCGGCGCGGCGGTGCGCCCGGTCCCCCGCGAGCGCGTGCTGGACCTCCCCCGGCTGGTGGCGGAGGAGCTGGCGGACGCCGCCGCGCTGCACGCCGTCCCCGTGCTGATGCGGGAGATCGTGCGCCAGGCCGGCGCTCTCCCGCGCACCCGGCGCGCGCTCGTCGGCGGCGACGCGGTGCCGCCCGCGCTCCTGGCGGAGATGCGCGCGGCGTTCCCGGCCGCCGAGATCCGGGTGCTCTACGGGCCCACCGAGGCGGCGATCGTGTGCGCCTCGCACCGGGTGGACGAGGAGCCCCGGGGGCGGCCGATCGGGAGGCCGCTCCCGGGCGCGCGGCTGTACGTGGTGGGCGCGGACGCCGCCCCCGTCCCGCCCGGCGTCCCGGGCGAGCTGTGCGTGGGCGGGGCGGGCGTGGCGCGCGGCTACCTGGGCAGGCCCGGGCTGACGGCGGAGCGGTTCGTCCCCGACCCGTTCTCCGGCGAGCCGGGCGCGCGGCTGTACCGCACCGGCGACCGCGCGCGCTGGGGTCCGGACGGCGCGCTGGAGTTCCTGGGGCGCCTGGACCGGCAGGTCAAGGTGCGCGGTTTCCGCGTGGAGCCGGGGGAGGCCGAGGCGGCGCTCGCGGCGCACCCGGCCGTGCGCGAGGCCGCCGTGGCGGCGCGCGAGGACGCGCCGGGGGAGACCCGGCTGGTGGGGTACGTGGTGCCCGCCGAGGGAGAGGCGGACCCGGCGGAGCTGCGCGCGTGGCTGCGGGCCAGGCTCCCGGCGCACCTGGTGCCGGAGGCGCTGGTGGTGCTGGACGCCCTGCCGCTGACCCCCGGCGGCAAGCCCGACCGCGCCGCGCTCCCCGCGCCCGGCGGCTCGGCCGGGGAGGGCTGCGTCGCGCCGCGCACCCCGGAGGAGGAGGCGCTCGCCCGCATCTGGGCCGAGGTGCTGGGGGTGGAGCGGGTGGGGGTGCGAGACGACTTCTTCGAGCTGGGGGGCCAGTCCATCCTCGCCACCCGGCTGCTGGCCCGCGTCCGCGCCGAGCTGGACGCCGACGTCACCGTGGCCGCCCTGCTGGCCGGAGCCACCGTGGAGGAGATGGCCCGCGCCGTGGCGGGGCGGCGGAGCCCGTTGCGCCCCCCGCTGGTCGCGCTGCAGACCTACGGCGGCCGGGCGCCGCTCTTCCTGGTGCACCCGGCCGGCGGCCACGTGGTCTGCTACCGCGCGCTGGCCGTCCACCTGGCGCCCGAGCAGCCGGTGTACGCGCTCCAGCCGCGGGGGGTGGACGGCGGGGAGGCGCCGCTCGCCGACCTGGCGGAGATGGCCGCGTACTACGTGGACGCCGTCCGCGGCTTCCGGCCGGAGGGGCCGTACCGGCTGGGCGGGTGGTCGTTCGGCGGGGTGGTGGCGTGGGAGATGGCGCGGCAGCTCGCCGCGGCGGGCGCGGAGCCGGAGCTGCTGGCGCTGATCGACACGGCGCCGCTGGGCGGGGAAGGCGACTCCGCCGACCGCCGCGACCCGGCGGAGGTGGTGTGGCACACGGTGGCCGGGGTGGCGGGGTGGGCGGCCGCGTCGCGCGTGGAGGTGGGCCGGCTCTGCGGGATGGAGCCGCGCGAGGCGGTGCTGGAGATGGTCCGCGGGATGGAGGCGCCGCACCTGCTGGGCGAGTCGCGCGTGGACGAGGTGCTGGCGCTGATCGCGGTGCGCGCCGCCAGCGTGCGGGCGCAGGAGGGCTACCGTGCCGGGCGCTACCCCGGCCGGCTGACGTACTTCCGCACGGCCGGCTCCGACCACGCGGACGCGCACGCCCCCGGGCTGGCGTTCTGGAGCGCGCTGGCCGACGGCGGGACCACGACCCACGCGGTGACCGGGAGCCACGGCTCCATCCTGCAGGAGCCGCACGTGGCGGCGGTGGCGGCGGCGCTGCGGGCCCCGGAATGACGGACGGCCCGGCCGCCGGGGAGGGCGGCCGGGCCGTTCGCGCCCGCGGGGGCGGGGCTCAGGAGCGGTTCAGGTCCCGCGTGGTGGAGCCCAGCCGGACGTTGGCGACGTACGGGGCGAAGACGTCGCAGAGCGCCCGGGCGGCCACCTGCTGGTGGTTGCCGTAGTAGTCCGACGCCACCCCGTCCCAGAACTGCACCACCGACGCCCTGGCGACGGCGATCACCGGGTTCCCCTTGGTCAGGCTCTCCTGGAGCACGCCGTCCGTCAGAGGGTTGGTGGCCAGCGCGTCGCTCATGGCGTACACCAGGTCGTCCTGCGCGTAGATGGTGCGGGCGGGGTACGCCTTGCCCCAGCCGTTCTGCACCGAGACCGTCACCGGCACGGTGCCGTTGGGGGTGGAGAACTTGTACGAGGAGCGCAGGATGGTGGCCAGCCCGGTGCCGACGCGGTCGTCGTCCACGATGATCCGCTGCAGGTAGCCGCCGTTGGCGGACTTCTCCAGCTCGGGCACCCTGACGTTGTCGGCCGCGCCGATGGTCGCCGCGATCTTGTGGTGAAGCGTCCACCACGGCTGCCCGCCCGCCGCGTGGTGCAGGCTGGGCGCCTCGGGCGCGGAGGCGGCCGCGGCCGGGCCGGTGCCGGTCTCGGCGTCGCAGGCGCCCAGCAGCGGCGCGCCCACGGCGACCGCCGCGATGGCGGCGGCGCTCCCCAGGAAGTCCCGGCGGGCGGGATCGGCCGGGCGCTCGGCGGCCGGCTGCGCGGACAGGTCTTCGGGACGGGGAGAGGACATGGGGCCCACCTCGTGGTCGGGAGCGGTGGCTGGCGGGAACTGCGGGTGGCAATCAAGCTAATCCGCGCGTGTCGTGGCGCAAGAGACTCCACAGAAGCCCGCCGGCCGGCGCGGTCCTAGTAGTCGGGGTCGCCCATGACGCGGATCCCGTCCGCCACGAGGTACGCCGCGGCTGCACACGCGGCCAGCGCCACGACGAAGATCGCCGTCCGTCCGGGGCTGGGCTCGCCGCGCTCCACGCGTGCCACGTCGCGCACGTGGAACGCGGCATGGCTGACGTCGTACCCACGCCCCCGGAAGCCGGCCAGGCTGTCCCCGTGCACCGACACGCCGCGGAGCTCCACCCGGCGGCCGTCCCGGAGGGTCAGCCGCGCGTGCTCGATGGGACCCGGACCGATTCCCGGGCCGGGCGCGCCCTCGATCGGCCGCCACCCGGTACAGGCGGCCGTGCTCGCCACCAGGATCAGCCGGGCGGCCGTCCGGCCGCGCCGTGTGAGCGTCGTGAGCAGTCCTCGCATGATTCGCCCCGGTGTCCGCGCTGGAGATGGTGGAACGATAAGGCCGCCGCGGACTCCCCGGCCAGTGCGCCGTTCGCCGGGGTTCCCGGAGCGGCCCCCCGACACACCCGCCACGAAGCACTCAACAAACCCTCCCCCTCCGCCACCCGGAACGGTTTCTGCAGGGCCTCGCGCCCTCGCGTGGAGAAGATTTCCGAGAACCGATCCCGAGGAGTCCGTCGAGTGAGTGACGACCGGTCGTGGTACAAGGATGCCGTCTTCTACGAGCTGCACGTCAAGGCCTTCCAGGACTCCAACGCCGACGGGGTGGGTGACTTCCGGGGGCTGATCGAGAGGCTGGACTACGTCCGCGACCTGGGCGTGGACGTCATCTGGCTGCTCCCCTTCTACCCCTCGCCGCTGCGCGACGACGGGTACGACATCGCCGACTACTACGGGATCAACCCGCAGTACGGCAACCTGGAGGACTTCCAGCGCTTCCTGGACGCCGCCCACGAGCGCGGCCTCCGGGTGATCGCCGACCTGGTGCTCAACCACACCTCCAGCGACCACGCCTGGTTCCAGCGCGCGCGCCGGGCCCCCAGGGGGTCGCCGGAGCGCGAGTTCTACGTGTGGAGCGACACCGACGAGCCCTACCGCGACGCCCGCATCATCTTCACCGACACCGAGCCCAGCAACTGGACCTGGGACCCGGTGGCCGGGCAGTACTACTGGCACCGCTTCTTCGCCCACCAGCCCGACCTGAACTGGGACAACCCGGCGGTCAAGGAGGCGATGTTCGGGGTGATGGAGTACTGGCTGGAGCGCGGGCTGGACGGCTTCCGCGCCGACGCCGTGCCCTACCTGATCGAGCGGGAGGGCACCATCTGCGAGAACCTCCCGGAGACGCACGACATCCTCAAGGAGTTCCGCGCCCGCATCGAGACGCGCTACCCGGGGCGCATCCTGCTGGCCGAGGCCAACCAGTGGCCCGACGACGTGCGCCCCTACTTCGGCGACGGCGACGAGTTCCACATGGCGTTCCACTTCCCGCTGATGCCGCGGATCTTCATGGCGGTGCGGCAGGGGATCCGCAAGCCCATCGTGGAGATCATCCAGCGCACGCCGCCCATCCCGGACGACTGCCAGTGGTGCATGTTCCTGCGCAACCACGACGAGCTCACCCTGGAGATGGTGACCGACGAGGAGCGCGACTACATGTACGCCCAGTACGCGGCGGACGCGCGCATGCGGATCAACCTGGGGATCCGCCGCCGTCTGGCCCCCCTGATGGAGAACGACCGGCGCAAGATCGAGCTGCTCAACTCCATCCTCTTCACCATGCCCGGCTCGCCCATCATCTACTACGGCGACGAGCTGGGGATGGGCGACAACATCTGGCTGGGCGACCGCGACGGGGTGAGGACCCCCATGCAGTGGACCCCGGACCGCAACGCCGCCTTTTCGCGCGCGGAGTCGGCCCGGCTGTACGCGCCGGTGATCAGCGACTCCATCTACGGCCACCAGTCCATCAACGTGGAGGCGCAGGAGAACTCGCCCTTCTCGCTGCTCAACTGGATGAAGCGGCTGGTGCAGGTGAGGAAGCAGCACCACGCGTTCGGGCGGGGGAGCATCGAGTTCCTCCAGCCGGAGAACCCGCACGTGCTGGCGTACCTGCGCGAGCACGAAAAGGACACCGTGCTGGTGGTCAACAACCTGTCCGGCGCGGCGCAGGCGGTGCGGCTGGACCTCGCCCGCTTCGCCGGGTGCGTGCCGGTGGAGATGCTGGGGCACACGGAGTTCCTCCCCATCGACCAGACGCCCTACGCGCTCACGCTCAGCCCCTACGGCTTCTTCTGGTTCGCCATCCGCTCGCCCGCCTCGGGCGAGGAGGGGGGCGAGGTGGACGAGAGCGTGGCCCGCGAGTGGGAGGAGCAGGACACCCGGGTGCTGGAGAGCCGCGAGTCGGTGGCGGCGCTGGTGGGGGCCGTGCCCGGCGAGTGGCTGGCCCAGCAGCGCTGGTTCCGGGGCAAGGGGCGCGAGGTGGTGGCCGTGGAACTGCGCGACCACGCGGTCGTGGCCCCCGAGCACGGGCCGCGCTGGATGGTGGCGGTGGTGCAGGTGCGCTTCGCCCAGGGCGAGCCGGACACCTACCTGCTCCCCCTGTCGCTGCGCCCGCCGCTGGAGCGCGGGGTGGAGGCGGAGCCCATCGCCACCGTCGCCATGGAGCGGGGCGAGGTGCGGCTGTACGAGGCGCTGGTGGACCGCTACAGCGCGCTTGCGCTGCTGCGCATCATGCGCGAGGAGGAGGCGCTCCCCTCCGCCGCCGGGCGCTTCCGGGGGCACCGGGTGCAGGCCGCCGTCCCCGACCAGGAGCACGGCCGGCTCACGCCGGTGAAGCGGATGAGCGCGGAGCAGAGCAACACCTCCATCGTCTTCGGCGAGCGGCTGATCATGAAGCTGTTCCGCAAGCTGGAGGCGGGGGTCAACCCGGACCTGGAGGTGACCCGCTTCCTGGTGGAGAACACCGGGTTCCGCGGCATCCCCGCGCTGGCCGGGTGGCTGGACTACACCGGCCAGGGCGTGGCCAACGCCTCGGTGGCCGGGGTGTTCCGGTTCATCCCCAACTCCGGCGACGCGTGGGCGTACACCCGCCGCGCGCTGGACCGCTACTTCGCCGCCGCGGCCCGCAGCGCCGCCGACCCCGCCACCCCCACCGGGCGGGACGCCACCCGGCGGATGATGGGCGACTTCCACGCCGCCGCCCGCGCGCTGGGCCGGGCCACGGGCGAGCTGCACGCCGCGCTCGCCTCCGCGGGGCCGGAGCACCCGGAGTTCGCGCCGGAGCTGATCACCGAGGACGACGTGCGCGCCTGGACCGACGCGTACGCCCGCGACGTGACGGCCACGCTGGACGAGGTGGGGCGGCGCCTGGAGTCCATCCCCGGCGTGTTCCCGGCGGGGAGCCACAACGACCTGGGCGCCATCGTCCGCGACGCCCCCGACCTGCGCTACCGCGCCGACGACCTGCGCCTGCTCAACGAGGCCGGGCTGGTGAGGACCCGCACCCACGGCGACTACCACCTGGGGCAGGTGCTGCGCGCCTCCGACCCGGAGGCGGCCGGGAGCGAGTGGTTCATCCTGGACTTCGAGGGCGAGCCCGCGCGGCCCCTGGCGGAGCGCCGCGCCAAGCAGTCGCCGCTGCGCGACGTGGCCGGGATGCTCCGCTCCTTCGACTACGCCGTGCGCATGGCGCTGGCCGACCAGGACCTCAGCGACCTGCGGGTGAAGGCGTCGCTGGAGGGGTGGGCCGACTCGTGGCTGCGGATGGTGCGCGGGCTGTTCCTGGAGGGGTACTTCGAGGCCACGCGGGGCGCCGGGATCGTCCCCGGCGACCCGGAGACGCTGCGGCGGGTGCTGGCCGTGTTCGAGCTGGAAAAGGCCGTGTACGAGCTGGGCTACGAGATGAACAACCGCCCGGCGTGGATCTGGGTTCCCGTCCGCGGCATCCGCGCCCTGCTGGAGGGCGCCGCGTGACCCCGCCGCCGCTGGTCTACAACCTGTTCCCGCGGCTGGTGGGCCCCGCCACCCGCTGGCCGGAGCACGCCGCCCGCGCCGCGGAGATGGGGTTCAACTGGCTGTACCTGAACCCCTGGCACTACCCCGGCTTCTCCGGGAGCCTGTACGCGGTCAAGGAGTACGGGCGGCTCAACCCGCTCTTCCTCCCGCCCGGCGCCGACCCGGCGGACCTGGGCCCGCTGCGCGACGCCGTGGAGCGGATCGCCGCGGCGGGGGTGCGGCCCATGATGGACCTGGTGGTGAACCACACCGCCAAGGACTCGCCGCTCATCGCGCAGCACCCGGAGTGGTACGTGCGCGACGAGCGCGGCGAGGTGCGGAGCCCCTTCGTGGTGGACCCGGACGACCCCGCCAAGGTCACCACCTGGGGCGACCTGGCCGAGATCGACAACGAGCATTCGCCCGACCGCGAGGGGCTGTGGAGCTACTGGGCCGCGCTGGTGAGGGAGTCGCTGGAGCTGGGCTTCCACGGCTTCCGCTGCGACGCCGCGTACAAGGTGCCCGCCGCCCTCTGGCGCCGCCTGATCCGGGAGGCCCGCGAGGTGCGCCCCGACGCGCAGTTCTTTGCGGAGACCCTCGGGGCCCCCATGGAGGACGTGGTCGCGCTCAAGGAGGCGGGCTTCGACTACTTCTTCAACTCCAGCAAGTGGTGGGACTTCCGCGAGCCGTGGGCGCTGGAGCAGCACGAGGAGCTGCGCCGCATCGCCCCCTCGGTGGCCTTCCCGGAGTCGCACGACACCACCCGGCTGGCCGCCGACACCGGCGGCGACGAGGCCGTGCAGCGGCAGCGCTACGCCTTCGCCGCGGCCTTTTCCGCCGGGGTGATGATGACCACCGGCTACGAGTTCGGCTTCCGCACGCAGGTCAACGTGGTCCACAGCATGCCCAGCGACTGGGAGCGCCGCCACATGGACCTGCGCCGCTTCGTGGGCCGCGTCAACCGCCTCAAGCTGCGCCACCCGCTGCTGCAGGGCGAGGGCGTGCTGCGCGCCGCCGGCGGCCTGGACGGGGACGTGCTGGTGCTGGAGCGCCGCGCCGACGACGGGCACCTGGCCGGCCCCCGCGGCTGGATCCTGGTGAACCACGGCGGCGCCCCCGCCGAGCTGAACCTGGCCGGCTTCACCCCCGGCGCCCCGGTGTGGACGGAGCACCGCCTGTTCCGCGTCTGCCGCGACGACGCGCCGGAGGAGGGCGAGCCGGTGACGCCCCTGGTGCCGCTGGACCGCGCCGAGGTGGCGTACGTGCTGCCGGCGCTGTAACGGAAGTGCGTGAGTGCGAAAGTGCGAGAGTGCGGACCGCACCCGGCCGGGGCGGGCTGAACGGCCGCCCCGCGGTTTCGTAGCGTGCTCCGTACTTCGTACTCCGTACTGCCGTCCACTTTCGCACTCACGCACTTTCGCACTTTCGCACTTCTTTTCCGTGCCCGAGCCCCTTTCCGCCTACCCCCGCTGCTCCGGCGTCCTGCTGCACCCCACCTCGCTCCCGGGGCGGGGGATCGGCGACCTGGGGGAGCCGGCGCGCCGCTTCGTGGACTGGCTGGCGGAGGCCGGGCAGACGCTCTGGCAGATCCTGCCGCTGGTGCCGGTGGACGCCGGCGGCTCGCCGTACAACGGGCTCTCGGCCATGGCGGGGAGCTCGCTGCTGGCCAGCCCCGAGGCGCTGGTGGCCGACGGGCTGCTCCGGGCGGACGAGGTCGGCGGGGACGACCTGCCGGCGGACCGGGTGGACTTCCCGGGCGTCTTCGCCTGGAAGGAGGCGCTGCTGCGGCGGGCGTGGATGGCCTTCCGCGCCGGGGCCGCCCTGGAGCTGCGCGGCGAGTTCGACGCGTTCCGCGTCCGCAGCGCCGCGTGGCTGGAGGACTACGCCCTGTTCCGCGCGCTCCGCGACGAGCACGGGGGCGCAGCCTGGACGGAGTGGGAGCCCGACATCCGCCTGCGCGAGCCGGAGGCGCTCGCGCGGGCGCGGCACCGGCTGGACGGCGGGGTGGAGCTGCACGAGTTCCGGCAGTGGATCTTCCAGCGGCAGTGGAGCGCCCTGCGCGGGTACGCCCGTGAGCGGGGGGTGCGCGTGGTGGGCGACCTCCCCATCTTCGTGGCGTACGACAGCGCCGACGTGTGGGCGCACCGCGAATGGTTCGAGCTGGACGCGGAGGGGCGCGCCACCACGGTCTCCGGCGTGCCGCCCGACTACTTCAGCGCCACCGGGCAGCGCTGGGGGAACCCGCTGTACCGCTGGGAGGTGATGCGGGCGGACGGCTTCCGCTGGTGGACCGAGCGCTTCCGCCGCGTCTTCGAGCTGGTGGACGTAGTCCGGGTGGACCACTTCCGCGGCTTCCAGGCGTACTGGGAGGTGGACGCCGCGGCGGAGACCGCCGTGGACGGGCGCTGGCGCGAGGGGCCGGGCGCGGAGCTGTTCGCGGCCGTGCGCCGCGAGCTGGGCGAGCTGCCGCTGCTGGCGGAGGACCTGGGCGTCATCACCCCGGAGGTGGAGGCGCTGCGCGACGGGCTGGGGCTGCCGGGGATGCGCGTGCTCCAGTTCGGCTTCGGCGGCGGCGCGGACGACCCGCACCGCCCCGGCGGCTACCCGGAGAACGCGGTGGCGTACACCGGCACGCACGACAACGACACCGCGCTGGGGTGGCGCGCCGGGGCGGGGGAGGCGGAGCGGGCCCGGCTGGACGCCCTGCTGGCCCCCGGCGAGGAGCCCGGCTGGGGGATGATCCGCCTGGTGATGGAGTCGCGCGCGAAATTTGCCGTCGTCCCGCTGCAGGACGTGCTCGGGCTGGGGAGCGAGGGGCGGATGAACACCCCCGGCACCCGCGCGGGCAACTGGGCCTGGCGCTTCCGCGAGGGCGCGCTCACCCCGGAGCTGGCCGGCCGCCTCCGCGAGCTGGCCCGCGCCTCCGGGCGCGCGTAGCGGGCCGCCACGCCTTCCAGGCGCGGCCGGGACCCTCCGGCCGCGCCCTCCACCCATTCAACCGGGACTCTCTGCATGGCGGATTCCGTGGCCCTGATCACCGGCGGCGCCGGCAACCTGGGGCGTGCCGTCACCCGCGTCTTCCTGGAGGGCGGGGCGCGCGTCGCCGTCCCCGTCCACAAGACCGACCACCCGGACGCCCTGGACGCGCTCAAGGGCGAGTTCGGCAGCCGCCTCCTCCCCTTCGCCCTGGACCTCACCACCGAGCGCGGGGCCAACGCCGCGGTGGAGCAGGCGCTGGAGTGGGGCGGGCGGCTGGACGCCGTGGCGCACCTGGTGGGCGGCTGGCGCGGGGGGATGAAGCTGGCCGACACCCCCACCGACGTGTGGGACCGGATGATGGACCTCAACCTCAAGTCCGCCTGGCTGATCGCCCGCGCGGCCGTGCCGGCGCTGGTGCGCGGCGGGGGCGGGTCGCTGGTGTTCGTGTCCTCGCGCGCAGCGCGGGAGGGGCGCGCTGGCAACGCCGCCTACGCCGTCTCCAAGTCCGCGCTGGTGACGCTGGTGGAGGCGCTGGCCGAGGAGTACCGCGCCGAGGGGGTGCGCGCCAACGCCGTGCTCCCCGGCACCGTGGACACCGAGGACAACCGCCGCGCCATGCCCGACGCCGACCACTCCGCCTGGACGCCGCCGGAGGAGATCGCCCGGGTGATCCACTTCCTGGCCTCCGACGCGGCACGCACCGTCAGTGGCGCCGCCGTCCCCGTGTACGGCCGGAGCTGAGCCGCGCCCGCTGGAACGAACCTTGAACGGGCGGGGCGCCGCGGCCCGGGCGACCGCCTGCCGCTCCCGCCGGCGACGCCGGCCGGGCCACCCACGTGGACAAGGAGAGGAACGATGAAAGGATCCAGGCTCCGGGCGCTCGCCCTGCTGCCGCTGGCGCTGGCCGCCTGCGGCGGCGGCGACGAGGGCGCGGCCGGGGGGGACGCCGGCGCGGTGAGCGAGACCGCCGACACCACGGCGGCGGCCACCCTGCCGGTGGGCGCCGACACCATGGCGATGGCCGGCGCCGGCGGGCAGCTGACCGACGCCAACGTGGCCGCCGTCCTGTCGGTGGCCGACTCCGGCGAGATCCGCCCCAGCCAGACGGCGCAGCAGCAGGCGCAGAACGCGCAGGTCAAGGAGTACGCGCAGATGATGGTCACCGAGCACGGGATGCTGGAGGACTCGCTGCGCGCCCTCACCGGGCGGCTGGGCGTGACCCCCGCGCCCAACGCCATGAGCCAGCAGCTGCGCGCCCAGGCGGACAGCGCCATGCAGGCCCTCCAGGGGCAGACCGGCGCCGCCTTCGACCGGGCGTACATGCAGTGGATGGTGGCCTCGCACCAGGCCACGCTCGACGCGCTGGACACGCAGCTCATCCCGGCCATCCAGAACGCCGAGATGCGGACCGCGGTGCAGCAGCAGGTGCGCCCCCGGGTGGAGCAGCACCTGCAGCGGGCGCAGCAGATCCAGTCGTCGCTGGGCGGGCAGTAGCCGCCCTGGCGGCGGACGACCGCGGGGCTCCGGGTGACGGGGTCCCGCGGCGCGCCTTTTCCGGGCAGGACCCTTTTCCCGGCGCCCGCTCGCCGTACATTGCGGCGCCCGGCCGGCACCGCCGGCCCGAACCGTCCACGTGGAATGGAGGTCCCATGAAGCTCTCGAAGTGGTGGCTGCTCGCCTGCGTCCCGCTCGCGCTCGCCGCCTGCGGCATGAACGACACCGAGGCCGAGGAGGACGATCCCACCGACGGCGCCGCCGCGGACACCGCCGTCGCGACGGTCTCGGCCGCGCCTGTCACCGTCGATACCGCGGCTTCGGCCATGGCGCCGATGATGGTGCCCATGACCGCGCTCGGCGGCTCCGGGGTCAGCGGCGAGGCCACGCTCACCGAGGCCGCCGGCCAGACGCAGGTCGCCGTGCGGCTGGCGGGCTTCCAGCCCAACAGCTCGCACGCGGGCCACGTGCACCAGGGCACCTGCGACGCGCCGGGCGCGCCGGTGGCCCCGCTCCAGGACGTCGTCGCGGACGCGAGCGGTGCCGGGCAGGCCACCTCCACCGTCGCCATCCCCACGTCCGTCGCCATGAACGGGCAGCACATCATCGCCTACCATCAGGCTTCGGGCGAGAACATGGGACCGCCGATCGTTTGCGGCGCCATCCCAGGGCACGCGATGTAACTGCGGGAGCAGAACCCCTGGCCGAGGAGCGCCCCGGCCGCAGACGCGGTCGGAGCGCTCTCGCCGCGTGCCACCGTCGAATCAGCTTCCGCCGGGAGCTGACGGCGAAACGGGTACCGTGTCGGCACGCACCCCGCCCGAGCGGAACGTACGCCTTGCCATTGTCAGGACAGGGGAGTTCCTGCCGGCATCTCGATCCGCAGTCGCGATCTTGACCTCGCCGTTCTCCACCAAGTACTCGCGTGGGACCGGCGTCCAGCCGGGCGGCGCCACCACGCCGTCGATTCTGATGCGGCGAACGGCGAGCGCGCTGCGGGTCGCCGCCGAGGGCTCATCCGCCAGCAGGAGCACGAGCCTGATCCTCCCGGCGCGGTCGTGTTCCACCCACTCGCCGAGGTCCTGGCCGCACGCGAAGCAGAAGCTGGATGGGTAGTGCAGGATGACGGTCGGCCGGTCCGCCGCGATCATCTCCCGGACCGGACGCCCTTCCGTGGTACGGGCGTCGAGCACGTTGGCGGGCGCGGATGCGCACCCGGCCTGTGCGAGCCAGGCCGCGACCAGGAGGCGCCTTCCCACCCCGCGCCACGCGGCTGGGGCGTTACCCCGTGACCGCGCGCTCATCCCGCCACCCAGTGGCAGGCGCCCGTTTCGATCCGGTACGAGCGGATGATGGTCGAGATGCGCGTCTCTCCGTCGGTCTCCTGGGAGAGCACGAAGAGCGTGTCGCCGCGCATGGCGACCCTCACGGGCGGGTCGGCCGGTCCGGGGATCCGCGCGTCCACGCAGCTGCGCCGCGACTTCGGGTCGACGACCGACAGGTAGTTGGTTTCCACGTTCCGGTTGTCGACTCTCCTCCAGTCGGAGCTCGCGACCGCGATCATTCCGCCGGGCAGCCAGTACATGCCCATGGGCTGGGACGATCCGTAGATCGCGCGCTCACCCATCTGCTGGTCGCTCGGGTTGTCGGCGAAGCGGCGGAGCAGGTCGGGCTGGGCCCCGTTGCGTCGTTTCACGGGGACCGGGATGCTGTCGAGCACTCTTCCCGCGACATCGCTCAGGTAGACCGAATTGGTCACGTTGAAGGAGGTGGCGACCGTGTCCCCCTTCAGCGCGAGCGCTACCGTGTTGATCATTGGGAAGAGTCCGGGACGGGTCATGAACCCGGCGAACGGGAACGGGCCGTTCACGCGAAGGTCGGGTGAGCCCAGGGTGATCCTCCCGACCGAGCCTTGCTGTGCCGAATCCGCGTGGCCCGCGAACAGTCTGCCGGAGGACGCGACGATGAGTCCCGGCCACTTGCGCATGGGCTGGGCGCCGAGGTGGGCGGAGCTGCGAGGATCGAACATCTCGATCTCCGAGGTATCCACCACGTACAGGAGCGTATCTCCGTCGAATGCGAGTACCCCGGGATTTCTCAACTCACCCGGCCCATTGCCACGGCGCCCCACGTTCCGCAGGAACCGGCCGTCACGGCCGAATGCGCGGACTCTCCTCGCGAAGCCATCCGTGATGAAGAAGGCGCCATCCGGTGCAACTGCCAGATCGCTCGGCTGGCCGACGTACGTGCTGTCGTTCTCTGCCAGCCTTACGCTGTCGATGAGGACCAGGGAGGGTGCATCGGACGTCCCACGGTCCGGGCGGGCGGACGGCCCAGGGTCGCACCCGCCGTAAAGGATGGACGCGGACGCCAGGAGACTTGCACCCGCCGTCCGTCGCAGTGTCCATCGAGCCCGGGACGTGGTCAGGGATGTTCGAATGCATCTTCTCCCCGCTCTCCTCCCACCGGCAGGGGGGACCGACTCCACGTCGTCCCTCCACACGCGATGCGGCTCGTTCGGTAAAGAGATCGTAAGTCGCATGGTCCTCGCCTGTTCGCACGATGCCGGGGAGCCGCACCGGCCGGATGCTCTGGCGCTGCATGGGTCGCGTCACCGCACCGACGCCCGCCGCTCCTCCGGGTCGCGCATCCCCAGGAACTCGCCCACGGAGGCCAGCGACTCGATGTGGTCGCAGAAGATCTTGAACGTCGCCAGCAGGGGCACGGCGATGAAGGCGCCGGGGATCCCCCAGATCCAGAACCAGAAGGCGAGCCCCAGGAAGAGCGCCACCGGGTTGAGGGCCAGCCGGTGCCCGAAGAGCACGGGGCTGATGAAGTTGGCCTGCACCACGTTGATCAGCAGGAACGCCGCGGGCGGGAGCAGCGCCTGGCCCAGCGAGTCGTAGGTGGTGAGGGCGGCCACGAACAGGATGGCGGTCATCGCCAGCGCGCCCAGGTAGGGGATCAGCTCCAGCAGCGCCACCAGCGCCCCCCACAGCGCCGGGTTCGGCATCCCCAGCAGCCACATCGCCAGCGCCACCACGATCCCCTCGCCCACGCTGACGCCCACCGCGGTGACCAGGTAGGTGGAGATGGCCGACTCCGTGGCCCGGGCGATCTCCACCGCCTTGCGCTTGTTGGTGAGCGTGGGGAGCACCTTGACCAGCTTCTGCAGGAACATGTCCCCGCCGGCGAGGAGGAAGTAGAGCAGCACGAGTACCTCCAGCAGCCCGGTGACGAAGCGCTGCGTCGTCCCGAAGATGCGCGACACCAGCCCCGGCCCCCTCACCACCACCTCCTGCTGCGGCGCCGCTCCGCCCACCCCCGCCGCCGCGCTCTCCACCTGCTCCGCAGTGCGGCTGACGCGCTCGATGGGCCGCAGCAGCTCGCGCATCCGCTCGCGCACGGTGTCCGTCGTCTCCGGGGCGCGGGCCGCCCAGCTCTGCACCGGCCCCGACAGCTCGTACACCCCCAGCCCCACCACCCCCACCAGCGCCAGCACCACCACCCCCGCCCCCAGCGGCGGGCGGATCCGGAAGCGCCCCAGCGCCCGCACCACCGGGCTGAACAGGAAGTTGAGGAGCAGCGCGAAGGCGATGGGCAGCAGGAACTCGCTCGCGAAGTGCAGCGTGTACAGCACCGCCAGCGTCGCCAGCACCGTCAGTGCCGCCGACCGCGTCCGCGGCCGGTCCAGCGACGCCGCCGTCCGCTCCAGGTCCGGCTCCGCCGCCGCCTCGTCCACCGGCTCCGCCTGCGCCGCGGGGTCCACGTCCGGCGTCAGCACCGAGTCCTCGCCCGGCACGCCGTCCTCGTTCTCCTGCATGCGCGGCGCTCCGTGGCGCGGGGTGGGTGTCGGACAGCTGCGTCGGGCGTGCCCCCGGCTGCGCCGGGGTCGGCAACCGCCCCCGCATTCGCACAAGCCGCGCCCGAAACGACGGCGCCCCCGCCGGGATCTCCCGGCGGGGGCGCAAATCAGCACGCTCGCGCTTTCGCACTCACGCACTCACGCACTGCTGTCCTCAGTATCCCGCCACGTCCACGATCGCCTTGAGCACGTCCTCCGGCTCCGGCAGGATCGCCCGCTCCAGCTGCGGCGCGTAGGCCACCCAGGTGTCCTTGGAGGCCACCCGCTTCACCGGCGCGTCCAGCCAGGGGAAGAGGTCGTCCGAGACGCGGGCCACCACCTCGGCGCCGATCCCCCAGGAGAGCGAGTCCTCGTGGGCCACGATCAGCCGGCAGGTCTTCTTCACCGAGGCGGCCACCGCCTCCATGTCCAGCGGGCTCACCGTGCGCATGTCGATCACCTCCACCGACACGCCGTGCTGCTCCTGCGCCTGCTTGGCGGCCACCACCGAGCGCTGCACCAGCGCGCCCCAGGTGATGACGGTCACGTCCGATCCCTCGCGCACCGTCCGGGCCTTGCCGAAGGGGATCATGAAGTTGGGGCCCGGATACTTCCCCTTGTTGTACACCTGGCGGTACAGGTGCTTGTGCTCCAGGAACAGCACCGGGTCCTCGCAGCGGATGGCCGTGCGCAGCAGCCCCGCCGCGTCGACGGCGTTGGAGGGGAGCACCACGCGCAGCCCGGGGCAGTGCGCGAAGATGGACTCGCCCGTCTGCGAGTGGTAGATGGCGCCGCCCTTGAGGTAGCCGCCGTAGGTGGTGCGGATCACCACCGGCGAGGCGAAGGCGTTGTTGGAGCGGTAGCGCATGGTGGCCAGCTCGCCGCGGATCTGCATCATGGCGGGCCAGATGTAGTCGAAGAACTGGATCTCCACCACCGGCTTGAGCCCGCGCACCGCCATGCCCACGGCGCGGCCCACGATGTTGGCCTCCGCCAGCGGCGAGTTGAACACGCGCGTGCCGCCGAACTCGCGCTGCAGCCCGGCCGTCACCTTGAACACGCCGCCCTTGCCCTTGACGTCGGGGAGCACCTCCTCGCGCGAGCAGTCCGCCACGTCCTCGCCGAACACCACGATCCGCGGGTCGCGCCGCATCTCGTCGCGGAGCGTCGCGTTGATCAGGTCCACCATGGTGGTCTCGTTCCCCGAGAAGCGCGGGTCGTCCTCGGTGTCGAACTGCTCCGCCGTGGGGTCCACGTCCGGCGAGTACAGGTAGTTCATCTCGGAGCCCACCGGCGGCTGCGGCGAGGCCAGCGCCTCGTCGGTGGCCCGCTGCACCTCGGCGTTGACCTCGGCGTCGATGCGCGCCAGCTCGTCCTGCGTGGCCAGGCCGCGGTCCACCAGCGCGCGGGCCAGCTTGCCGATGGGGTCGCGCTTGGCCTCCTCGCTCCGCATCACCTCGGTCTTGTAGAACCGCTCGTCGTCCGAGAGGGAGTGCGAGTACGGGCGGATCACGTGGGCGTGCACCAGCGCCGGCCCCTTGCCGGAGCGGGCGTACTCCACCGCGCGGCCCATGGTCGCGTAGCTCTCGAACACGTCGGTGCCGTCGCACTCCTCCACGTACAGCCCCGGGAAGCCCCTCACCAGCTTGGAGATGCTGCCGCCCGCGGTGTTCACCTCCACCGGCACCGAGATGGCGAACTCGTTGTCCTCCACCAGGTAGACCACCGGCACGCCCAGGTTGCACGCCGAGTTCAGGCTCTCCCAGAACTCGCCCTCGGAGGTGGTGCCGTCGCCGGTGGTGACGAACACCACCTCGTCGCCCTTGGCGCCCGTGGTCTCCACCAGCGGCTCGCCCACCCTGCGGGCGCGCTGCGCCGCCTCGGCGGTGCCCACCGCCTGGAGGAACTGCGTCCCCGTGGGCGACGAGGTGGAGACGATGTTGAGGTCCTTGTGGCCCCAGTGCGAGGGCATCTGGCGCCCGCCGGAGTTGGGGTCCGCCTCCGCGCCCACCGCCGAGAGGAGGTGGTCCAGCGCGGTCATCCCCAGCGCCAGGGTGAAGGCCCGGTCGCGGTAGTAGAAGTAGAACCAGTCGTAGCCCGGACGGGCGTGCGCGGCCGCGGCCACCTGCACCGCCTCGTGCCCCGCGCCCGAGATCTGGAAGTAGATCTTGTTCTGCCCCTTGAGCTGGATCTCCTTGTCGTCCAGCCGCCGTGCCAGGAGCATGGTGCGGTAGAACCCGAGGAGGGTGTCGCGGTCCAGCTCCGCCGTGGCGGGAGCGGGCGCGGGCTGTGGCTTCTGCCTGGTCTTGGTGGCCATGGTGTGGCTATGGAGAAACGGTTCGTGGCGGCGCGCGGCCGCGGGCTTCCGCTGCGGTTCCTGCCGTGAAAGCCGGGCAAGATACGCTGCCGGGAAGATCCGGGCCAGTGTTTCCGGCGGGGGCTCGTACACGCGTTCGACGCGCGTGTTCGAACGGCGGGAGCCGCCGCGCGGAACGGGAAGCCCGGTCGCGGGTGTAATCCGGGGCCGGTGTGCACCCGCCGCTCCCCGCTGCCGATACTCGTCCCCGTGACCCAGATCCCGCCCCCCCTCCGCGATCCCGCCCATGCCCCCGGCATGTTTCCGGGCACCCTGCGCGCCCTGCTGCGGACGCGTCTCCCCTGGCTCGCGTTCCTCCCCCTGTTCGTCCTGTCGCTGCCGGTCGACTGGGTCACGTACTCCCTCCTGGTGAGGGACACGGGAGCGTCCGACTGGCTGGCGCAGGGGTTCCTGATCGGAACCGTCGATTCGGCGAACTGGGCGGTGACGGGTCCCGTCGCGCTGGCGGTGGCATGGATGCTCCCCCTGGACCGGGCGCGGTGGCGGGGAGCGGTGGCCGCCACCCTGGGAGTGGCCGTGCTGCTGCCCGTGCTCGGCCGTCTCGGGATGGCCGAGGTCGCTTTCCGCGCGGGGTGGAACCTTCCCCGCACCTCCCCCTGGGACCTGGTGCGCTCGCTGCCGTCCCAGGCGCTGGTCGTGGCGGCGCTGGTCGGCGGGGCGTGCGGCATCCGCCTCGCCCTCCTCCACAGGGAGAGCACGCTGGCGCTCTCCCGGCGCGAAGCGCAGCTGGCGGAGGCCTGGTTCCGCGCGGCCAGGGGCCGCCTGCAGCCGCGGTTCCTGTTCGCCACCCTGGACGCGGTCTCGGAGCTGATGGAGCGCGACGCGCGCCAGGCGGACCGGCTGCTCGTCCGCCTGAGCGAGGTCCTGCGCGCCACCTTCGGCGGGATGGAAACGGAGGAGCAGGCGCTCCACGAGGAGGTGGGATTCGCCCTGCTGTACCTGGGGATCGAGCAGACGTGCTCCGGGACCGGGGCCGTGGGGCTGCGCGCCGCTGTCGCTCCACCCGCCCGGGCGGCCCGGGTCCCCCGCATGGCGGTGTTCCCCCTGGTCGAGCAGGCGTGGCGGGAGGCCGGCGATTCCCCGGTCCGGCCGGGGGAGGTGGAGGTCGCCGCGCGCCTGTCCGGGGAGTCTCTCCACCTGGAAGTACGCGATACCGGGCGCGCCTCCGCCGCCGAGCGGCGCGCCCGCCCCGGGTGGCGGGACGTGCAGGTCGTGAACGAAATGCTGGAAAGGCGCTTCGGAGCAGGCCACGCCTGGAGCCTGGCGGACCTCCCGGCCGGCGGGGTGGAGGCCACGCTGCGCCTTCCCCTGCGCTCCGCCGGGGAGGCGGGATGAGGGCGCGGGCGGCGAGGCCCGCTTCCCGGCTCGCGGGGATCCCCGGCCTGGACGTGGTGCTGGGAGATCCGCTGGTGCGGCGGATCTTCTTCGCCTACTGGGCGGTGTACGCGGCGCTCATGGTGGTCGTGAAGTTCCACCGGATGGGGAGTGCTCCCCTGCCGTACCTGCTGGGGGGGAGCGTCCTCACCGCGGCGTGGCAGACGGGGATCCTGCTCTCGGTGTGCGTCGCCGCCCTCGTGGTGGCCGCGCGCTTCCCCCTCGGCGGGGAGCGGTGGTGGAACCTGGGGGTGGTCGCGCTCTCCGCGTTGGGAGTGGGGGGGGGCTACACGGCGCTGCAGCGGCTGGTGTGGTGCAGGATCCCGCTGGCGGTGTGCTCGCCCTGGCCCGTCGCCTGGAACGTCGTGCCGACGATCGTGACGCTGTACCTGGGGCTGCTGGGCTTCGCCTATGCCCTCCAGCTGGCCCGCCGGCACCGGGAGCAGGAGATCGTGGAGCGGCGGCTGGAGGCGCAGCTTTCCGACGCCCGCCTGACCGCCCTCAAGATGCAGATCCACCCGCACTTCCTGTTCAACACGCTCCAGTCGGTGTCCACCCTGATGCACCGGGACGTGGCCGCGGCGCGCGCGGTGCTCGGCCGGCTGCGCGGCCTGCTGGAAACGACGCTGGAGCGCGAGGCGCAGCAGGAAGTGCCGCTGGAGGAGGAACTGCGCGTGGTGGAGCTCTATGCCGGGATCGAGCAGGTGCGCTTCGCGGGCCGGCTGCGCGTGGACGTCCACGTCCACGCCGCGCTGGCGAAGGCGCTGGTGCCCCACCTCCTCCTGCAGCCGCTGGTGGAGAACGCGATCCGCCACGGGGTCTCCCGGCGCGGGCCGGGGCGGGTGGAGGTGGAGGCCCGGGAGGGTGACGGCGGCCTCCGGCTCGTCGTCCGGGACGACGGGGCGGGCTTCGCCGGGGGGGCCGCCAACGGGAGCGGGATCGGGCTGGCGAACACCCGCGCCCGGCTGCAGGCGCTCTACGGCGCCGCGCACCGGTTTGAGATCGCGGGGGTGGCGGGCGGCGGGACGGCCGTGACGATCATCCTTCCGCTCCGCTACGCAACGCAGGGCGAGTGACGTGCAGGTGCACAAGATCCGGGTGCTGATCGTGGACGACGAGCCGCTCGCCAGGGAGCGGCTGCGGGGCCTGCTGGCGGCCGAGCGCGACGTGGAGGTGGCGGGGGAGTGCGCGGACGGGGACGAAGCGGTCGCCGCGATCCGCGAATGCGCCCCGGACCTGGTGTTCCTGGACGTGCAGATGCCGGGAACCGGCGGGTTCGAGGTGATCCGCGCGGTGGGTCCGGAGCGGATGCCGTTCGTGGTGTTCGCGACCGCGTACGACGCGTTCGCGCTCCGCGCCTTCGAGGTCAACGCGCTCGACTACCTTCTCAAGCCCTTCGACGAGGAGCGGGTTCGAGGGGCGCTGGAGCGGGCGCGCCGGTCGATCGCGTCCGGCGGGCCGGTGCTGGACCCGGGCGTCCTGGCCCTGCTGCGCGGCCTCCGCGCTCCGGACGCGTTCGCCGAGCGGCTGACGGTGCGCACCGGGACGCGGTACGCGGTGGTCTCCGTCGCGGAGCTGGACTGGATCCAGGCGGAGGACAACTACGTGCGCCTGCACGTGGGAGGGGCGTCGCACCTGATGCGCGAGACCATGGCGGCCATCGAGCGCACCCTGGACCCCCGCCGCTTCGTCCGTGTCCACCGCTCCACCATCGTCAACGTGGACCGGGTGCGCAGCATCGAGTCGTGGGGGCTGGGGGAGTTCCTGCTGGTGCTCCGGGACGGGACCAAGCTCCAGTCCAGCCGCGGCTACCGCGACCGAGTGCGCGACGCTTTCGGCTGCTGACGCGCCGGGGGTCGCCCCGGGTCCCATCCCTTCCACCCCCCGAATGCTCCGTTCCACCCCGCTCTGCTTGGACGACCTCGTCCGCCCCGGCAGCTTGGTTCCACCGCGCCCCGCGATCCGCCGGCGGCCCGGTTCGAACCACTTCAGCAGGGAGGAAACCATGACGAGCACGATCAAGCGAGCGGGCCGGGCACTGTTCTGCCTCGCCATCGCCGGCGCGCTGGGGAGCGGCGCGGCGCAGGCGTTCGCCGCCCAGCCCGCGTCGGGCGGCACCGGGGAGGCCCGGTACTGCGAGCAGCTGAGCTGCAGCATCAAGTGCGGCTACCAGGGGGCCGTCTCCGGCTCCTGCGATCGCGGCGTCTGCGTCTGCATCTTCCAGACCTGAGCCGGCGTAGGAGGGCCGTGCCCCGGTCCGCCGGGGCACGGCCGCCGCTGCGCCCTTCAGTCCCGCGCGGCCGGCTCCGCGCCCGTCCGGTCCCGGCCCTCGGCGAGCACGGCCGCGAGCACGGTCACCAGGGCCGCGAAGGCCAGCCACCCGTCGATCAGCCTGTGCGTCCCCCAGAACCAGGGGTCGGCGCCCTCCACGTGGTCGGTGAGCAGGGCGTAGAAGCGCAGCCAGAAGATCCACCCCGCGTGGATCCCGATGGAGGCGGCCAGGTCGCCGGTGCGCTGGTAGGCGAGGCCCAGGATCACCCCGGCCAGGGTGAGGTTGAGGAAGCCGGGGACCAGCTCGCGCGGCTCCGCCATCCCCGCCAGCACGCCGGGGAGCGCCTGGAACCCGGAGAGCCAGGTGACCTGCGGCGGGTCGGCGGGGCGCGCCATGAAGTGGAGGATGGCGTAGACCGCGCTGGACAGGAGCAGCGCCGCCGGCCAGGGCATCGCCCGCCGCAGCCCGCCGAAGATGGCGCCGCGGAAGAGCAGCTCCTCCATCACCCCCACCACCAGGCAGGTGAGCAGCGCGCCGGCGGCCGCGAGCGCCAGGTCGCCCGCCGTGGCGCCCAGGGCGAGCTGCCGGCCCCCCGCCGCCAGCGCGACGGCGCACACC
>JBFMFL010000390.1:0-5691 GCA_040752145.1 Gemmatimonadota bacterium
TCCCGGCTTTTATGTTTTTGCCGCCGCGCCCCCCCCGCCCCGCCCCCCCCCCCCCCGCCCCCCCCCCGCGCCTGCGAAGTGTGCGATACGTTTCCCCGGAGACAGCATCATGGCCAACGCGCGGCGCACCTCCCTCGGCAACTCGCTCCGCTACCGCGGGCGAGAGGGGATGTGGACGTGGATCCTGCACCGGCTGACGGGGCTGGGCGTCCTGCTCTTCCTCGTCATCCACGTGGTGGAGACCTCCACCGTCATCTACTTCCCCGAGCTGTACGACAAATTCCTGGCCAGCTACAAGACGGGGCTCTTCCGCTTCGCCGAGCTGGTCATCTTCTTCTCGGTGCTGTTCCACGCGGTCAACGGGACGCGCATCATCGTGCAGGACTTCTGGCCGTACGTGATGCAGCGGCAGCGGCAGCTGGTGTGGGCCTCGGCGGTGGTGGTGGTGCTCGCCATGCTCCCGGTCACCTGGATGATGATGGCCCCCATGTTCGGGCTGGCGCAGGAGCCGGGGGTGGAGCGGCACCGCCAGCGCTGCATCGAGGTGCCCGATGCCCCGGCGTGCCTGGAGCGCGCGGGCGAGGGCTCCGTGGTAGCCGGCGAGGTGTCGCTGTGAGCGCCCCCGCGCAGGTCGCCGAGCGCGGCGCCGCCCGCCCCGGCGGCGGGTACCGGAAGCCGGGGGCCAGCCGGAGCAACTTCGAGCTGCTCTCCTGGTTCTTCATGCGGATCTCGGGGCTCGTCCTGATCTTCCTGGCGCTCTATCACCTGGTGTGGTGGAACCTGGTGATCGGGGTGGAGCACCTGGACTCGCAGGTGGTGATCGAGCGCTGGAACAACCCGTTCTGGCGGCTCTTCAACGTGGCGCTGGTGCTGTTCGCCATGCTGCACGGGCTGAACGGCGCGCGCTACTCCATCGAGGACTACGTGCGCCGGCCGGGGCTGCAGGTGGCCGTCAAGTCCGTCGTCTACACCCTGGTGCTCGGGGCGATGACGGTGGCGGTGTTCGCGCTGCTCACCTTCGACCCCGCCACCCTGATCAACCGATGATCCACACCCATACGTACGACGCCCTGGTGGTGGGCGGCGGGGGCGCCGGGCTGATGTCGGCCATCTACCTGTCCCGGCAGCCCGGCCTCCGCACCGCGGTGATTTCCAAGCTGTACCCCACCCGCTCGCACACCGGGGCCGCCCAGGGCGGGATCGGCGCGGCGCTGGCGAACCTGGAGGAGGACCACCCCGAGTGGCACGCGTTCGACACCGTGAAGGGGTCGGACTACCTGGGCGACCAGGACGCCATCGAGACCATGTGCAACGAGGCGGTGGACGTCATCATCGAGCTGGAGCACATGGGGCTGCCGTTCTCGCGCACCGAGGACGGCCGGATCGCGCAGCGCCCCTTCGGCGGGCACACGCACCACTTCGGGCAGGGCCCGGTGCGCCGCTCGTGCTACGCGGCCGACCGCACCGGCCACATGATCCTCCAGACGCTGTACCAGAACTGCATCAAGAACGGGGTCGACTTCTTCGACGAGTTCCAGGTGGTGGACGTCCTCATCGAGGAAGGGGTCTGCCGCGGGGTGGTGGCCTGGCACATCCACACCGGCGACCTGCACGTCTTCCACGCCAAGGCGGTCAACTTCACCACCGGCGGGCACGGGCGGATCTGGTCCATCACCTCCAACGCGCAGGCCAACACCGGAGACGGGGTGGCGGTGGCGCTGCGGCGCGGGATCCCGCTGGAGGACATGGAGTTCTACCAGTTCCACCCCACCGGCATCTACAAGCTGGGGATCCTGATCACCGAGGGCGTGCGCGGCGAGGGCGGGGTGCTGCGCAACGACCACGGCGAGCGCTTCATGGAGCGGTACGCCCCCACCATGAAGGACCTGGCCTCCCGCGACGTGGTGGCGCGCGCCATCAACAGCGAGATCCGCGAGGGGCGGGGGGTCAACGGCAAGAAGTTCGTCTACCTGGACGCCACGCACCTGGGCGCCGAGGTGATCGAGAAGAAGCTCCCCGACATCGCGGACTTCTGCCGCACGTACCTGGGCGTGGACCCGGTCAAGCAGCCCATGCCGATCCAGCCCACGGCGCACTACGCCATGGGCGGCATCCCCACCGACGTCAACTGCCGGGTGGTGATGGACGGCGAGGGCACCGTGGTGCCCGGCTTCTACGCCGCGGGGGAGTGCGCCTGCGTCTCCGTGCACGGCGCCAACCGGCTGGGGACCAACTCGCTGCTGGACCTGGTGGTGTTCGGCAAGCGCTCGGGGGTGGACATGGCGCGCTTCTGCGCCACGGCCGACCTGCCGCCGCTCCCCGCCAACCCCACCGAGCGGGTGGAGGCCGAGTTCGCGCGGCTGCTGGCCACGGACAAGGGCGAGCCCGCGGCGCGGCTGCGCGAGGAGATGCAGGACGTGATGCAGGACCACGTGGGCATCTTCCGCGAGGGGAAGGGGATGGAGATCGCGCTCGCCAAGGTCCGGGAGCTGCAGGAGCGCTACCGGGGCGTGGTGGTGATGGACAAGGGCCGGCGCTTCAACACGGACCTGATGGAGGCCTGGGAGCTGGGCAACCTGCTGGACCTGGCCGAGGTCACCGCGCTGAGCGCCGTCAACCGCACGGAGAGCCGCGGCGCCCACATGCGCGAGGACTTCGAGACGCGCGACGACGTCAACTGGCTGAAGCACACGCTGGTGACCCGCGGCGAGGACGGGAGCCTGGACATCTCGTACAAGCCGGTCACCATCACCAAGTTCCAGCCGAAGGAAAGGGTGTACTGATGGCGCAGACGGCGACTCTAGAAAGGGCCACCCCGGCGGCGGGGCCCCGCGGCTCCGGCACCGGGGCGCCGACGCGGAAGGTGACCATCCGCGTGCTCCGCTTCAACCCGGAGACGGACGGGGAGCCCGCGTTCCGCGACTACGCGGTGCAGGTGGAGCCCACCGACCGGGTGCTGGACGCGCTGAACCAGATCAAGTGGTACCAGGACGGCACGCTCACCTACCGGCGCTCCTGCGCCCACGGGGTGTGCGGGTCGGACGCCATGCGCATCAACGGCGTCAACCGGCTCGCCTGCAAGGTACTGATGAAGGACATGGGCGACACGGTGACGGTGGAGCCGCTCATGGGCTTCCACGTGATCAAGGACATGGTGGTGGACATGGAGCCGTTCTTCGCGCAGTACCGCTCCGTGCTCCCGTTCCTGATCAACGACTCGCGCCCGCCCACGCGCGAGAGGATCCAGTCCGTCGAGGACCGGGAGCGCTTCGACGACACCACCAAGTGCATCCTGTGCGCGGCCTGCACCACCTCGTGCCCGTCGTTCTGGGCCAACGAGGAGTTCGTGGGCCCGGCGGCGATCGTCAACGCACACCGCTTCATCTTCGACTCGCGCGACCAGGGCGGGGGTGAGCGCCTGGAGCGGCTGAACAACCGCGAGGGGGTGTGGCGCTGCCGCACCATCTTCAACTGCACCGAGGCCTGCCCGCGCGAGATCCGGATCACCCAGGCCATCGGCGAGGTCAAGAAGGCGATCCTGTACAAGCAGGTCACCTGACCCGGCCGCGGGTTCGGAACAGGACAACACAGAGCCCGTCCCGCGTCAGCGGGGCGGGCTCTTTTCGGTGAGTCCTCCACAATCTGCCGCCGACTGTAGCATGGAACGTCTCATTGCCTCTACAACTCGATAGTACGCTTGGAATGCTTCCTGGAGCATGCGACGGAGTGGTCCGGGTTTCGGGTTACCCGCTGGTGTGAGTCTCACCCCGCTCAGGCGGAAAGGAGGGGGGCCACACCCACATATGGCAAGGATCTCCACACTGGCCGCAGATCCAGAGGGATGTCCCTCCGCTGCGCTCCGGGCTAAACTACGCGCACCGTTGGGCATCCGGGATACGAAACACGGGGCGAACCCCGCAGGGGTATCGCAGCCGCGAAGAAGGGCTTGCTTCAGGTCCGTGACGCCGTATTCTTACTCGCTCTGTAGGTACTCACCATCCCACACTAGGGGGGGCGCATTGGCACGGAAGATCGGATTGTTCAATCATAAGGGCGGAGTGAGTAAGACCACAACGACCTTTAACCTTGGGTGGATGCTTGCGGAACTCGGTCACACAGTCGTGCTGGTGGACGCAGATCCGCAGTGCAATCTTACAGGTATTGTGATGGGCTATCGAGGCCCCACTGAACTGGAAGAATTCTTCGAACGTGAGCCCAGCAGAAATCTGAAAGCAGGCCTTTCGCCTGCGTTCGAGTCCCGTCCGAGAGCAGTTCAGGCTATCGAATGCGTGCCGGTAGCGGGGCAAGAAAGGCTGTTTCTCCTGCCTGGGCACATCAGCCTCGCCGAGTACGAGGTATCTTTAGGTATTGCTCAGGAGCTTTCCGCTACACTGACAACTTTCCAGAATCTCCCTGGATCGATCAGCTTCCTGCTAGACCGCACTGCGGAACTGCACAAGGCCGATTACGTGTTGATTGATATGAGCCCGAGCCTCAGCTCAATCAATCAGAATCTATTGATGACGAGCGAGAACTTTATCGTTCCGGCTGCTCCAGACTTCTATTCAGTGATGGCAATGGATTCTCTAGCAAACATCTTTCCAAAGTGGCGTCGTTGGGCGGAGCAGGCACAATCGTTTACAGCGTTTCGGGATGCTGATTATCCCTTTCCCGAAGTGTCTCCGAAATTTCTTGGGCTTGTTATTCAGAACTATAGGCCGCGCGGAGGTGCTCCGGCGCAGTCATTCCAGCGCTGGATCGAACAGATCGACAAGGTGGCTACCGAGACATTGCTGCCCAGTTTAAGTGCGGCTGGACTGCTGCTACCTCCTGCAGCATACGGGGACTGCGGCCTTGACTACGGCTACCGGCTCGCATCAATCCCTGACTTCAACAGCCTTATCGCGACGTCCCAGGAACACCATACGCCTGTTTTTGCTCTCACCGATGCGCAATTAGGTAGTCGGGGAGTTATCCTCCGCGAAGCGAGGAAGTCCTGCGATGCTTTCCGCGAGATGTTCTCGCGGCTCGCAGAGAGAGTTGTTTGTTTGACCAGACAACTCTGATTGACTCTCATGCAGAGAGTGCTTGATCAATTTCGGGACAATCTGGAACGGGTCCGAGCACTAGACGCCTTGTATTCATTCCTCGCAGCACAGACGGGCGGCACTTTCGACTTATCGGACTTGCTGCGCACGCAAATTGTCATGGTTGTGAGTGCATTCGACTACTATGTTCATGAGGTTACCCGTTTCGGGATGGTTGAGATTATTAGTGGAGCGCGAGCGCCCACTCCAGCCTTCGACCGGTTCTCCATTCCGATGGGGTCTGTCGTACAGGGAATGGCTTCACCGGGAACAACCAGTTGGCTCGAAGATGCGGTACGAGCAGCGCACGGTCACCTGTCATTTCAGGACCCCGATAAAGTTGCCGACGCACTTCGCCTTATATCACCTGCTATAGTCTGGGAGCAGGTTGGTGCTGTGCTTGGGATGGGTGCTGTCCAGTTAAAGAACGAGCTAAAGGCGATAATCCGCCGCAGGAACCAAATTGCACATGAAGCTGATCAGTAGTGTCCGGTTTAGCTTCCACAATGCTGCTGTAACCGCATGATCTGGCCCATCTTACAGCGTGCTCGCAGGTGAAACGATTTGAGCCCGGGCCTTCCGGGTGCCACACTCCCGTGACCTC
>JBFMFL010000391.1:0-5617 GCA_040752145.1 Gemmatimonadota bacterium
GGCGGCGCGGGGAGCGCCGGGCCGGGGGGCGGCAGCCCGCAGGCCCGGCCGGGTGCCGACCCGGCCTCCGCCGAGTCCCAGGCGGCGCTGGAGGCGGAGGCGCTGCGGATCGCGGAGGGGGTGGCGGGCGGGGGCGGGGGAGCGGGTCCCGCGGGCGCGGGGCCGGACGCCGGGGCGGCGCCCGGCCAGGGAGACGTGCGCGGCCGCGCGGCGCAGGTGGGCCGCATCCGGGACCTGCCTCGCGGAACGCTGCGCAAGGGAACGCTGATTCCGGCCGTCCTCGGGACGGCGATCCACACCGACCTGGCCGGCGACGTGGTGGCGAGGGTGACGCGGGACGTGATGGACTCGCGAAACCGCTGCGTGCTGATCCCGCAGGACGCGCTGCTCTACGGCACCGTCGACAACCAGATCACCGTCGGCCAGGACCGGGGCGCGGTCGCGTGGACCGAGGTGCAGCTCGACGGGAGCCGCACGCTGGAGCTGCCCGGCCTGCCGCAGGTGGACCGGAGCGGGGCGGCGGGAGTGAAGGGGAGCGTTTCCAACCACTACGGGCGCGTCTTCGGCGCGGCGCTGCTGCTCTCCGCGGTGGGCGCCGGCGCCCAGCTCGGCCAGCCGGCCGCGCGCGCGGGGGGGCTCTACCCGTCTTCCGGGGAGCAGGCCGCGGGGGCGGTCTCGGCCGAGCTGTCGCGCGTCGCCGGGGAGTTCGTGCGCCGCAACGCATCGGTGAAGCCCACGCTCCAGGTCCCCATCAACACCGCGGTCTGGGTGCTGGTGAACCGGGACTACGTGGTGGGCGGAGCCGGCTGCTGAGCGCGCCCCGGCGATGGCGGGAGACGCGAAGAAGGTAGAGATCCGGACCCCGGAGCTGGTCCGGGCGCGCAGCGGCAGCCTGCCCGCGTCGCCGGCCGTGGTCGGGATGATCCTCGGCACCTGCGGCGCGCTGGGCGTCGCGGTGGCCACGCACTACGCTGCGTACCGGTTCGGGCACGACCAGGGGCTCGGCGCGCCGGCCGTCCCGTTCGGGCGGATCCCGCCCGCGGGTGCCGCGGTGGCGGCGGGGACGCTGGGGCTGCTGGGAGTGGCGGCGGCCGCCGGGCGGAAGACCCGGCGGTTCGCGTTTCTGCTCCTGGTGCTGGCGCTGCTCGCCGTGGGGCCGGCGATCGGGCCGCTGTACCACCCGTTCTTCATCGTGAAGTGGGCGCGGGGCTACATGCGGTTCGCCGAGTACCGGCCGGTGTTCAGGGACGCCATGTACGCCGGGTGCGGGGGGTTCGCGCTCGGCCTGTACGCGCTCCTCGGCCTGTCCAGGGGCACGGGGAAGGTGAAGGCGAGCACGGTCCACGGGTCCGCGGACTGGGGGACCGGCGACGAGTACCGGATCCGCAAGGAGGAGGCGAAGGGCTTCAGGTGGGCGGCGCGCCTGCGCGGGGTGCCCGCGATCCCCTCGATCATCATCGGGCGGCACGCGGACGGGTCGCTGATGCTCTGGCGGGACCCGGTGCATGGCGTCGTGAAGGCGCCGACGCGGTCCGGCAAGGGCGTGAGCTTCATCGTGCCCAACCTGCTGATGTACCGCGGGAACGCGGTGGTCGGCGACGTGAAGAAGGGGGAGAACTGGTTCATCACGGCGAGGCGGCGGCGGGAGATCGGGCAGGACACCGTGGCGCTGGACCCGTTCAGGGAGACCGGGGAGCACGCGTTCCTGGGGGCGTTCAACCCGCTGACGATGATCGAGCTGGTCGGGAAGCGGGCCCGGCTCGCGCGCGACGACGCCGCGCTGATCGCGACCATGCTGGTGTCCGACGAGGCGGCCGGCGACAAGGAGAAGCACTGGGTCTCCGAGGCGCGGTCGCTCTGGGAGGGGCTGATCCTGCACGCGTGCGTGGTCGCGGACGATGCGCGGGGGCTGGCGGACGCGATGAACTACCGGGCGTTCCAGGCCGCGCTCGCGGACGACAGGCAGGTGGAGAAGCTGCTGCGCTCGGGGGTGGAGGCGGACGAGCCGGAGGAGGACATCGCCGACGCGGGGAAGTTCCTCGACCGCGCGCTCGCGGTGGCGGAGGATGCCGGGGCAGGCGCGGAGGACCTCGCTTCGCAGCTCGGGGCCTGGGACTGGGAGCAGGGCGCGCCTTCCCGGGCGGAGAGCGCGGCGCCGGCGGCGCCGCGTGCCGAGGCGGCCGGGGGCGCGCCGGGCGTCTCGGCCGGCGTCGCGGAGGACGGGAGCGTGCTTCCGTTCCCCGGGTGGAGGTGGGGGGACGAGGATCCGGAGGTGACGGTGGGGATCGCGGCCGCGCCCGCGGCGAGGAGCAAGCTGCCGCCGCGGGACCTGCTGGAGTGCCGGCGGCTGCTGACGCTGGAGAAGGAGGCCTTCGAGGGGCTGCTGAAGACGATGCTGGGCAGCCGCCACCCGCAGGTCGCCCGCTGCGCGGCGCGGTTCCTCCAGAAGGATCCCAAGGAGCGGAGCGGGGTCGTCTCGACCGCGCAGAGCGCGACCAACTGGCTGGACAGCGAGCCCATGGGCGACGTGCTCGGGAGCGAATCCCCGAACCAGGTGGACCTGGGGAAGCTCAAGACGGGGAAGCTGTCGGTGTACCTGGTGCTCGACCCGGACCGCGTGGAGACGCATGCCGGATGGCTGCGCATGATGGTGACCTGCTGCATCCAGGCGGTCTCGCGCACGGTGGGGAAGGTGCGCGACAAGATCCTCTTCCTTCTCGACGAGTTCCCCCTGATGGGGAGGATGCAGTCGGTGCTCTCGGGGGTCGCCGTGCGGGGCGGGTTCGGCGTGTCGTTCTGGATGATCTGCCAGGACATCTCGCAGCTGAAGGAGACGTACAAGCAGGCGTGGCAGACGCTCTACGCCAACTCGGCGGTGAAGATGTGCTTCGGGACCCAGGACCTGGAGACCGCGAAGTACCTTTCGGAGATGCTCGGGAAGGCGACGGTGTTCCACACGTCGGGGTCGCTGTCGAAGGGACGGAACTACGGGAAGCAGGGCAGCAGCAACGTGGGCTCCTCGGAGTCGACGAGCGAGGTGGGGCGCCCGCTCCTCACGCCGCGCGAGATCATGGACCTGCGCGACCACGAGCAGCTGCTCTTCATCCGTGGGAGCCGGCCGCTGCTCTGTGGAAAGCCCGTGTACCATGCCGATGCGGAGTTCGCGGGCCTGTTCGATGAAAATCCGCTGGAGCAGAAGCTGGCCGCGTAGCGGGGTCGTGGGGCGACTTCTGTCATGTCGCACGCGCGACTCGATTTCGTCCCATCGACATCGGGTTTTTCGCGGGGACGAAAGTAGCCATGTCCCGGCGCCTTGCGACGGGATCCGGTCAGGCAGGCACGACCTGGCATTCTTGAGCCGCCCAGCTTCGAGCTTCGGTTTCTCAGGCGGGAGTAGAGGTTCAAAGATCTCCCGCACGCCACTGTGGGCGAGTGGGGGCGCCCATGTCCGGCTGCCCCTGCAATTTCGGTCCTGGTCGCAGCTCTTACGCGCCATCTGCGAGCAGACGCTCCGCGAGGTCTCTGAGGCGGTAGATGTCGAACGGCTTCTGGAGGAAAGCGTCCGCGCCCGCCGCCCGCCATTGCAGGGTGTGCTCGTCGGCCGCGCTCAAGAGCACCACCGGTATCCGGCCGAGCTCCTCGTCCGCCTTTAGCATCCGGCAGGCATCGCGACCGTCCAGGTCCGGCATCATCACATCGAGCAGCATCAGGTCGACTCGCTCCGCCCGGGCAATCGCCAGCGCCTCTACGCCGCCCAGCGCCTGAAACACCTCCCACCCGAAATGCTCCAGCACGTGAGCCGTCAGCATGGCGATGGCGGGTTCATCATCCGCGACGACGACACGGCGCTTCGGACCGACGGCTGCGCCGTTCACCGGGAAACTCCCAGGCCGGTGAGCACCATGTCGGAACGATCGTAGGCCTTACCGACTTTCAGCCCTTTACTGGAGATCTGGAACTCGCGGAGCCGGTGGTCGTGCTGGCGCGCACGCACCTTGAGCGCGGAGATCAGCCGCTTCAGCTCTCCCTTCTGCTCCACGTAGCGCAGGTGCAGCACGTTGTCGAGCATGGCCGAGAGCTCCGCCAGGGGCAGATCGAAGTTCACGCCAACAATCCGCTCCAGGTTCTGCATCAGGAGTGCGGAGACCTGCCCCGCCCGCAGGCGACCGGCAATGCCGGCGAGAAGGTCGAGCTCCCGCTCTCGTGGGATCACGGCCTGCCGCACGTCCTCCAGCGCGTCGATCACGACCCGGCGGATCTTGTGCCTCTCGATCAGCTCGAAGAGCCGGTGAGCTTCCTCGTCGGCCAGTAACTGTGTGGGCAGCTTCCAGTAGACGTGGATCCGTCCCTCCTCGATGTGGCGCCGCAGCGGCAGGTCCACCGCATTGGCCTTCTGGATCAGCGCACTCGGAGTCTCGTGGTAGCCGAAGAAGAGGCCAGGCTCGCCGGCCTCCGCCCCGGCGGTGAGGAACGACACCCCGAGGAGCGTCTTCCCCGAGCCGGGGGTGCCCACCACCATCGAGACGGAATCGCGAGCCAGTCCTCCACCCAGCAGATCGGCGAGACCCTCCACCTGGAAGTCCAGCATCTCGTCCGAGGCGTCCTCGGGTGGGGCACCCGAGACCACGGCCACGCCGGTCACCACGGCTTCCAGCCTTGGGTGCACCTCGATCCCGTCGGCGCCGATCCGAAAGGTGTGCAACCCATCGACGTGATCCACGCCGCGGAGCTTCACGACGGAGAACATCCGCACCCGGCGCATGCGCACCACATCGGAGGTCATCTCGAAGATGGCGTCGGCGATGGTGAAGGTCGGGTCCGTGGAGATCCCGCCCTCGGACGGATGGGCGAGCAGGAGCGTCGTGACCCCGGAGATAGCGGCCTGTGCTTCCAGCTCGTGGATGAAGTGCTGATAGGCGAGCCCATCCTGGGCGCTGGTCTTGAGTGCGTGGACTCCATCGAGGATGACCAGCGACGGCCCCTGCTCCATCACCAGGCGGCGGATCTCCACTGCGGCGGCTTCGACTCCGCCCTTGGCGAGCGCGGGATAAAGGCTCGCGTAGTAGAAGGAGCCTGGCACGAACGCGGGGTCGAAGAAGCGGAACGTCCGGGCCTGCGAGAGCAGCGTCTGGTGGGTCTCCACCAGCGCCGTCAGGTAGAGCACCTTGCCGCCCGCTCGGATGAGATGGGCTCCGATCTGGTGCGCCAGAATGCTCTTGCCCAGTCCCGGCCCGCCCAGCACCACGTGCAGTGCGCCCTGGCGCAGCCCTCCGTTCAGGAGTTGATCCAACCCCTGAATGCCCGTGGGCACCTGCACCGGCCGTGTCCCGTCTCGCCCATCGTTCGGCATGGGCTGCGCTTGCATTGATCTCCTCCAGAAAGGCGGGCGGATGCCTGAAATCGCCATGAGCAGCTTCGCCCGCGGGTAGCAAGTACGGAGCCGCGGGGACAAGCTGGATCCCGATGCTGCGCGTGTGCGGGCTACGCGGTGTGCGGAAGCCAGCCTGAAGGCGTGTGCCGGGGGGCGATGCGCCGAACCGGTGCCTCGCCCCTGCGGCTTCTCCTCACCTGGCGTGACGAGCCCCACCAGATTCGCCCCACACGGAATCGCGTCCGA
>JBFMFL010000392.1:0-5610 GCA_040752145.1 Gemmatimonadota bacterium
CCGCAGCGGGCGCCGACGCGACGGGACCCTCGTCGGAGCACGCCGCCAGGGCCGCGGCGGCGACGACGAGCAGGACGGGACGGAGCTGGCGCATGGGACCTCCGGTGTGGGGAGGGAAGAAGGCCGGCGGACGGGGGTCCGCCGACGGCAGGCACGTGATCGAGAGCCGGGGCCGGCACGGAGCCGCGTGAGGGATTCGCGCCCGGAGGGGCGAGACCCCGCGGGGTAGTTTCCGCGGGGGCTCGCCGGAGTTACGCCACGTTGTTTGTGGCGTTACTCCGCGCGAAGCCCGACCCCGCGCCAGCGGGGGCACGCCCGACCCCGCAGTTCAGCCGTTCAACGACGTCAGAGCGCCGCCTTGTAGAGCAGCCGGTTGGGCGACCCGGTGCCGGCGCTGGTGACCTTGTTGAGGGTCGCGTTGCTCTTGAGCCACGAGTCCAGCGTGGCGGTGGCGGTCTCGCCGTAGGTGGCCTTGTAGAGCGCGGCCACCCCGGCGGCGTGCGGCGCGGCCATGGAGGTGCCGCTGAGCGTGCGGGTGGTGCTCCCGATCCAGGTGGAGAGGATGCTGGAGCCCGGCGCGAAGATGTCGATGCAGCTGCCGTAGTTGGAGTACGAGGCGCGGGCGTCCGTGCTGGTGGTGGCCGCCACGGTGAAGGCGCTCGCCGCGCTGGCGGGGGACACGTTGCACGCGCTCTGGTTCTCGGCGCCGGCGCCCACGGATACGAACACGCCGGAGGCCGCCAGGTTGTTGACCGCGGTGTTCAGCGCCGAGGAGAAGCCGCCGCCCAGCGACAGGTTGGCGACCGCGGGCTTGGCGGCGTTGGCGCGCACCCAGTCCACCGAGGCGATGATGCCGGAGGTGGTGCCGCTCCCCGAGCAGTTCACGGCGCGCACCCCGCGCAGCGCCACGCCCTTGGCCACGCCGTACTTGACCGAGCCCACGATGCCGGCCACGTGCGTGCCGTGCCCGTTGCAGTCGTTGCCGTTCTGCCCGTCGCCCACGGCGTCGTACACGTTCTGCGCGCGGCCGCCGAACTCGGGGTGGTTGGCCTGGAGGCCGGAGTCGATCACGTACGCCCGCACCCCGCTCCCCAGCGAGTTGTAGACGTAGCGCCCGTCCAGCGGCAGGTTGCGCTGGTCGATGCGGTCCAGGTTCCAGGGCGGCGAGGTCTGCACGTACTGCACGACCATCTCCTGGTCCTGCTCCACGTAGTCCACGGCGGGGTTGTGGCGGAGCGCGGTGAGCTGCCCCTCGCTCAGCCGGGCCGCGAAGCCGTTGAGCGCCGCGGCGTACACGATGCCGGGCTCCACCCCCGCGACCGCGGCGACGGAGCGCGGGTCGGCGCCCTCGCGCAGCACGACCACGTATGCGCCCTCCACCGCCTTTCCGGGCGCGGCGGAGCGCAGGGGCGCGGGCCCGGCGGCGACGGGCGCCGAGGCGACGGGACCGCCGTCGGAGCAGGCGGCGAGGGCCGCCAGGGAGCCGGCGAGCAGGGCGGGACGGAAGGAGCGCATACGACCTCCGGGTGGGGTGGTGGGCCTGCGGAGAAGAGACGTGATGCCGCGGCCACCGGCAGCACAGAACAAGCCAGATATTGCGGTGCGGCGAAGTCGCGGCGCCGGTTCGACTTACCCGGAAAAGCGCCATTTCGGGGGAGAGACAGGAATGGTGCGGCGTGGTGTGTCGCGCTCAAGAATGGTGCAGGTGAACGGCAGTGCGGGAGTGCGAGAGTGCGAAACGGCACCCACACCTCGGGATCGAGGCGAGGGCGCCGTTCGAAGTCTCCGCTGTACCCAGATCCGTTGCGGAGGGGACGGGCGGCAGTATCGTCCGGCTCCGCAGCGGCCCGCCACGCCACGACCTACTCGCCGTACAATCCTCGATAAATCGCGATGTTGCGGGTGAGGATCTTGACGTAGTCGCGCGTCTCCTCGTACGGGATGCGCTCGGTGAACAGCTCCTCGTCGCGGTACTCGGGGAACGACTTCCAGCGCTCCACCCGCGTGGGGCCGGCGTTGTAGGCCGAGAACACGGAGGGGAGGCTGCCGCGGTACCGGCGCATCTGGTCGGCCAGGTAGCGGACGCCCAGGTGCACGTTGATCTCGGGGTTGTAGAGGATCTCCGGGTCCCACCGGCGGATGTCGGACGCCTCGGCGAGCCGCCGCCCCGTCTCGGGCATGACCTGCATGAGCCCCATGGCGCCCACCCCGGAGGAGATGCGCGCCTTGAAGGTGGACTCCTGCCGGATCAGGGCGGCCACCAGGAACGGGTCGAGCCCGCGCTCCCGCGCCTCCGCGGTGATCATGGCGCGGTACGGGAACGGGTAGACGATCCTCAGCAGCCGCGGGTTCCAGCGCCCGGCCTCCCGCTGCATGCGCGTCCCCATGCGGGTGCCGTGCACGGTGTAGCCGCGCTCGATCAGCCGCTCGGCCAGCGGGTAGAGCACCGCCGCCTCGTCGCCGGCGCGCTCCACCAGGCGGTCGGCCTCGGCCTCCGCCTCGCCGTACAGCCCGGCGGCGCGCAGCAGGTCGAGGGTGTGCATCCACCCCTCCACGCGCGCCCGGACCTCCGGCTCGTCCTCGGGCGCCGGGGCGAGCGGGATGGGCCAGTACGGCTCGTCCAGGCGCTCGGCGGAGCGGAGGGCGTAGTACGAGAGCGGGTCGCGCGCGCGGACCTCCCGCCAGCGCGCCGCCGCGCCCGCGGAGTCGCCCCGCGCGGCCAGGGCGCGGCCGGACCAGTAGGTGGCCTGCACGGCGTAGGAGCCGGAGGGCAAGGTGCGGCGCGCCTCCTCCCAGGCGGCCAGCGCCCCGTTCCAGTCGCGCGCCTCGAACGCCATGCCGCCCAGCCGCATCAGCGCCAGCCCGGCGCGCCCGCCGCCCGGGCTCTCCGCGGCCACGCGGCGGTACAGCGCGCGCGCCTGGGCCGTCTCGCCCGCGTCGTGCGCCAGGTCGGCCACCAGGAACAGCGCCTCCGCGGCGGAGGGGGTGCGCGGAAAGCGCCGCGCCACGTCCAGCAGCGTCGCGCGGGCCTCGCGGGGGTTGCCGCGCCGGTACTGCGCGCGGCCCAGCAGGTACCCGGCGGGGGCGGCCACGGCCGGCGGCGCGTCGGACAGGCGGCGGAGCGCGGCCTCGGCCTCCGCGTAGCGCCCGGCGTCGAAGTAGGCGCGCCCCTGCAGGAGCCGCAGCTCGCGGCGCTGCTCGATGCCGCCGCGGCCGGGGGCCAGCCAGGCGCCGTACCCCTCGGCGGCGCGCAGGTTGGCGCCGTGGCGGTCGTCCACGCGGGCCAGCGCCAGGCGGTCGTCGGCGGTCAGGCCGCCCACGGCGCGGAGCAGGCGCGCGGCCTCGGGCGCGGAGCCGCTCCCCGGCGCGCCGCGCACCACGGACAGCAGGTGGCCGCGGGCGGCGGCGCTGTCGCGGGTCTCCAGGGCGGCGCGGGCGGCCAGCACCAGGAACGAGGCGCGGGTGGAGGTCTCGCCGCTGCGCTCGCGGAAGCGGAGCGCCGCGGCGCGGGCGCCGCGCGGGTCCCCCGCGGCCAGGTGCGCCCGCACGTACGCCCGCCGGGTGCGCGCGGGGGAGCCCTGCTCCCCGGCCTCCAGCAGCGCGCGGATGCGCGCGGTGTCGCCGCGCTCCTCCAGCGCCTCGGCCATCAGCGTGGCGGCCCAGCCGGACATGGCAGGGTCGTGCCGGCGGACGTGCTCCAGCGCGGCGGTCCCCTCGTCCACGCGCCCCAGCCTCGTCAGCACCAGCCCCTGCCGCAGCCCGGCCACCACCCCGCGGTCGCCGGTGCTGTCCGCGCCCGCCGAGCGCAGGAAGCGCGCGTACGCGGCGGCGGCGGGCTCCCACGCGCGGTCCTCCTCCAGGGCGCGGCCCAGCAGGTACCACCCCTCGCCGCCGGCCAGCCGGTCCAGCCAGGGCTCTCCCTCCAGCAGCACGCGCACGTTGTCCCAGCCGCCCCACCCGGCCTCGGCGCGGGCGGCCAGCAGCACGGCGGAGGGGGCGGGCGGGTCGCGCCGGCCCAGGTACTCGCGCATCGCCCGGGCGGCGCGCCAGTTCTGGCCCCGCTCCAGGAAGGCGTGCACCTCGTCCGGCAGGTCGGCGGGGAGGGGAAGGCCGGAATCGGCGCGCGCGGCGGCCTCCACCCGGTGGGCCGGGGCGCCGGGGGGAGCGTCCATCGCCATCCCGGCCAGGCGGATGAGCACGGGGACGGCGAGCAGGCAGGCGAAGAGAACGAGGTGGCGTCGCGTCATGGCCCCGGACGGATCTGGTGGGTCCGTTCGGGCCCGGCGGGACGTCGGAACGGACGGCGTCTGCGGGGCGGACGGCAGGAAGCGCACCAGCGGAGGTGCGGCAGCCCGGGAATTTGCAAAAAGTCGAGGGAGCCGCCCCATCGGACGGCCCCCTCCATCGCCTCCTCGCCCCGCCGCTCCCCCTTCCGGGCGGGCTCTCCCGCCGCCCTACTCCCCCGCCCCCAGCGGCACCTTGATGCAGGCCGCGAAGTGACCGCCGCCCTTGTCCGCCAGCGGCGGGACGATCCTGGCGCAGTCCGCGTCCTTGAGCGGGTGCTGGCAGCGCGGGTGGAACGGGCACCCGGAGGGCGGGTTCGCCGGCGAGGGGACGTCGCCCTGGAGCACGATGCGCTCCCGCTTCTGCGTGGGGTCCGGGATCGGCACCGCCGAGAGCAGCGCCTGCGTGTACGGCATCAGCGGGTTGCGGTACAGCGCCTTGGAGTCCGCCAGCTCCACGATGCGCCCCAGGTACATCACGGCGACGCGGTCGGAGATGTGCTCCACCACCGACAGGTCGTGCGCGATGAACATGTAGGTGAGCCCGAACTGGCGCTGCAGGTCCTGGAGCAGGTTGATGACCTGCGCCTGCACCGACACGTCCAGCGCCGACACCGGCTCGTCGCACACGATCAGCTCCGGCTCCACCGCCAGCGCCCGCGCGATTCCGATGCGCTGCCGCTGCCCGCCCGAGAACTCGTGCGGGTAGCGCACCGCGTGCTCCGGGCGCAGCCCCACCACCCGCAGCAGCTCGGCGATGCGGTCGTTTGCAGCCTTGCCCTTGGCCAGGTTGTGGATCCCCAGCACCTCGCGCAGCATCTCCGCGATGGTCATGCGCGGGTTCAGCGACGAGAACGGGTCCTGGAAGACGATCTGCGCGCGGCGCCGCAGCTTGCGGAGCTCGTCGCGGTCCATCTCGAAGATGTTGCGCCCCGCGAACTCCGCGCTCCCCGCCGTGGCGTCGATCAGGCGGAGGATGGCGCGCCCCGTGGTGCTCTTGCCGCACCCCGACTCGCCCACCACCCCCAGCGTCTCCCCCTTGCGCAGGAAGAACGACACCCCGTCCACCGCCTTGACGTCGCCCACGTGGCGGTTGAAGAAGCCCTTGCGGATGGGGAAGTACTTCTTGAGCCCGCGCACCACCAGGAGCGAGTCCGCCGGCGGCTCCATGTCGTCCGGCGTCTGCCCGCGCAGGTCAGAGTCGCCCTTGGCCGGCGGCAGCTCCCGCCGCTCCGGCGCCTCCGGGATGCGCGCCACCCGCCGGCGGCCGTTCCCCTCCGCCCCCGGGCCGCCCTCCACCCCGCGCCCCATGATGGGCTCCGCCCCG
>JBFMFL010000393.1:0-5564 GCA_040752145.1 Gemmatimonadota bacterium
AGGTGGGGAGTCGCTGGAGAGAATTCCGCGAGGCAAGCGACGCCTTCCTGGCGGTGGTCTCGCTACCCAGTCTGCCCAGTGAGCTGCTGCGGCGGGGGCAAGAGCTGAGGCAGGCGCTCCAGGAACGACCTCGGAAGCGAGTCTCGCAAATCGCTCGTATGGCATGCGTTAGCGGCTTAAGTTAACGCATATGGGGGCCGGGGGAGGGGGTCGCCGTTGCAGGCTGTTCCCTGTCCCCTATCTCACCGGCAGCCAGTACGTCGCCTTGAGGATCAGGTAGTTGTCGCCCTCGGCGCGGAAGGAGTCCCACAGGTCGGCGGGGCCCACGGCGTCGCCCAGGGGGCGGTAGGAGGAGCGGTCCTGCTGCCACACGGCGAAGAGCGTGCTCCCGGGGCGCCACTCCCAGCGCAGCACGGCGTTGCTGCGCAGCGAGCGCACGTTGAAGTCGCCGAAGGGCACGGTGAAGGTGGCGCCGCCGTCGCTCACCAGGTACTCGTCGCCGCGGCGCTCGATGGTGGTGCCGTCGGTGCCGTACACCCGCAGCGCGCGGCTGCGCGCCGCCGGCAGCTCGCCCAGGCGGACGTAGCGGCCGCTGGCGGCGTAGGGCTCCACGTACGCCTCCAGCGACAGCTCCGGGGTGAACAGGTACGCGGCCCGCAGCTGGGTCACCAGCTCGCTCCGGTCGATCACGCCGAACACGTACCGCCTGCCGAAGGTGGCCGCCGGGCCGCCGGGGAGCGCGTCCACGAACTGGCGCGTGTCGGTCCAGCGGGTGAAGGTCTCGTCCACCCCCAGCTGCCAGCGGGGCGCCGGGCGGAAGGAGAGCCCGGCGATGATCCGCCCGAACTCCTGCCCCTGCGATCCCCCGCCCCAGTCCAGCTGGGTCCGCAGCCGCGTGGCGCGGTTGCTGGGGCTGCCCAGCGCCGCGATCAGCCGCCACCCCCGCGGGGTCCCCATCAGCGGGCCGCCGCGGGTGGCGTTGTCGCTCTGGGCGGGGAAGTCGATCCAGCCGCCCACCGTCGGCCGCCAGAAATTGCGGAGGGTGCTCCGGGCGAAGGCGGTCATGGCGCCCCAGGTGCGGATGCCCTCGTTGTTCCACTGGTTCTCGCTCCCCAGCTCCAGGCTGTAGCTGCGGAACGGGCCGCGCGGGCGGGTCTCGCGGTAGGTGAGCAGCCCGTTGGCGCCCACCCGGTCGCCGAAGCCCTGCGCGCCGGCGTCGTTGAGCTCGAAGCCCGGCGTGCGGGCGTCCACCGTGGCGCTCCACAGCCAGTGGGTGCCTCCCTCGCGCGCCAGCCCCAGCGAGCCGCGCAGGCCCCCTAGCGAGGTGCGCGACGGGTCCACCTCCACGTGCCCGGCGTCCGGGCGCTGGAAAAGGTGAACGGCCGAGCGCTGCGTGCGCAGCAGCGCCAGCGAGTCGCCCGCCACCCAGCTGAAGCCCGCGTCGCCGGTGAGCACGTACTCGCCGCCGCGGAAGCGCAGGTTCCAGTCGGCGCCGCCGCTGAACGCCCGGTCGTGCAGGTACGCCCGCAGCGGGTCGGAGCCGGACAGGCCGCGCTCCACCCCGGTGAGCACCGCGCCCACGGTGGAGCCGCCGCCCACCTCCTGCTGCACGCGGACCACCCCGTAGCCGGTGCGGGGCGCCACGCGCAGCTCGCGGAACTCCCCGGTCCCGGCGGTGAAGGCGGTGGCGTCCTCGGCGCCGGTGAGCGCGGCCAGCGCCCCCACGGAGGTGCCGGAAGCGAGCCGCCCCGTCAGCTTGGCGGCGCCCAGGATGGTGGTGTTCCCCGTCTCGTCCAGGTAGTCGTACTCCCCCACCAGCCGGTCCGCCAGCCCGAACACCATGGCCGGCCGCGGCGCCGCGCCGATGCGGCGGGAGTAGAAGTAGCTGCCGGCGGAGAGGAGCTGGCTCCCCTCGGTGAAGAAGGGGCGCCGCTCGGAAAAGAAGGTCTCGAAGGCGCTGAGGTTGACCTCGGCGGGGTCGGCCTCCACCTGGCCGAAGTCGGGGTTGACGGTGGCCTCCAGCGTCAGGTTGGGCCCCAGCCCCATCTTGAGGTCGCCGCCCGCGCGGGCCGTGTACTCGCTGCCGTCGTCGAACGGGTTGCCGGCGCCGGGGCTGGAGGTGTAGGCCGCCCCGCTGGCCACGTAGGGGAGCAGCTCCACCCGGCGCGACGGCCGCACCCCCGCGATCCCCGCCAGCTCGCCGAAGCGCGAGGCCCACCCGGTCTCGCGCGGGGGGACCATCACCCAGTACGCCTCCTCGTCGCTCTCCGGGGTCATGCGGGCCACGTTCACGCCCCACAGCTGCACGGGCCGGGGGGTGAAGCGCAGCTGCGAGAAGGGGATCCGCATCTCCGCCGTCCACCCCAGGGAGTCGTGGCGGACGCGCGCGGTCCACACCGGGTCGAACGAGGCGTCGGTGGCGGCCTCGGAGTCGGAGGGGTGGGACCAGTCCAGCCGGGCTCCCCCCGCGGTCACGCCGAAGGTGTACGCGGTGCGGCGATCGCCGTAGGTGTCCAGCGACACCAGGATGCGCTCCGCCTGCGCCCCGTTGTCGCGGCGGCTCACCGGCGCCCGCAGCGCCGCGGGGCGGTCCTTGTACATCCGAGCGCCCACGTACAGCGCGTCGTCGTCGTACAGGAAGCGAACCTCCGTGCGCTCCGCGGCCGGGGCGCCCTCCTGCGGAAGCTTCTGGGTGAGCCCGGCCAGCGCGGGCGCGCCCTCCCACGCCGGCTCGTCCAGGCGCCCGTCCACCGCCGGCGCCCGGCCGCGCACCTCCATCGCCTCCGCGCGGGGGCGCTGCGGGGGCGCCGCGGACGCGGGGGCCTCCTGCGCCGCCGGCATCCCCGGCAGCAGCACCATCCCCGCGACGAGGTACGACAGCCGGCGTACGACCATGTGGGCCATGTCCCTGCTCCTGGTGAGGGGATCTCCCGGGTCGGGAGTGCTGAACTTTCGGCACGTGCGGACACGGGGAGGTGTCAAGATCGGCGCGTGGCGCCCCGGGCCCGGGTCAGCGGTTGTACCTGCGGAGGATCCGGCCCAGCCAGGCGCGCCCCTCGTCGCCGAACGGACGCTCCGCGCCGTTCACGGCGTAGGTCCAGCGCACCGCGCCGTCGTCCGCGCGGCGCCCCTCCAGCCGGCGGGTGGTGGTGCCGCCCGCCCGCGGCCGGAGCGGGTCCGGGTCGGGGTAGTCGGGATACAGCGTCTGCTCGACCACCAGCGACCCGCCGGGGAGGATCCCCACCACCTCGCCGCCGCGGACGCGGACGCCGCGGGCGCGCAGGGTCATGCGGTGCGAGGGCCGGTCGTCGTGCGTGCCCTCGATCTCCTGCGTGGTGGACCAGGTCTCCGCGCCGCCGTCGCGCGCACGCGGCGCCTCCGGGGTGCGCGCCGTCCGGGCGGAGGCGCGGCGGCTCTGCGTCAGGTGCAGGTACAGCCGGTCGTGGAACGCCGCGGTCCACGCCTCGGCCTCCGCGTCCATGGGGCGCGCTGCGCCGTCCGCCCGGAAGGCGCGGGTCTCCCGGCCGCGGGCGTCGGCGCGGATCTCCAGGGTGCTCGTGGTGCGGCCGGTCTCGCGCAGCACCACCCGGCCGCCCGGCCGGACCACCACGCGCGAGGTGGTGCCGCGGGTCTGCACCATGAAGTCCCTCCCCTCCACCCCCAGCTGCCACTCCTCCCCGCCGCGCTCCTCGTCGTACGACAGCGTGCCGTCGGTGAGGACCATGCGCGTGGTCCAGCCGTCGGCGTCCGGGGTGTCCGTGGGGAGCGTCACCCTGCCCACGGCGCCCTGCGCCTCGACCCGGCTCCCGCGCTGCGCGGTCCCGTCCCCGCCGCCGAGCAGGGCGGCGAGGGCGTACGCGCGGTCGCTCTCGCTGGAGAGCCGCGATGCGGCGCGGACGTACAGGTCGCGCAGCCGCCCGGTGACGCGCCCCGTCGCCGCGGCGGGCGCCAGCACCTCGCGCGCGTCGGAGCTGGTGGGCAGCCGCCCAGCGGCGGCGATCAGCGAGGCCATGCTCTCCGCGTCCGTGTGCCCCCGCTCCAGCACCGCGCGGAGCAGCTCGCGCCGGTCCGACGAGGCGGGCACCGTCTCCAGCGAGCGGAAGTACGCCCGGCGCACCGCGGCGTCGCGCAGCCACCCGTGCCTGGCCACGGCCACGAGCACCTCGCGCTGGTCGGTGCTGCTGCGCACGGCCGGCACCGCCTCGACCGCCGCGACCACTCCCTCCCGCCCGACGCCGGGGCAGGCGACCACCGCCGCGAGCACCTGCCGCTGCGACGACGGCGAGGACATCCGCGCCGCGGCCCGCGCGATCTCGGCGTACACTCCGGAGTCCGGGCGCTGCTCCACCAGCCCGGCCAGGTAGCGGGCCCGCGCGCCGTCGTCCGCCAGCGTCCACACCGCCGCGACCTCCGGGCTCTCCGCACTCCCGGCCGGCACGGTGGGCGGCGCCGGCATGGCCGATTCGGCGGCGGGGATCTCCGCCGGGTCGGCGGGCACGCCCGTATCGGCCGGCGGCGCGGCGGGACCCCGGACGGCGGGCGAGCCTTCATCGAGCGCGTCCGGGCGCGCCTGGCGGGCTTCCGCCGGCGCCGGCCGCGGACCGGGGGCCGAGGGCGCCGCGCCGAGGGCGGCCAGCGGCACCACGCACGCCGCGGTGGCACAGAGGGTGGCGAGCACGCCGCGCCGCGTCACCCCGCCGCGCGGGGTGGCGCGGTCCAGGATGGCGAGCAGGCGCCCCTCGAACTGGGAGCGGCGCGCCATGGCGAGCGCCGCCGCGGGCCCCTCGGCGGTGCCCAGGGCGCGGACGATCTCCAGCAGGTGGTCGGCGTAGCGCGTGGGCTGCGTCCCCATCGCCAGCACGGCGTCGTCGCAGGCGTGCTCGCGCTCCTCGCACACCCGGCGGCAGGCCATCCACACCAGCGGGTTGAACCAGAAGAGCACCCGCGCCAGGTGGGCGACCCACTGCGTCGCCGCGTCCCAGCGGCGGACGTGCGCCAGCTCGTGGGCCAGCACCGCCGCGCGGCGCTCGTCGTCCCAGCCATCGGCTTCAGCGGGGAGGAGCACCACGGGGCGGAGCAGCCCCCAGGTCATGGGCACCGTGGCGCCCGGCGCGCGCAGCAGCGTGACGATGCGCCCCACCCGCAGCCGGCGCGCGAGCAGGTCCACCGCGCGCACCCACGCGTCGTCGGTGATCTCCTCGGCGCGGCGCTCCAGCCACCACACCCGCGCCAGCCCGAAGCCCAGCCGCAGCGCCAGCAGCGCCGTCCCCGCCGCCCAGGCGAGGAGCAGGAGCGTCTTCCAGCCCATCGCCTGCGGCCTCTCGACACCCGCATTCGCCGACAGCACTTCGCCGCGAGCCGGAGAGCGCGACGCGTCGGCTGACGGCGGGAGCGTGGCGTCGGCTGTCCCGTCTGCGAACTCGACGGCCTGCTCCGCACCGGCGGTGATCGCGACCCCGGGAGCACCAGGGACCGGGACGGACGGGACCTCCGCGGCGACTTCCGCGGCGCCGGCGACCGGCGCAGGGAGCGGGAGCACCCGCCAGCGCGGGACCACGGCGCCG
>JBFMFL010000394.1:0-5555 GCA_040752145.1 Gemmatimonadota bacterium
GCTCGCTTGAGGCTCGCCACCCTCTCCCAATTCTGGGAGAGGGGGCAACTACAGGTGGGGCAGGCAGTTCTCCCCTCCCCTGCTTGCGGGGGAGGGGCCGGGGGAGGGGGCCTGCCGCGTGAGGGAGATCGCTGCCCTACAGCGCGTGGTGGCCGGCTCCGGCGAGAGCGACGGGCTCCGCTGCGGCGCCCGCCCTGCCCTTCTCGCGGAGGAAGCGCTCGACGAAGGCGGCGGCGGCGCGCTCCTCGTCGGCGCGCACGAACGCCTCGCGCATGCGCTGCACCCGCTCGCGGATGCCGGCGTCGGCGGTGAGCGCGTCCAGCTTGCGGCGGATCTCGGCGGGGTCGTCGCGGCGGTGGTCGCCGCGCAGGCCCAGGCCGTGGAAGACGACGCGGGCGGCGTTGCCGGGCTGGTCGGCGCGGAACGGGTACACCAGCACGGGGACGCCGGCCGTCATGCACTCGCGGATGGAGTTGGCGCCGCCGTGGGTGATCATCGCATCGGCGCGGGCGAGCACCTGGAGCTGCGGCGCCCACTCGCACACGCGCACGTGGGCGGGCACCGGCCCCAGCGCCCGGGTCACGGCCTCGCCCCCGGACACCAGCACCAGGACGCGGCGCGGGTCGCCCGCGAAGGCGGCCACCACGCGGCGCAGGAAGTCCACCCCCGCGGCGTCGTAGTTGTGCGGCATGGTCCCCAGCGAGCACAGCACGACGCTCCGCCCGGCGGGGACCTGGTCCCAGGGGAACGGCTCCTCCACGCGCCCCGCGTACACGCAGGGGCCCACGTACACGGCGTCCGGCGGCAGAGGGCGCTCGCGCGGGAAGTCGAACTCGCGCGGGAAGAGCACCAGCTCGGGGATGCCGCGCAGGCGCAGGTCGAAGTGCAGCGGGCGCGTGGCCCAGGCGCGGCGCAGCGGGTAGGCGGCCTGCCGGGCGAGGATGCCCAGGAGCCGCACGTGCGAGTAGCCGGTCAGGACCCTCTCGGCCACGACCGCCAGGCGGTGCTTCAGGTAGGCGGCGCGGACCCGGAGCCAGGCCAGGCGGACGCGGAGGCGCCCGCGCGGGGAGGGGTCGGGGACCACGCCCGAGGTGTACGGCGGGACCAGCGGGTCCGGGGACAGGAGCGGCTTGGAGCTGAAGGCGACGGCGGGGATGCCGTGCGCGTGGAAGGGGACGTACCACCCCAGGCGGAAGGGGTCGAAGACCAGCAGGTCGGGGCGGAGCCTGCCGACCAGTTCGGCGGTCATCGCGGGGACCTGGGGCGCCATGGCCAGCAGCGCGCGCCCGTGCCCGCGGCGCACCAGCCACGCCTGCAGGTGGTGGCGCGGCCCCCAGCGCTGCCCGGGGCGCGGCATCACGCCGATGCGGTGCGGCAGGAGGAAGGGCACGGTCTCGAAGGCGAAGCCCTGCCCCTCCACCGTGGCGCGGGCTCGCTCCTGGCCCAGGTAGGTGACGGTGTGCCCCGCCTCGCGCAGCTGCGCCGCCAGCCCCCAGCTGGCGCTGTAGTGTCCCCCGGCTTCGGCGATGAAGAACAGCACGTGTGCCATGGCGGGCTCCTGCAGAGGTTTGCGCTCGATCACCCCGGGTTATACCACAAAATATGTCCGTAAATACATCTAGCAAGCTCGCCGTGCGCCGCCGCCGTCGGCCGGGCCACTCGCGCGACGCGCGCATCGCCCCGCGGCCGTGTCCGCGGCGCGCGGAACGGGTCGTGCTCCGTGGCGGCGGACACGGCCCGACGACACACCGGAACGCGCGCGATGCTGGAGACCGACCTCCTACGGCAGTGGGTGCTGGACACCGTCCGCGAGGACTACGCGATCCACCGCGGCTGGACGTTCACCGCCCAGCGGCTGGTGGCGTACGACCTCCGCTACCTGGACACCAGCCTGGTGGAGCTGGAGACGCCGGCGGTGGTGAAGGTGGTGGGGACGGAGCCGGAAACGGTGGAGCGGATGGTGCGGCCGGGGGTGGTGGACCCGCTCTGGGCGGTGGAGCTGGTGAGGCCCCACCCGGAGCTCCCGGACGCCGAGCACCTGCTGTTCTGGATCGAGGGTCCGTCGTACGACCTGCGCACCGGGGAGCAGTTGGAGCGCTGAGCTTCGGAACGACACGGTCTGGGCGTGCCCCTCGCTGGCGCTCGGGTCGGGCTGCGGCTCCGTAGCAGACGAAACTACCGTCTGCAACGGAGTCGAGCCCCGGCAAACTGCCGCCGGGTCTCGCCCCTTCGGGCCGGCATCCCTCACGCGGGGCATCCAGCTGCGTCCGCGGGCCGCAACCACACCGCAGGAGACGTCGCCCCATGCGCGCTGCCCTTCTCCCCGTGCTCGCCCTGCTCGCCGCCGCGGGCGTGCAGGCTCTGCGCGCCCAGTCCCCCGCCCCGCCGACCGTCCGCTCCGTCTCGTTCCAGGGCGTGCGCGCCGTCGACCGCCGGCTGCTGGAGGCCGCGGTGCGGACGCGCCGCGGCGAGCCGCTGGACACCGCCGCGGTGCGCGCGGACGAGGGGCGGATCGAGGCGGTGTACGGCGCGTGGGGCTTTCCCACGGCGGACGCGACCGCGGAGGTGCGGGAGCGCGGGGGCAGGCCGGCGGTGGTGTTCCGGGTGGCGGAGGGCGAGCCGCTCCGGGTCCGCTCACTGGTGGTGCGCGGAGTGGACACGCTCGCCCCGCCGCTCGCGCTCCCCGTGCTCCCGCTGCGCGCGGGGGAGCCGTACGCGCTGCCGCTGCTGGAGGCGACGCAGCGGCTGATCGCGGGGGAGCTGGCGGAGCGCGGCTACGCCTTCGCCCAGGTCGATGCCGCGGGCGGCGCGGGCGCGGGGGACGTGGTGCTGGAGGTGACCCCGGGGCCCGTCGCCGTGTTCGGGCCGGTGGAGGTGCGCGCGGAGGCGCCGCTCACGGAGGCGGACGTGCGGGCGCGGCTGGCGTACCGCCCGGGCGAGCGCTTCTCCACCGCGGCGCTGGAGCGCACGCGGGAGCGGCTGTTCGCGCTGCCGGTGGTGGACAGCGCGCGGGTGGAGTTCGCGCCGGCGCCGGAGGGCGGCGGCGTGGTGGCGACCCGGGTGACGGTGGGGACCGGGCGGGTGCGGGCCGCGCAGGGGAACGGGGGGATCTCCTCCACCCGCTGCCTGCAGGCGGCGGCGTGGTGGGGGAGCCGCTACTTCCTGGGCGCCCCGCGCACCTTCACCCTCACCGTGGGGACGGCCAACCTGCTGCGCGAGCAGCTGGACGACTCGCTGTGCCGGGCGGGCGCGGACGACGAGGAGGGCGCCTTCACCGACCCGGACTACCTGCTGCGCGGCGAGCTGCGCCAGCCGCTGGGGCCGGCGGGGTGGCTGCTGCTGGACGCCGGGGTGCGCCGCGAGACCGAGGCGGGGGCGTACGTGCGGCGCGGCGTGGACGCGCGCCTGGGCGTGGTGCGCGAGCTGGCGCGCGGGATCCAGGGCGTGCTCGCGTACGCGCCCGAGCGGGCGGACAACCCGGCCGGCGCGCTCTTCTTCTGCGGAGTCTACGGGGCGTGCTCCGCGGAGGAGGGAGCGGCGCTGACGGACGCCGCGACGCTGGCGCCGCTGGAGGCGAGCCTGGCCTGGAGCTCCGCGGGGGCGCGGGCGGCGGTGCCGGGGCCGCGCACCGGGCCGGCGTGGCTGCGGCAGCTCCAGCCCGACCGGGCCGCCACGGCGCGCGTGGTCCTGGCCGCGGCCGGGGCACCCACCGGCTCCGAGTACGGTTTCGCGCGGGCGCTGCTGGAGGGCTCGGCGACGCGGTTCGTGGGGAGCCGCGTGGAGCTGGGCGCGCGCGGGCGGGCCGCCGTGCTGCTGGACGGGGACGGCCCCCTCCCGCCGCAGGTGCGGCTCTTCGGGGGCGGGCCGGCGGGCGTGCGCGGCGCCGCGGCCAACCTGCTGGGCCCCAGGTTCCTGCTGCTGCGCGCGGACCCGGCCGCGCCGGCGTGCGCGGGGACGCCCGGCGGGTGCGCGGGGCTGGAGGTGGACCCGGAGCGGGTGCGCGTCCGCGCCACCGGCGGCGACGCGCTGCTGGAGGCGGGCGTGGAGGGGCGGGTGTGGGTGGCGGCCTGGGCGCAGCTCGCCGCGTTCCTGGACTACGGCACGGTGTGGAGCGGCGCCGGCGACGAAGCCCCGGCGGGGCTCCCCGCCCGGGAGTCGCTGCTCTCCCCGGGGGTGGGGCTCCGGCTGCTGCGCCCCGCCCCGTTCCGCGTGGACCTGGCCGTGGACACCTCGCCCGCCCGGCGCTACCCGCTGCTGGCGAGGAGCGCGGAGGGGGGCGGCTACGTGCAGCTGGGCGAGGTGGTCTACGACCCGTTCGGCCGCGGCGGCGCGGACGGCTGGACGGAGCTGCGCCGCCGCATCCGGGTGCAGCTCTCCAGCGGCTTCACGTTCTAGCGCCCGGCTCGTCCGGCGCGCTCCCCGCCTGGTCGTCCCGGGTGGCCCCGGCGGCGATGTACGCCCACGCGATGCACACCGGCCAGGCGAGGAACAGCCCCAGCCCCACCGTGGAGAGCCCCGCCACCAGGGTGACGAAGGTCATCAGCACGCCGCCGGCCGCGGACACGTAGAACAGCCCCAGCGGCCCGAAGAACAGGGCGAGCAGCACCGCCGTGCGGACGCTCCGCGGCGGGCGCGGGGGGCGGGTCTCGGGGGGGAGCTCCAGGAACGGGGGAAGGCTGCTCACGTGCGTGTCGTCGGGACCGGGGGGGAACGGAACGCGGCAACGGTACACGGGCGGGGGCGGGGGGTCCAGGGGCGGACGGACGGCCGCGCGCACCCGCCAGGCCGCGGGTCCGGGCACCCCGGCCGTACGGCCAACTCGCGGCGGGCGTGGGCGTTGTGAACGGAACGGCCGTGGAACTCCGCGGCCCGAGTGGGGTTTCTGTGCGGCGAGTGCGCGCACCCGCCGGTGCGCGCCGTACCCGCGCCCCGCGCAGCCACAGACCCGCAGGAGTTTCCGTGCTCAAGATGCTTCGACCCTCGCTCTTCGCCCTGGCGCTCGCGGCCGCGCCCGCCGCCCTGGCCGCGCAGGAGGCCCCGGCCGCCCCGCAGCAGCAGCCCCCCGCCCAGGCGGAGATGCAGCAGATCCAGGCCCGCCTCCAGCAGATCCAGCAGCGCGTCCTCCAGGAGCCGGCCTTCCAGGCGGCCCAGGACTCCGTCGGCAACGAGATGACCGCCACCATGGAGCGCCTGGACCCCACCTACAAGGCGCAGGTGGCGCGCGCCGAGGCGCTCAAGGCCGAGGTCACCGCGGCGCAGACCGCCAAGGACAACGCCAAGCTGAACCAACTGGCCGCCGAGGCCACCCAGCTCCAGCAGGGCTTCGCCGCGGCGCGCCAGCGCGCGGTGCAGGACCCGGCCATGGCCGCCCGCATCAAGAGCTTCCAGGAGCGGATCGTCGCCCGGATGGCCGAGGTGGACCCGCAGACGCAGACCCTGCTGGCCCGGCTCCAGGAGCTGCGCGGCGCGGCCGCCCCCGCCCAGCAGCCGCAGCAGTAAGCCGGCCGCCGAACGGTCCGGACGGCAGACGAGGAAGGGCGCCCACCGCGCGGTGG
>JBFMFL010000395.1:0-5520 GCA_040752145.1 Gemmatimonadota bacterium
CCCCCGGCTGGCGCCGGGGTCGGGCTGCGGCTCCGTAGGGCTGCAAACAACGCAGCCCAACGGAGTCGAGCCCCGGCGGAAACTGCCCCGCCGGGTCTCGCCCCTCCGGGCCGACATCCCTCACGCGGGGCTCGCGCTGGCGTCCGCCGGGGCCCCCCCCCCGGCGCTGCGCGCCGCCCCTCCCCCGCAAGCGAGGGAGGGGAGAACTGCTTGCCAAACCTGTAGTTGTCCCCTCTCCCAGAATTGGGAGAGGGTGGCGAGCCTCAAGCGAGCCGGGTGAGGGCCGTCGGCTTATTCCCTGTTCCCTGTCCTGTCGCCGGCGACGGCGGCGATCCTGCGCGAGTCCTCCACCAGCTTCACGAACTCGCGGCGGTAGCCGTGCGGGTCGTCGCCCAGAGCGCCGCGGGCGAGGTCGAGCACCTGCTCGTGCGAGGCCTGCGCGCGGAACTCGGAGTCGCGCAGGAGGAGGCCCCACTCGGCGACGGCGGCGGCGAAGCGGAAGTCGGCGGAGGCGGCGGCCGCGGTCGCGCGGTCGTGCACCGGCTGCTCCATCAGGCGGCTGGCGCCGCCCTCGGGGGGCTGGTAGCGCAGCTTGACGTGCAGCAGCTCGCCGCCCGCGGCGGCGTGGCGCGTGGGGAGGTTCTGCTGGTAGCGCAGGCGGTCGGCGCCGCGCGCCGGCGAGGGCGCGCCGACGGGGACCACCTCGTACAGCGCCGTCACCGAGTGGCCGGCGCCCAGCTCGCCCGCGTCCCTGGTGTCGTCGGCGAAGTCCTCGGCGGCCAGCAGGCGGTTCTCGTAGCCGATGAGCCGGTACGCCTGCACCGCGGCCGGGTTGAACTCCACCTGCACCTTGACGTCCTTGGCGATGGTCAGCAGGGTGCCGCCCATCTCCTCCACCAGCACCTTGCGGGCCTCCTGCGCGCCGTCGATGTAGGCGTAGTTGCCGTTCCCGCGGTTCGCCAGCTGCTCCATCCTGGCGTCCTTGACGTTGCCTGTCCCGAAGCCCAGCACCGACAGCGCGATCCCGTCGGCGCGCTCCTGCTCGATCATCCGCACCAGCTCGGCCTCGCTGGAGGCGCCCACGTTGAAGTCGCCGTCCGTGGCCAGGATGACGCGGTTGTTGCCGCCCTGGCGGAAGCTCTCCCGGGCCACGCGGTACGCCAGCCGGATCCCCTGGCCGCCCGCCGTGGAGCCGCCCGCGTCCAGCTTCTCCAGCGCCTCCAGGATCGCGCCGCGGTTCGCGCCCGAGGTGGAGGGGAGCACCAGCCCCGCGGCGCCGGCGTACACCACGATGGCGACGCGGTCCTCCTCGCGCAGCCGCTCCACCAGCATCCGCAGCGCGGTCTTCACCAGCGGGAGCTTGTCGTGGTCGGCCATGGAGCCGGACACGTCCAGCAGGAACACCAGGTTGGCGGGCGGCAGGTCCTCCTCGGCCACGCGCCGGCCCTGCAGGCCCACGTGCACCAGCCGGTGGGCGGGGTTCCACGGCGCCGGCGCCACCTCCGTCGTCACCGAGAAGGGGTGCTCGCCCGCGGGGGACGGGTAGTCGTAGTCGAAGTAGTTGACCAGCTCCTCGATCCTCACCGCGTCCCTGGGCGGGAGGCGGCCCTCGGACAGGAAGCGGCGGACGTTGGCGTACGACGCCGGGTCCACGTCGATCCCGAAGGTGGAGAGCGGGTGGAGGGACGGGTCCCGGAACGGGTTCTCCCGGACCAGGGCGTACTCCTCGGCGTCGAACGCGCTGTCCGCGGCGATCCCCGGCGCCGGCGCGGACATGGGTGCAGGCATGACCGGAGGCGGCGGCGCGGACGGAGCCATGGGCGGGGGCGGCGGGGCGGCGCCGCCGACCCCGGACCAGCTTTCGGTGTTGTGCCCCCCGCAGCCGTGCAGCAGGGCGGCGAGGAGGACGAGGGCGAGGCGGAGAGGCGTGCGCATGCGGGTCCTCACGGACGGGGTTCGGCGGCGGCCTTCGGGGGACGGGACTGCGGTGGGGCGGGGAGGCATCGGGCGTACCGGGAAACACCCGTGCCGCCCGCGCCGCATAACCTGCGGGAGCGGCCGGAGTTCCGCCAGGGGGGCAGAGCCCCGGGCCACGGCCGCCGGCGTCCGGCGGGTGTTCGGTGAACCGCGGAGTGGACGTTCAGTGAACGTCCCGCGGGTCAGATCAGCCCGGCCAGGTCGGGGAACCGGCTGCGGATGCGCTCCGCCACCTGGGGGTGGGCGTCGAGCATGGCGAAGTCCTCGAACTCGAAGCCGGGACCCACGGTGCACCCCACCAGCGTGAACGCGCCCGTGGGGCGCGCGGCCTGCCAGCACCCGGCCGGCACCACGTGCACCGGCTCGCGCCCGCCGCCCACCGGCCCCAGCAGCACGCGGTGGCAGCGCTCTCCGCCCGGGTCCAGCCAGAGCAGCTCCAGCGGGTCGCCCTCGTAGAAGTGCCAGGCCTCGTCGGAGGTGACGCGGTGCCAGCGGCTCTGCTCGCCGGCGGCGAGGAGGAAGTAGATGGTGGTGAGCGCGCACCGGTCGGCGGGGGCGCGGTCGGGGCGGACGCGGAGGTGCGAGCGGAAGGTCTCGCGGAAGCGGCCCCCCTCGGGGTGGGGCTGGAGGTCCAGCTCGCGGACCAGCTCGGCGGCGCGGGGGTGCATGGCGTCGGGAACGGGGGTGGAAAAGGCGGGCGCGGGGTCGTCGCGCAGTTCGGGCTCGTCGCCGCGGATGCCGGCGGGGTCGGGCGCCAGGGCGGGCGGGGGACAGGCCCGCGCCCACGCGGCGCCCCCGCCCCCGGGGTCGGCGGCGACCGCGGCGGCCAGGCGGCCGGCGTGGGCCAGCAGCGCGTCCACGTCCACCCCCAGGTGCGCGGGGCGGAAGGGCGCCAGCTCGCGCACCGTCTTGCGCAGCTGGGCGGCCACGCCGCGCGCGTTCCCGCGGCCCACGTGAACCCAGGCGCTGGCGAGCAGGATCAGCCCCTTGTGGAAGCCGCTCCGTCCCCGGCGCCAGGGGCCCTCCAGGACTTCGTGGCTCTCCCAGTATTCGCCGCGGGCGAAGCGCTCCGCGAACTCCGCCAGCGCCGCGGGGAGGCGCGGGTCGCGCCCGGTCACGCGCCGGGCGGGCGAAGGGGGAGCCGGAAGGTGAAGGTGCTCCCCCGACCCGCGCCGCTCTCCACCGTGACGTCGCCGCCCAGCAGCCGCGCGAGCTGCCGGGCCACGCTCAGCCCCAGCCCGGTGCCTCCCGCCCGCCGGCTGATGGACTGGTCCACCTGCCAGAACGGGTCGAAGATCCTTTCCTGCTGCTCGGGCGCGATCCCCACCCCGCTGTCGCGCACCACGAAGGCCACCGCGTCCGGCTCCTCGGCCACGCGCAGCGACACCTCGCCCGCTTCCGTGAACTTGACGGCGTTGCCGAGCAGGTTGACCAGCACCTGGCTGGCCCGGCCGGCGTCGGTCACCAGCGCCGGCCCGGCCGGGGGCGCGTCCACGCGGAAGGCGAGGCCGCGCTCCAGCGCCAGCGGCTCCACCAGCGCGGCGGACTCCTGGGCGATGGCGGCGGCGTCGGCGGGGGCGGGGTGCACCTCCTCGCGGCCGGCCTCGATGCGCGAGAAGGTGAGGATCTCCTCGATCAGGCGCAGGAGGTGGCGGGCGGCGGTCTGGATGCGCTCCACCTGGGGGCGGAACGGCTCCGGGAGCGGCATGGGGATCCCCGCCAGGAACAGGTCCGTGTAGCCGATGACGGCGTTGAGCGGGGTGCGCAGCTCGTGGCTCATCACCGCCATGAAGTCGGTCTTGGCCCGGCTGGCCTCCACCGCGGCGGCGTACAGGCGCGCGTTGTCGATGGCGACGGCGGCGCGGCGGGCGACCTCCTGCGCCAGCTCCAGGTGGGAGGGGGCGTAGCGGCGGCCGGAGTCCGACATCACCAGCGACAGGGCGCCCAGCACGCGGCCGCGCGCCACCAGGGGGACGCACAGGTACGAGCGCGGGCCCAGCCGGCGGAGCAGCTCCAGGTGCTCGGCGCCGCGCGCGAAGGCCACGGTCTCCGCCGGGTCGATCTCGGGGAGGAGCACGGGGCGGCGGGTGCGGACCACCTCGGGGACGCCGACCCGCTCGTCGGCGCGGTAGGGCCAGCGCTCCCACACGTCGCGCAGGACGCGCTCCAGGGCGGGGTCCACGTGGGCGGTCTCCAGGCGGCGGATCTCGCCTTCGGGGGTCACCACGTCGATGCTGGCGTAGTCGGCCAGGGCGGGGACCAGGAGGCGGACCAGCTCGGCCAGCGTCCGCTCGTGCTCCAGCGAGGCCCCGAGCACGCTCCCCACCCCGAGCAGGAAGCGCTCGCGCTCCTCCTCCGCCCGGCGGTCGTGCACGTCCATGCACGAGCCGATGAAGCCGGTGAACTCGCCCCCGGGCGTGTACAGGGGGACGGCGCTGTCCATCACCCAGCGGAACTCGCCGTCGGCGCGGCGCAGCCGGTAGTCCATGCGGAAGGGGCTGCGCTCCCGGAACGACGACGTGTACACGTCCAGGCAGCGCTCCAGGTCGTCGGGGTGCACCCCCTCGGCCCAGCCGTTCCCCAGCTCCTGGTCCAGCGTCCGCCCGGTGAACTCCAGCCAGGGGCGGTTGAAGAAGCTGCACAGCCCGTCTACGCCGGCCATCCACACCATCACCGGGGCGGAGTCGGCCAGGGTGCGGAAGCGCGCCTCGCTCTCCCGCAGGGCGTCCAGGGCGCGCTGCTCCTCGGTGACGTCGTCGAAGGAGGCGACCACCCCGGCCGGGCGCCCGTCGGGCCCCGGCATGGGCGCGGCGTTGACCCGCACGACGGAGCGCCCGCCGTCGGCGTGCTCCAGCCGGTACACGGAGCCGTGCACGGGCACCCGCTCGCGGAGGACCCGCGCCACCGGGTGCTGCTCGGGGGGGAGGGGCTCGCCGTCCAGCCCCAGGCGCCGGTGGGGGAGCGCGGCGTAGGGCTGCCCGGCGCCGCCGCCCGGCAGGCGCAGCATGCGCTCGGCGGCGGGGTTGGCGAGGGTGACGACGCCCCGTTCGTCGAGCACCACCACCCCCGCGGCCACGGTGCCGATGATGGCGGCCAGGCGGTCGCGGGTCCCGGCGCTCTCGCGGCCGGCGGCGCGGAGCTGCTCGTTGGCGGCCTCCAGGTCCCCGCGCAGGGCGGCGGCCTGCTCGACCTGCTCCTCCAGCTCGACGTTGAGCGCCTGCATCTCCTCGGCCTGCACCTCCAGCTCGGCGGCCTGCTCCTGGAGCTGCATGGCCAGGCGGGTGGCCTCCTCGGCCCGGTCCTCGGCCGCGACGCGGGCGGCGCGGAGCCGCTCGCTGAGCGAGCTGAGCAGCCAGGCCACCGCCACGAACATCGCCAGCCGGACGCGGTCCTGCGTGGTCTCCACTCCGAAGGAGCGCGCGGGGGCGAACAGGAAGTACGCGGAGGAGAAGGCGGAGAGCGCGGCGCAGAGCAGGCCCGGGCCCAGCCCGCCGTACCAGGCGGCGAGCCCCACCGCGGGAAAGAAGAACAGGAAGTAGTTGG